>NZ_JBVIPD010000008.1:0-357593 GCF_055578235.1 Streptomyces sp. NPDC033136
TACTCAAGTCGAAGCCCTCACGCTTTGGTGATGTGACGGACCGTCCGGGCAGAAACGTCCGGAATGCTGAGACCTGACCACGGTCTCGGCAACGGGATCGCCGTCTCCCGCGTTCGCGATGGCCTGCCAGGTCCGGGAGATCAGCCCTTAGCATTCAACACCCATGATCTTTGCCGTTGTTGAAAGTGAGAGCTGGGTCCGTGTTGAACCGAAGGCGGGAGCTGGGATCTACACATGCGTGATGAGGAACTGCAGACCGCCCGGCTGTCGCTGCGGCGTCCGAACGAAGCTGATATCGGGGCGATCTTTGGGATCCATAGCGATCCCGGGACCTGCGTGCACAATCCTTCTGACGCGCTCACCCGGTTCGAGGAGGCGGAGGAGCTCTATCAGCGCTGGAACGACCAGTGGGAGCGGTGCGGGTACGGGTACTGGGTGGTCCGGTGCCATGGCTCTGATCAGCAGCTGGGCTTCTGTGGGATCAAGCCCATGGACCTGCACGGGACGCGGGTCCTCAACCTCTTCTACCGCTTCGCCACCTCGGCATGGGGTCAGGGTTTCGCGGGCGAAGCCGCCAGTGCGGTCACGGCCTGGGCGTCCCTGCGCGTTCCCGATGTCCCCCTGATCGCCAGAGTCCGACCGGCCAACACGGCTTCCCAGCGCGTGGCGATCCGGGCCGGCCTGAGCCGGGCGGAGCACCTCGACACCATCGGATACGACGGTCCCGACTGGATCTACGCGGTGAGACTCCCCACCTGAACAGCCTCGCCCCGTCATCCGGTGCGCACGTCGACCTCTCCGGCTCGTCGCGGATCCAGGGGCGGCTCCACCACCGCGGGGCTCGATGAGCGCCCCTGGTCGCGTCTCGGGGTCCGGTCAGCCGGTGGCGAGGAACTCCAGTGTGTCGATCACGCGGTTCGAGAAGCCCCACTCGTTGTCGTACCAGGCGACCACCTTCACGTGGCGGCCGTCGACGCGGGTGAGGGCCGAGTCGAAGACCGACGAGGCGGGATTGCCCACGATGTCGGAGGAGACGAGCGGGTCGTCGGAGTACTCGAGGACGCCGGCGAGCGGCCCCTCGGCCGCGGTGCGGTATGCCGCCAGCACGTCGTCGCGCGTCACGTCGCGGGCGACGGTGGTGTTGAGTTCGACGATCGAGCCCACCGGCACCGGTACGCGGATCGAGTCGCCCGACAGCTTGCCGTCGAGGTTCGGCAGCACCAGGCCGATCGCCTTGGCGGCGCCGGTCGTGGTCGGCACGATGTTGACGCCGGCGGCACGGGCGCGACGGGCGTCGCGGTGCGGACCGTCCTGCAGGTTCTGCTCCTGCGTGTAGGCGTGCACCGTCGTCATGAACCCGTGCTCGATACCGGCGAGGTCGTCGAGCACCTTGGCCAGCGGGGCGAGCGCGTTGGTGGTGCAGGAGGCGTTCGAGACGATCGTGTGCAGGTCCGGGTCGTAGGCGCCGGTGTTGACCCCGAACGCGAGCGTGACGTCGGCGCCGTCCGACGGCGCGCTGACGAGCACCTTGCGGGCGCCCGCGTCGAGGTGGGCGCGGGCGGCCTTGGCCGAGGTGAAGCGGCCGGTGGCCTCCAGGACGATGTCGACGCCGAGTGCGGCCCACGGCAGTTGCGCCGGTTCGCGCTCGGCCAGCACCGTGATCCGGCGGCTGTCGACGACGAGGGCGTCCCCGTCGACGGTCACCGGACGCCCGAGCCGGCCGGCGGTGCTGTCGTAGGCGAGCAGCCGGGCGAGCGTGGCCGGCTCGGTGAGGTCATTGACGGCGACGATCTCGAGGCTGCTGTCGCGCTCCAGCAGGGCGCGCAGCACATTGCGTCCGATGCGGCCGAAACCGTTGATGGCGATGCGAGTCATGAATGGTGTCCCTTCCCCGTACGGGTGCCCGGCTTTGCCCCCAGGCTCGCCCGCGGCTCACGCCGCTGACAGTGGCGGGATCGCCATGGTTCAAAAGGATCCCGCCAGGGGCTACTGGCCCCGGGTGAAGGTGCGCCGGTACTCGCTCGGGGTGGTGCCCAGGATGCGCTGGAAGTGCAGGCGCAGGTTGGCTCCGGTACCGAGCCCGACGTCGGCGGCGATCTGTTCGACGCTGAGCTCGGAACGCTCCAGCAGTTCTCGGGCCAGGTCGATGCGGGCGCGCATCACCCACTGCATCGGCGTGTAGCCGGTCTCCCCGACGAAGCGCCGGGAGAACGTGCGCGGCGAGACCCCCGCCTGCCGCGCCAGTATGGCGAGGGTGAGGGGCTCGCCGAGGCGGTGCAGCGCCCACTCGCGGGTGGCGCCGAAGCGCTCGCCGAGCGGCTCGGGCACGCTGCGGGGTACGTACTGGGCCTGGCCGCCGCTGCGGTAGGGGGCCGCGACCAGACGGCGGGCCGTGTGGTTCGAGGCGGCCACTCCGAGGTCGCCGCGCAGGATGTGCAGGCACAGGTCGATGCCGGAGGCGGCGCCGGCCGAGGTGAGCACGCTGCCCTCGTCGACGAACAGCACGTTCTCGTCGACCTGGATGAGCGGATGTCTGGCCGTGAGGGCCCGCGTGTAGTGCCAGTGTGTCGTGGCGCGCCTGCCGTCGAGCAGGCCCGTGGCGGCGAGCGCGAAGGCCCCGGTGGAGATCGCGGCGAGCCGCGCGCCCCGGGCATGAGCGGCGATCAGTGCGTCGACCACAGTCCGCGGAGGGTCCTCGCGGTCCGGTCGCCGGTAGCCGGGGACGAAGACGATGTCGGCCCACGCAAGGGCGTCGAGGCCATGGGCGACCGAGTACGACAGGCCGTCGCCGCCGGTCACGAGACCGGGGGCCGCCCCGCACACCCGCACCTCGTACGGCATGCTCGCGCGGGTCGTGAAGACCTGCGCGGGGATGCCGACATCGAGCGGCTTCGCGCCCTCGAGGACGAGGACGGCGACGCGATGCAGGCGGGAGGCTGGCACGGGAAGAGGCTACGTGGGACCGGGGGGTCCGTCAGGGACAGGTGCCGTTGAAGATGTCCTCGTAGCTGCGGTAGGTCCCGGCCGCCTTCGTCTTCGCGCCGGAGGCCGGTTCCGGGTACTCGATGACGGGCACGGGCTTGCAGACCGCCCACTTCCGTGTGTCCGGAGAGTCGTCGAAGCCGAAGGTGCCGCTGGCTCCCCGTACGCAGTTGACGCAGCTCGCCCCGGACCGGGTGCCGAGGATGTTCATGTTGATGACGGTGTTGTACACGTCGTCATGCCGCGGCAGGACCGCGGCCCCGCTGGTCTCCGCCTCTCCTTCCCTCTCCTCCTTCTCGCCGTTGATGTCGTCGTACGCCCGGCCGGTGGCCTGGGAGAGCACGGTGAAGGCGTCGTAGTACATGACCGCGTAGCCGTCGTCCAGAGGCTTGTTCCCCCACGGCTTCCTGTGCTCGTGTGCCGAGTCGTTCAGGTTCGCCCGCAGCTTCTCGAACTGCTTCAGGAAGCCGCGCGGCCCGGCCGGGAGCTTCTCGTTGCCCGCCCAGGACCGCGTGTCGACGGAGGCGGCGTCCACGAGGGTGATCCGGGCCTCCCGCAGCTGCTCGGTGATGTCCGCCGTGGTGGACTCGGGATCCATGCCGATCCCCACCTTCAGGATGCGCGTCGGCTTCCCGTGGTCGCAGGAGGGTTCGTTCGCCAGCCGGTCCACCAGGTGGGGCAGATCGTGATCGCGTCCCGCGAAGAAGACGGTGTCCGCTTCGGTCAGACAGATGCTGCGGGCGGTGTCGGAGAAGCGCTGGGGGACGCCCTTGTCGTCGCCGGTCAGTCCCAGGTAGGACGCCTGCCGCTGCTTCAGCCCGTACTCCTTGCCGAAGCGCGCCAGGAAGACCCTGCGCAGGTCGGCGGAGTAGCTGTCCCGCTCTCGCCGGTCCGAGACGAGGAAGCCCGTGCCGTTCCCCGGGTTCTTGTCGAGGTACTCCCGCAGCGCCTCGGCGTAGAGCTCGTTCGACGGGGACGTCTTGAAGAGGTACCCGGCCTCCATGGTGGTCGAGGTGAGGACGGGGCCGATCGCCGGGATCCGGTGAGCGGAGAGGGCCTCGGCCGCGGCGAGCGTGTCCGGAGTGCTGCTCGGCATGCCGAACACGCCGACCAGCGGTGCCTTGTCGTCGGTCATCCCGGCGAGCCGGCCGACGACGGGCTCCCACTGGTCCAGGTCCTTCCCGTCGTGGGCCAGCAGCAGTTGGTAACCCGGCCCCGCCTGCGCGTTGGCCCGCAACTGGCCGGCGTGGGCACCCGCCAGTGCGCGGGCGATCTGCTCCGTGCTCATGGTGCTGGTGGCATCGCTGGTGAACGGCATCATGAGGGCGATCCGCACGTAGGGGATGCTGGCGTGCCCGTTCTCCGGGTGCGTCCAGCGCCTCTCAACCCGGGCGTTCTCGTCCGCCACGGCGCGTATCAGGCCCTCCAGCTCCGGATCGCCCCGCAGGACCCCGGCGGTCACGCCCACGCACTCGTCCCCGGCTGCCTCCAGGCCGTCGCCGCACTTCCCGGGCAGCAGCCGTACGACCGCGAAGGCGACCGCCGCGAGCAGGACGACGCCCACCGCGAGGACGACCGCCTTGTCGGCCGGTCCCAGAGCACGGTTCCTGAAGCGGTTCAGCAGCACAGTCCTCACTCCTCGTCTCGGGCGGAGCCGTACCTCGGGTAGGGCCTTCGCTCGCGCGCCGCGGCCGGCCAGGCCCGAGCGGCCTCGTTGAGCACGGCGCGCCCTGAGGGATGCCGCATCGACAGGAACGCCAGCTCGGAGCCGAGGTCGTCACACAGGCCGGGCAGGGGCTCCGCGTAGGTCTCGGAGAGGTACCAGAGCGTGTGCAGCAGCCTGTTGACGGACCTGCGTACGTCGTCGGTCTCGGCGTAGCGGTGGTCATGGGCACCGCGGGCGATCTCGGCACGCTCGTCGGTCCATCCGTCCGACGGAGGCCGGGGAGCCTCGGCGATGTACCGGAGGGTGTCCAGCCAGCGGCCCGCCTCCCAGGTGCCGAAGTACCCGGTCAGCGCGCTCACCACCGGCTCCGCTCCGCCCGCCGCCAGGGTGTGCCGGAGCACGTCGGGTTCGTGCCCGGCTCCCCGGGCCGCGTGGTGCTCGCGCAGGAGAGCGTGCAGGTCTTCCCAGCGCCGTCCCGGCGGGGCTGCCGCGCAGGTCGTACGGGCCTCGTGGAGCAGCAGGGCGCGCAGGAACGGGTCGGAGACGAAACCCGCGGCGGGGGCGGCGCCGTCCGTCCCGGCCGTCCAGTGCTCCTCCTCCAGGTACTGGGCGGCGGACGGGAGCCCGGCGCCCGGGAAGCCGCCACCGGCCGGTGCGGACGCCGGCACCAGCGCCTGTGCGGCCTCCCGGTCGCGGGCCAGGGCGAGCGGTATCAGGTGGGCGCGCAGCTGGGGCTGCGGTATCAGCTGCTCCAGCAGCACCTCGGCGACCGGCCGTCCCTCCTCGGCCGGCAGGTCGAGCAACTCCTCCGGCGTGACGGCGCGCCGTCCACTGGCGCGTACGACCGCCTCGCACAGCATCCTGCTGCCCTGCGGGTGCCCCTGGGTCAGGGCGTGCAGTGCCGACGGCAGATGGCGGTGGAGCGGGCCCTCGGCCGGGTCGAGCATCAGCAGCAGGTCGTCGTGGGTCAGCGGTGTCAAGGGGATCACGAGCAGTCCCGCCGACGGCGAGCCGGGGACGGTGCGCTGCCAGCCGGAGGCGTGGAGCAGTTCGGGCGGTTCGCGGCGCGTGGCGTCCGGGTAGAGGTCCGCGCCGTCGCCCAGCCGGGTCGCGACGACGACCAGCGGGTCGCGGGTGCCGGTCTCGGGCGCGGCGCGGTGTTCGAGCAGCAGGCCGAGCACGCGCTGTCCGGCGGCGGTGTGCGCGTTGTCCAGCAGGACCAGGGGGCGCGGTGTCCGGTTGATCCGATGCCACCGGCCGTGGGCGTCGGTGAGGTCTTCGAGGAACGCGGCGATCAGGGTGTGCTCGACCGCGCGCTGGAAGTCGCCGCCCTGGTGGAAGCGCAGGCTCAGCCGGATCAGGGCGGCTTCACCGTCCTCGGAGCCCGGGAAGCGGCTCTGGTACCACTGGTGCACCGACCGTTCGGCGCGGCTGCGGGTGTGCCGGCTGAAGTACTGCTGGACGACCGCCTCGGTGACGGGAGCCAGGTCGTGCCGGCGCCGGTCCGGGTCGGCGAGGCGGTCGCTGACGTCGTACGTCCACTGGCTGCCGTCCGCGTCGGCCGTGTCCTTCTCGAGACCGCATGCCACGAGGAGGCGCGCGATCCGGTCGCGGGCCAGCGACTGTTCGACCTCGCTGCCGCGGTGCCAGCTGGACACGGCGAACAGTCCGGGCAGCAGACGGGAGAACCGCAGCCGCCCGGCACCGGGGACCACGGGCGCCAGCCGGCACACCAGTTGCTCCAGGATCTCCACCACGGCCGACGTGTTGGCCGCCGTGGAACCGGACCACCGCCCCTGCTCGATCTGCGCGGCATCGACCCTGCCGAGCGGAACGCGCCCGCGGTAGGCCTCTTCCAGGGAGTCCAGGACCGCTGTCCTGCCCATGCCGTGGCGGCCGGTCAGCAGCGTCACGGGGAGGTCGTCGCGGTGTTCCTGGGGGACGAGTTCCCGTCGGTCGGCGGCCAGGCCGACCAGCCGGGGCACCAACGCGCGCAGGATGGAGTCCCGTGCGTACAAGGGCATCGGCATCGCCCTCTCCCCCGTTCTGCCACCGTCTCCGGTGTCGTTGTCGTTCTGGGTGCTCCCGTCGGCTCAGCTTCCGAGCAGCCTCCCCAGGGCCTGGCCGACGGCGTCCAGCAGGAACTGCCTGCCGACCGTGTCGGGGGCGCTGCCCAGCAGGCGTCGCATCCCCTCCATCAGCCCGCGTTGCCGGTCCGGCCCGGGGGTACCGTCGCCGCCGCTGTCGTCGCCGCGCGCCAGGGCGTCCGCGCTGCGCAACAGGGCCGCGCGGGACTCGGGTTCGAGGTCCAGTCCCGGTGCCAGCTCCGCGATGAGCCGGGCGAGGTCGGCGGGTGCCAGGGCGGTGTGCACCTCGATGCTGTGGTGCACGCTGTTGTCGGAGTCGCCCTGGGTGATGTGCCCGATCGTCTCGGCCTCTATATGGGTGTGCTGGGCGGGTCGGCGGCGCTCGCGCTGCTGTGCCACGTACGCGACGATGTCGGAGGAGCCGCTGAGCACGGCGCTCACGCCCTGCGAGGTGAGGGCCACGTGTGAGCCGACGTCGTTGTGGAACGGCGGCCCCTCACAGGTGATCAGGTCTTCCTCGGCCAGATAGGTGAGGGCCCGGGCGACCTCGCTCCGGGAGAGGGGTTCACCGAGGAAGAAGACGTCCGGCGAATCGAGGAACCCGCTGATCCGCAGCGGCTGCCGGTGCGGGTTGGCGTGAATCCAGTGCAGTACGGCGCGTGCCGCGTGACGGCCCCGCTGGACCGAGTTCGCGCGCAGGGCCTGCAGCCCGCGGGCCCGCTCCGCCCCGGCGGTCCGGAGTGTCACCACGGGAGCACCCGTGTCCGTGCCGTGTCCGTCGTGGGAGCTGATCAGTTCCTCGGCGCTGAGATGGCCGACGATGGCCCGGACGGCGCTCATGGGAATGCTCTGCCAGGAGCCGAACTCCGCGCAGGAGACCTGGTGGCCCGGCTCCCCCTCCGCCCTGTCCCAGATCCACAGCAGGAGGCGGGGGCCGTACCTCTCGACGTACGCGGCGAAGCCGTCGTGGTCCCTGAACGCGGGCACTGAGGCTGACAATGACGGATCCTGTTCGTCTTCGCACCGACGGCTCAGCTGCGGCACATACCCCGTTTTCCCTCCTGTAATCAGGTCGATTCACCTGACGCAGAGATACAACACCGTCTTGGCCGCCGCCCTCTGGTGGCTGCGCAGGGATCGGCCAGAAAGTCGGGTCACGCTCGAGCGCCGCCACAGCCTCTGTGGGCTCAGCGAGGCGGATGATCGGCTCCTGGGTGCCAACGAGATCGTCCACGGTCTCAGACTGTCGGAGCGGCCCCCTCCGCCGCTCACGGTCTCGGCCGGGCGATTCCTCCCGCTTTCCAGCCGGGAGCTCCATCGGCACCTGGTGGACCCGGACGGTCACATCGACGGCGTACCGGCCGGTTCTTTGTGCACTTGTACCGGAACTCGGGCACGTGCCGGCTCCTACGGTTTCCCAAACCCGCGGGGCACCGGGCGATTTCCCGGTGGTGACGCCCCCAGTTCGGGGCCGGCCGGCCCCGTCACGGTCGACGGGTGGCCGGAGGAAAGGATCGCAATGCATCGGATTCAGGCGCTGCAGCCCGGGCTCGGGGGTGCCCGCTTCCAGGCTCAGGGGGCGGAGGACGGCATCCTCGGGCAGACGGAAGACAAGATCAACTCTTTGTTCGATCCGCTCGCCAGGGGACTCGGGGACTTCGTCTTCGCCGACGTCACCGTCTTCGGGCTCACGTTTCCGTGGATCGTCGCCTGGCTGGTGGTCGCCGGTGCGGTCTTCACCCTCTACTTCGGTTTCATCCAGTTCCGTACCCTCAAGCTCTCCCTGAACCTCCTGCGCGGCCGGTACAGCAGGCACGACGACCCGGGCGAGATCACCCACTTCCAGGCGCTGTCCTCGGCGCTGTCGGGCACGGTCGGTCTCGGCAACATCGCGGGTGTGGGCGTGGCGGTCACCATCGGCGGTGCCGGTGCCACGTTCTGGATGGTGCTGTGCGGCCTGCTCGGCATGGCGTCCAAGTTCGTCGAGTGCACGCTCGGCGTGCGCTACCGCGACGAGCACCCGGACGGGTCGTTCTCGGGCGGCCCGATGAAGTACCTGAGCAAGGGGCTGGCCGAGCGGCTGCCGGGGGCCGGCGGCCGGGTCGTCGGCAAGGTGCTCGCCGCGCTCGCGGCCGTCATGATCCTGCTGTTCGGCATCGGCGGCGGCAACATGTTCCAGGCCAACCAGACCGTCACCCAGATCCGCAACATCACCGGCGGCGGCGACGGCGCGCTCGGCGGCAGCGGCTCCGCACTGATCATGGGGATCGTGCTGGCCGTCGTCGTCGGTGCCGTGATCATCGGTGGCATCAAGTCGATCGGCAAGGTCGCCAGCCGCCTCGTGCCGGGCATGGCCATCATCTACGTCGGCGCCTGCCTCATCGTCATCCTGACCAACGTCACGTCGGTCCCGTCGGCGTTCGGCTCGATCTTCCACGAGGCGTTCACCGGTGAGGGCGTGGTCGGTGGTGTCATCGGTGCCCTGATCGTCGGCTTCACCCGCGCCGCCTTCTCCAACGAGGCCGGCCTGGGCTCCGCACCCATCGCCCACTCCGCCGTGAAGACCCGCTACCCGGTGACCGAGGGCCTGGTCGCGCTGATCGGGCCGTTCATCGACACGGTCGTCATCTGCACCATGACCGCGCTGACGATCGTGATCGCCGACAGCCCGTTCTGGAACGAGGCCAAGGCCCAGTACGCGGCCGACGGCACCACGGCGGACGGCGTGACGGTCACCTCCACGGCCTTCGAGACCGTCCTGCCGTGGTTCCCGAACGTCCTCACCGTGGCCGTCCTGCTCTTCGCGATCTCGACGATGATCACCTGGTCGTACTACGGCCAGAAGGCGTGGACTCACCTGTTCGGCAAGACGAAGACCAGCGAGCGCGTCTACCAGCTGATCTTCTGCCTGTTCATCGTGATCGGCGCGGTGCTCACCTTCGGCAGCGTGCTGGACTTCACCGACGCGGTGCTGTTCCTGCTGGCCCTGGTCAACATCGTGGGCCTCTATCTCCTCGCCCCGTTCGTCAAGCAGGAGCTGGCCCGGTTCCGGGAGGCGCTGCGCGCCGGTGACGTCGGTGAGCGAGGCGCTGCGGAGGCACGGGTGCAGGCCGCGGAGGAGACCACCGGGTAACTCCCGGCCGGTCCCCGGTTCGGCGGCGGCCGCCTGCGCCCGCCGGATCCCTGGCTCCCCGGCTCAGTGCCCGTACGACGACGTGTGTGACGCGTTCCGTACGGGCACTGTCTCCGTCTCCAGCAGCAGCTGAAGGTGCGCGAACAGGCACTGGTGCGGGTCGGCCAGGTCGATGCCGCTGATCGTCTCAGCTCGCTTCAGCCGGTAGCGCAGGGTGTTGGTGTGCAGTTGCAGGAGGCGGGCCGCCGCCCGCATGTTGAACTGCGAGGCAAGATACGCCAGCACGGACGGCACCAGTCCGCTTTCGTGCTCGCGGTCGTGGGCCAGCAGCACGGAGATCCGCGGGTCGCGCAGCCGCGGGTGCTGCTCCAGCAGGGCGAGCGTCTCGCCGACGAGGACCTCGGAGCGTACGTCGGCAATGGTGGCCACGCGCGGATCGCCCTGGCGCGTGATGATGCCGAGCACTTGGTCCGCCTCCGCCTTCGACGCGGCGATCGAGTCCAGCCCGCCGACCACCGAGCCCACGGCCGCGCGCACATCGAGGTGCAGGCGTTGCCCGGCCGACCGCACGATGTCGCCCGCCAGCCCGGCGACGATGCCCTCGCCCGCCCCTTCCGGCAGCCCGGGCAACAGCATGTACACCCGGCTCCCACCGGCTGCCACCAGGGCCCGGCGCCGGAACGCGCCGGCGTGCACGGTGACCAGGCTGGTCATCTCCGCCCGGCGCAGTTCGAAGGCCGGGCGATCGACACAGGCGGAGTCGTCAGCCCGGGCGGAGTCCGACGGGGCGGAGTCCGTCGAGGCGGGGGCCGGCGGAGCGGAGTCCGGCCGGGTGAGGTCCGTCAGGGCGAAAGCCACCACCGCCGCCGGTTTCGTCAGCTCGGCCCCGATACGGGCGGCGAAGGTGCGCGGGTCGATGTGCCCGTCGAGCATCCGCCCGAGCAGCGCCTCCTCCACCTGAAGGTCGGACGGGGTCCCGGTCCGATGCCGTACGAGGAGCAGGGCCGCGGCACGGGCAGCGCCGACCAGGGCCTGCTCGGCCGTGTCGGACAACGAACCGCTGCCCTCCTGTACCCAGATCGAGCCCAGCCACTGATCCTGGACCCGGATACCGATCGCCAGCCGCCGCCGGATCCCCAGCTCGGCCCGCTCTTCGACCCGCACGACCTCGCCGCCGGCCCGCAGCCGCTCGAACACACCCCATTCGCGCAGCAGCGACAGGTAATGGGCGGGGCCCTCCCAGCCGAGGATGGAACGCCGCCGCAGCTCGTCCACCCCGTCGTCGGAGCGGGAATAGGCCACCACGCGGTTGCTGGCATCCTCGATGCTGATGTTGCCCCCGGTGAGGGCGGCTACGGTCTCGGCCAGCGCGAAGAGGTCGGCGGGCCGCTCGGCGGGCTCCGGCTCACCGGCCCGGCGTGTGTCGGCGATCACGCGTCTGACCAAGGAGTCCAGGTGCGCCCAGCGGACCTCCGGGCGGATGCCGAGCACCACGGTCCCGGTGTCCTCGGCGAGCTCCTTCAACGTCTCCCGGCCGTCGTCCGCGTCCATCTTGACGACCACCGCGGCGGCCCCGCGCCGGGCGGCGGCCCGCGCCACGCGCAGCGCCCGGCGCCCACGCGCGCCGATGATCAGCACCAGATGCGCCTGGTACGGCTCCGGCTCCTCGTCGGCGTCGAGGATGGCCACGTCGCCGACTTCGACGTCCTCCAGCCCGGGGGGCGCGGCGACCAGGTCGATGACCGGCTCACCGAGCGCGAGCAGCAACTGCCGTATGCCCGCGCCGGCCGGAGGCGTCGCCGTCTCGTCCACGATGAGTAACCGTCCTACCCGCCCCCGTTGGAAACAGGACAAACATACAAAGAGGCGGCGAAGACGGGAAGCCCCCCGCGGCACGAGTCCGCCGACTCCACGACTCCGCCGACTCCAGGGCCACCCCGACTCCAGGGCGGAGAAGCGCAGCCGGTGATCCACTTGCTCGACACGTCCGGCCTGGTCCGGCTGCTCCGGGAGCCAGAACGACGACGAGTCCGCCGAGGACCCCGATCACGATGCCGATACCGATCGCGCTGCTGATGCCAGGGCGCCGGAGCGCAGGCAGGAAACTCCTGTGCGCCGGCTCGCGCACCTCTGCGATCATCCCCGAATGGCGCACAGTCTCGAGTCGCTGGTCATCCGGCACACCCTCCGCCTTCCCTGCCCCAAGGGCTCTGCCGGGGAAGGAACCACCGCCGCGCGGCAGTTCGATGCGGCGCTGACGACCGTGGGCTTCAAGCTCTCGGCCGAGCTGCTGGAGCGGTTGTCGGGGCTGTCCGAGGCCGCAGTCGTGCACACCGCCCCGTCAAGTGCCCGCTCCCGCACGGGGCTCGCTCCGCGGGACGCCGAGGTGGTTGTCCCGGGTTCCGAGCTGAGGGGTGGCCGCGAAGAACGCGAGGACGGCGGTGCCGTCCGGATCTGCGGGGGTCACGGACGCCCCGGCCTGGGGGACAGTCACCTTCCAGTCCCCCATGCCCCGGGCCGCATGCGTACGCGGTATGTCACACCGCGGCGATGCCTTCCATGCCCGACTCGTCGAAGGCGGGCAGCCCCTCAGCCGTGGTGACCTTCGTGAGAGCGCCGTCGGACTCGACGCGGAAGCCGTCCACGGTGCCGGAGACGGCGTTCTGGACGTAGACGAACTTCTCGTCCTCCGTCACCGCGAGGTCGATCACCCCCTGCGAGTTCGAGGAGGGCGGCGTGGCTACCCCGACGTCGTTGGTCAGGGAGAGCTCTCCCTGCTCGTCCATGCGGTAGCCGCTGACGGTGGAGTTGCCGGTGTTGCCGCCGTAGAAGTAGTTGCCCGCGCGCTCCAGCCAGCACAGGACCTCCTGCCCGTTGGCGAGGGGCTCCTGAAGGACCTCCAGCCTGCCGTCGTGCTTCACCTTGTAGGTGGTGACCGTGGACTTCTCGGCCTCGGCGACCAGCATCCGCTTCCCCGTCCTGTCGAAGCTGATCGCGAACGGGACACCGCCCGCGGACTCGTTGACGACCGGTTCGGAGACGGCCGGCAGGCCGTTCTTCTTCAGCGGGAAGACCTCGACCGTGTTGGCCGCCTTGGTGGTGACCACCAGGTTGCGGCCGTCCGGGGTGATCTCGACCTCGCCGGGCGAGGTGTCGAAGCGCGGTACGTCCTCGTTGTTCAGGCCCAGCGAGCGGTGGGAGCCGTGCAGCGGCTCGAGCCCCTCGCTGGTGATCTCGAAGCCTTGGACGGAGCCCTCGCCGCCCGCGTTCATGACGTACGCGACCTTGCCGTGCACCGCGATGCTGGCCGGGAACTCCCCTCCGGAATCCACGATGTGGCGGTCCTTCAGTTCCTGTCCTTCGACACGGAACGAGGTCACGGTGCCGCTGCCCGCGTTGACCGCCAGCAGCATCCCCGAGGCGTCGTCGTAGACCAGCGAACCCTGGGAGGCGAGCGAGTCGGTGGGAGCGTCGACCTGGTCACCGCCCTTGCCGCCGGTCTCGTGGGTCCCCGCGGGTTCGAGCTTGCCGTCGTCATCTCGCGCGAACACGTGGATCGTGTTGCCGTCCAGCTCGTTGCCCTGGACGAAGACGGCGTGGTCGGCACCGGTGCTCCCGGAGTACTGGCTGGCCGAGGCCAGGGACACGGCGACCGTGGCCGCCCCGGCGATGGCGAGGGCTCCGCCGCCCATCACGATGCGCCGCGTCCTGGACTTTCGCCGGTGACCGCGGCCCGCTCCGTCCTGGCCGCTCTGCCGATACCGATCACCGTGACCGCTGTGCACGCTCATGTTCCGTCTCCTTCAGCTTCGTTGCCCATGGCACCCGCATCCGTCATCCGTGTCTGCGGACGGGACAAGAATGACCAGTGGGTGGGGTGGGAGGAGAGGGGAACGAGTTCCGCGTCAGACTCTCGTAAGCGGTGGCTCTGCCCCGGGCGAAGGCTCGGCGCATGCGCTGCACCGATCCCGACGCGGCGTTCCGCGCCCGAGCGGCGGCAGTCGCCTGCCTGGCGGTCATGCACACGGCATTGGTGCGCCGGGCCGAGGACGACGGACGGACCGAGCTTCCCGGCCTGATCGCGCAGACGCTCGTCGCCGCCTTCGATGATGACGTCTTACGCGCCCCGAGTTGGCCATGGGTCGGACGGGGACCGCTGTCGGCCACGCGGCGCCGAGCGGTCACACCGTGAGCTTCACGGCCTCCAGCCAGACGTCGTTGTCCAGGGTGCCGCCGAAGGTGAAGTCGGGGCGGGGCTTGCTGCACACCCGCCTGCCCCAGTCGCGCTGGCGCAGGCGGACGGTGTTGCAGATCTCGCCGCTGCCGACGTTCATGGCGAAGCCCAGCATGTTCGGGGCGTTCCGCTTCGCGGTGCCGATGGTGAAGTTCCTGCCGTCGCCGGTGACGGCCGTCCAGCTCGGCTGCCACTCGCCGCGGCCGTCCACCGGCTTCGAGGCGTGACGGAAGGCGTTGGCGGCCGACCCGTCGACGCCGTGCACCGCGATGTTGAGGGCTTTGATCGGCCGGTTCTGACCCGATGTGCCGGCGATCGTGCCGTCGCACACCGGCTTCTGCCAGCCCCGTCCGGAGACGTACGCGCGGTAGCAGATGTGCCGTCCGGAGGGGTCGCTCGCCGCGAGCCGCTTCACGGCACTGGCCGCGGAGTCCTGCGGGGGCTTCGCCGTGACGGTGGTGGTGGCCGCGGGGGGCCTGGCCGTGACGGTGACGGGAGCTCCGCCCCTGCCTTTCGCATCCGTGGTGTCCGTCGGCTTCGGCTCGTCCTTGCCCTTGCGCTTGTCCTTGCTCTCGCCCTCGGCCGACGGAGAGGCGGACGCCGAGACGGACGGGGGCGGGACCGGGAGCGGGGGCGTCCTGAGGATGGGGGAGGCCTCGGCCGAGGGCGAGCCGCTCGCACGCGCGGCGGCCCGCTCCCGGTTCCCGCCGTCTCCGGACCCGCCGCTGCCCAGGATCACCAGCGGTACGACGACCAGCGCGGCCACACCGAGTGCCACGGGCCCGACCACCAGGGGCCTGCTGAGCAGCCCGGGGCCCTCGAACTCGTCGTCCGACTGGCGGGACGCGGTCCTGCGGGCGGGCGCCGGGGCGGGCGCGGGCGGTGGTACGGGGCGGGGGCGGGCCGGCTCCGATTGGAGTCCGGGGGCCGGTTGCCTGTTCGCGCCCGGTCCGGTCCTGGGTTCCGGTTCCGGGACGCCGGGCGGCGGCCCGGTCGGCGTTCCCTCGGGCTCGGGCAGCGCGTACGCCGCCTCGTCCAAGTCGTCGGGGACGTCCAAGTCGTCGGGGACGTCGGGGACGTCGGGGGCATCGGGGGCATCGGGGGCGTCGCGGTCGTTGCCTCCGGCAAGCCCGGGACGCGGGCCGTCGGACTCCGCTTCGGCGCCCGTACCGGCAGGCGCGGTGCCCCCCTTGACGAGGGACGGTGCCGGAGCCTCCGGCTGCTGTTCCAGCAGCGAGCTGGAGCCGTCCGGGAAGACCTCTACGAACGCCACGTACCCCGCCGCGGGGTCGGAGACCGCCGCCGTGACGGGCGCGTCCCGGTCGCGCGCGTGCCCGTGCAGGAGGTCGAGGATCGCGGCGTCGGCCGCCTCCCCCTCCGCCACCGGCACCGGTTCACCGTCGACGATGGCGGACCCGTCGCCGGAGATGACCACCGTGAAGTGCGGGGACGGCTCGGACGGCCCACCGTGCGCGGCGGGTTCGCCTCCGGTGACCGGCTCGTCCGCTGCTTCTCCACCCCGGCTCATAAGCGTTCCTCTCTGACGTTCCCGGCCGCATGGCGCGGCCGGGGCCGTATCGGCGTTGCCCGCGTACCGCAACGGGCACCGGCCGCACTCGGTTCAACTCGTGGGTGACAAACGGGAGAACGGTCACGTCGGTGGAACGGTGCGCTCCGCCGACGTGGCCGTGCCGGAGCGGGGGCGCATTAGAGTCCGAGGGTGGACCACTACGTGAATGCCTTCCGTTTCGCTGTGCTGGGGCCGGTCCGGGCATGGCGCGGGGAACGGGAACTGGACCTCGGCTCGCCGCAGCAGAGGGTGGTGCTGGCGGCGCTGCTGTTACGACGCGGACGCCCCTTACCGCTCGGTGAACTCATCGACGCCGTCTGGGGGGAGGAGCCACCCGCCGCCGCCGTGTCCGTCCTGCGGACCTACGTGTCGCGCCTGCGCAAGGTGCTGGAGCCCGACCGCGGCCCGGCGGGGCGGCCCCGGGTGCTCGTCTCCGTCGGGGACGGTTACGTGCTGCGCGTTCCGGACGACGGCCTGGACCTCGCCGTGTTCCAGCGCCGCGTCGCTCAGGCGAAGAAGGCGCGTGCCGCGGGTGACGTGTCCGGTGCCGCGGACCTGCTTCGCGCCGCGCTCGACGGGTGGCGGGGCGCCGCGCTGACCGGACTCCCGGGCCCGCTGGCCGAGACCGTGTGCTCCTGGCTGGACGAGGAGTGGCTGTCCGCGCTGGAGGCGCGGCTGGACGCCGACATCGAGCTCGGACGCCACCACGAGGTGATCGCCGAGCTGATCCCGCTCACCGGCAGCCACCCGCTGCGCGAGGAGCTGTGCCGCCTGCTCATGCTCGCCCTGTACCGGTCGGGACGGCAGGCCGAGGCGCTGGCCGCGTACCGCAGAACACGCGGTGCCCTGGTGGCGGAGCTGGGCGTCGAACCCGGGGTGTCGCTCCAGGAGCTGCACGAGCGCATCCTGGCGGCCGACCCGGCCCTGATGCCGCACCGAGCTCCGAATCCGGCACCGGCGGCGCCCGGACCGGCCCGTCCGTCCGTCGGGGCCGCACCGCCCGGCGCCGTACCGGTGGAGGGCACGACGGCCGAGGGCACATCGGCCGAGGGCACGCCGGCGGGTGGGACGCCGCCGGACCATGCGGCCCGCCTCGACCCCGCCGACCCGCACGGCCCTCCGTTCCAGCCGGCCCGCCCCGCGCAACTGCCCGCCGACCTGCCCACGTTCGCCGGACGCAGTACCGAACTCGACCGGATCGGCGACCTGTTGCCCCAGGACGGCAGCCCCCCGGCGACCGTGGTGATCAGCGCGATCGGCGGCATGGGCGGGATCGGCAAGTCCACCCTGGCCGTGCACTGGGCCCACCGGATCGCCGACCGGTTCCCCGGCGGACAGCTCTACGTCAACCTGCGCGGCTTCGACCCGACCGGCTCCGTGGTGACGCCGGACGACGCCGTGCGCAGCTTCCTCGACGCACTCGGCGTCCCGCCGATGCGCATACCCGCCGGTCTCGACGCGCAGATCGCCCTGTACCGCAGCCTGCTCGCCCGCCGCAGGGTGCTGATCCTGCTCGACAACGCCCGCGACGCCGAACAGGTCCGCCCGCTGCTGCCCGGCTCCCCGGGCTGCCTGGTCATCGTCACCAGCCGCAACCGGCTCACCGGCCTGGTCGCCGGCGAGGGGGCGCACCCCCTGACGCTGGACCAGTTGTCCCCGGCCGAGGCCCATGACCTGCTGGCCCTGCGCCTCGGCACCGACCGGCTGGCCGCGGAACCGAAGGCCGCCGAGGAGATCATCACGCGGTGCGGCCGCCTGCCGCTGGCCCTCGCCATCGTCGCCGCGCACGCCCGCGCCCACCCCGCCTTCCCGCTCAGCGCCATCGCCGACGAGGTGAACGACAGCCATGGCAGCCTGGACGCCTTCGCCGGCGGCGACGACATCACCACCGACGTACGGGCCGTCTTCTCCTGGTCCTACAAGGCCGTGTCCGCTCCGGCCGCGCGTCTGTTCCGGCTGCTGGGGCTGCACGCGGGGCCGGACATCTCCGCGCCCGCGGCGGCCGCTCTCGCCGGGCTCCCCCCGCGTGAGGCGCGCGGGCCCCTCGCCGAACTGACCCGTGCCCACCTGCTCACCGAGCACTTCCCGGGTCGCTACGTCCTGCACGACCTGCTCCGCGTGTACGCCGCCGAACGAGTGCGCGCCGAGGAGACCCGGCAGGAGCGGGACCTCGCCCTGAGACGGCTGCTGTCCTGGTACCTGCACACCGCCGACGCGGCCTACCCGCACATCACCCCGAACCGCCGTCGCATCCCGCTGGAGCCGCCGCCGGAGGAGTGCCGACCGCTGGAGTTCACGACGCACGAACGGGCGCTCGACTGGTGTGAGACGGAACGGTCCAACCTGATCGTCGCGGCGCATCAGGCCGCCGAGGCCGGGCAGACGGGCATCGCGTGGCGGCTGCCCGCCGTCCTGTGGGGGTTCTTCTACCTCCGCAGCCACCTGCACGACTGGCTGGACACCGCGCGTACGGGGCTGGCCGCCGCCCGCCACGCCGGGGACCGGCAGGGGGAGGCCCAGGGCCTGTGCGACACGGCCGCCGCGCTGCGCAACGCGGGCCGGTTCGACGAGGCCATCGAGCACCTGCACCAGGCGCTGGGACTGCGCCGGGAACTGGGGGACAGGGCGTCGGTGATCGCCAATCTGGGCGATGCCTACCTGCACGCGGGCCAGCTCCGCAAGGCCGTCGAGTACGCCCGCCGCGGGCTCGCCCTCGACCGCATCGCGGGCAGCGTCTGGGGGGAGGGCATCGCCCTGTGCAACCTGGGGGACGCCTACCAGCGGATGGGCCGCTACGACGAGGCCGTCGACTGCCTCGAGCGGGCGCTGGTCGTGCTGCGGGCGGGCGGCAATCGCTGGGTCGAGGGCGTCACCCTCGACATCCTCGGCACGATCCACCACCGGCGCGGCCGCCACGGTGAGTCCGTCGAGTACTACCGCCGGGCACTCGCGACGCACCGGGACATCGGCAACCGCTGGGGCGAGGGCCACACGCTGGGCCACCTCGGGGACGTCCAACTCGACGGCGGGCAGACCGAGGCGGCCCGGGCGAGCTGGCGGCACGCCCTCGCGATCTTCGCGGAGTTCGGCCACCCGGACGCCGAGCAGGTCCGCGAGCGGCTCGACCGCCTGCCGGACGGTCCGGCCGACGCGTGTACCCGAGAGGCCGCGCCGAGACGGACCGCCTGACATGGATCTCCTTCGATCGTGAGGCCCGCCGGCGCACCGCGGGCGGGCCCCCGGACAACGGGTGCGGGGGGAGGATGGTTCAATGCCGGCGAGCCGTCCTCACCAGGAGGCGGTGCCTCAGCGCACCTCGCGGTAGACGCGTCCGCTCGCGTTGGGCTCCGCTCCGTCGTAGAGACCCGTCGGGCTGGTCTCCTTCGACAGCGCGAACCACGCGTACCGCTCCACGAAGTCCAGCCCGTTCAGCATCTCGGTCGAGGACCGGATGAAGTCGGCCTGCTCCTGCTCGCCCGGGTAGCGCGGGGTGCCCCCGGAGAAGTCGATCAGGGCGTACTCCGTGAGCCAGACCGGCTTCTTGTAGCGGTCGTGCACGGCCTGCAGATAGCCGCGCAGCTGGTCGGTGGCGCCGGGACCGAAGTCGGCGCCGTACCAGTGCAGGGGGATGAAGTCGACCCGCAGACCGCGCCGTTCGGCCCCCTTCATGAACCGGTCCAGCCAGCCGCCCTCGACGTCACCGCCGGAGGCGACCGCGGGCGCGCCCAGGCGCAGGCCGGTGGACTCCAGCCGGGGCCACAGGTCGAGGGCCTGTTCGGGCGACATGGTGGCCTGGCCCGGATGATCCGGCTCGTTGAAGCCGAGGAGCGCCTTCCCCTCGCGCGTGGCCTGTCCCAGTTCGGTGTCGGTGACCGACCCGGGACCCCAGATCATCGGGACGAACTCGACACCCTCCGGGGCGGTGACGCCGTCGGCGGTGGAGGCCCAGTTGTAGTACCAGGACGAACGGGAACCGGCCAGGGCCTCGGAGGCCCCCGCGACGGGATTCAGGCCGACGCCCTTGCGGGAGGCCGCCGGGGTGCCGCCCCCGCCTGGCCGCTCCGTGACCGCGGGGCCGGGCGCGGGCTCGGTACCGGCGTCGGACGGGCCGGCACCGCCGGTGCCGTGGAAGGTCACCGTCATGCCGGTGCACTTCCGGCACTGGTACACGACCTGGTTGCCCTGCTCGGCGTCGTGCTTGGACCAGCTGTACGCGGTCGGGCAGGTCGCGGCCAGCGCGTCACTGTAGGGCGTCTTCGCGTCCCGGTTCGGGTTGACGCACACCAGGGGCCGGCCGGTGGCCTCGTCTCTGACCAGGTTGTCCGCCGGGCAGGCGGCCAGCAGGTCCGTGGCGCAGCCCGCCGGCGTGCACTCGCCCGACTCGGGCGGCGCCACGCCGTCCGGCGTGACGGTGATCGGCGACGCGACGGCGTTGACGTAGCTGACGTTGTACCAGGGCGCCAGGCCGTCCTTCGGATCGAAGTTGAACTCGGCCAGACCTGTGGGCTGTTCACCGGTGACGCACCGGTCGGCAAAGGGTCCGCAGTCGCCGACGGCGCAGTGGAACGTGGTCCCCTCCTCGCCGGTACAGCCCTCACGGGCGAAGAACTTGCCGCGCCAGTGTCCGGCGCCGGAGTGCTCGGGAATGGTGACGGTGGCCGACTGGCCCGGGTCCAGCGTCGGCAGCCCGGTGAGAGCGGCCGACCCGTCGGCGTTGACCGTACTGCCGATCCATATGCGGTGGTCCGTCGTGTTGCGGAAGGTGACGGTGTGCTCGGGGGAGCCGACGCCGGCGGCCGGTGTCCCCGCGATGTCCACCTCGTTGGAGCGCCCGCTCTGGATGAGCAGGGCAGTGCCGGTGACACCGGCGACGACCAGGAGCAGCGCGAGCAGGAACGAGGTGCGTCTGCGGATGAGGGGCCTACGCATGGATCGCGCCTCCGGTGGGGGTGACGTACGTCATCAACGTCCTCTCTTCTGGGGGGTGGTGGGCGTGGTGGGCCGGTGGACGGACGCCGGGCGGTGGGGACTCGTCCGTGAGTCGGGGGCGCCCGGGGCCGTGGGGGTGCGTCGGGTCGCGAGCGTGTCGCGCACGGCCGCGTGTCCCTCACCGCTGAGCAGCGACGGCAGGGGCGCTGCCGGTGTCGGGGGCGACACCGGGGTCACGGGGCTCGAGGGCCCGCCCGTGAGGACGCCCTCCACCGACCCGGCCGCATACGAGGGCCGCTCGGCCTGCTGAGCGGCCCGCTCGGCCGCCTGGAAGGCCTGCCCGTCGGCGGTGTCGTGGGGGTTCGGGGTGTTGGTGGGGGTGGTGCCGCGGCGTTCCCATTCCGCCCGTTCGGCAGCCAGGAACGCCTGCCCGTCGCTCAGGTCGTTCCGGCGGGGTGCCCCCGAACTGCTCCCGCCCTGCCCCACGGCAGGCTGCCGATCCGGCGCCGTGCGTTCCCAGCGCGCACGCAGCGCCTGGAACTGCTTCTGGTCGTCCGCCATGATCCGGATCCGGGCGGCGTCCATGGCCTCACCGGCGGTGAGGGTGCTCCTGCTCTGATCCGTTCGCGCACTGTCGTCGGTGGCGGCGTTCGTGGACGTGACCTGCGCGGTCCGAGGTGCGTCGTCCTGCGCGGACGTGCGCCCCCGTCGCGACGGGGCCGCGCTCGCGGACGTGTCCCGCAGCGACTCCCGCATGTACGCGTTGGCGGCGTACCGCGCGACGGCCGGCATGCTCTCCGGTGACTGCTCGAACGCCTGCTTCCAGCTCTCGTCGGTCCTGACCAGGTGGAGGACCGCGTCCTCGAAAGCCTCGTGCTGAAGCGTCGACAGCCGGCCGATCCGCTCCCCGAGGCGTGCCAGGTCGGGATGCGGCGGTGGCGCGGGGGCCGCTTCGGGTGCCTCTCGGGGAGCGGGAATCCGGGCGGGCGCCCGCGCCGCCGGGGCCGGCTGCCAGGGCCCGGCTCCGTCAGCGACGGCGTGGTCCCCGCCCGGCGGCGCCACCGCCGGCCGGCCGGAGAGCCGGTCGACGAACCGGCGCAGCCGCGCCCCGAGGCGTGTCCAGAGGCCCGCCCTGTCGTTCGCGTGCCGTTCGTTGTCGCGGCGCTCGTCCCTCAGCCGGTACTCGGTCCTGATCAGGTCACGTGCCAGTGTGGCTTCGGGACGGTCCTTGACCAGCCGGTTCCGGCCCGGGGAGGCCGCGTTGTCATCCGCCACGGTGCCCCTCACTCAGGTCGGAAGGTGCGGACACGAGGCGACAACGGACCGGGGAGGGCGGGCGGTTCAATGCCCGGTGCGCCTCGGCTCCGCCTCCGTCACGCCGCGTCCGGCGGGGGCGGCGGAGGCGGTCCGAACGGGTCGAGGAAGTCGACGGGGGGAGTCTCCTTCCCCCGATGCGCGCCGGGCTTGCAGCCGGCGAAGGGCCCCTGCGGATCCCGCAGGGCGGCCATCACCGGCCCCAGATAGTCGCGATGCCAGTTGGCGGGACCGATCGCCTCGGAGCCGGGCCCCGTCATGTCCCCCCAGGCCAGCCACAGGCCGTGCAACTGGGCGACTGCCTCCGGGTGTTCCCACCAGCGACCGCACCACGGAGCGGTGGAGGTCACCTCCCTGCCGTACACCGGCAGCAGCACGTGGTGCGTCCACAGGGTGAGGCGCCGCAGGGCATCCGCGTACTCGGAGCCCTCCAGGTAGAGGATGAACTTGGGCGGGGCCGGTTCCGCTGGTGCGGGAGGCGGCGCGGACTCCTGCCCCCTCTCCGGCTCCCGTTCCCACATCCGCTTCTGCCTGCCGGCCGCGGTGTCGGTCGTCATGGTGCTCCCAGGGGCGAGTGTTCGGCGGAGGCCGGACCGGCCCCCGCCGAACGTCATGCGTCGTGGCTACAGGGCCGGGCCGCTGCTGCCGCCGCCGCGCTTCTGCTGGTGGCCCTGTCCGTGCTGGTGGCTGTTCCTGTGCCTGGTGGTGTTGGAGGACTGCTGGCTGTTCTGCCCGTCCGTCGGGTAGTAGGAGTAGGACGAGACCGACCTGGACACCGGGTTCTGCGGAGCCGGATAGGTGCTCTGCTGGTACGGCTGCTGCGGGGTGTAGGAACCCGACGCGTACGACTGCTGCGGGCTGTAGTCGCCCGAGCCGTACGACTGCCGCGGGTAGGGCGTCTGGGCGGGCGGCCGGCCGTACGGGTCGCTGCCGGAGGACGTCGAGCTGTGCCGGGTGCTGGACGGCGCGAGGTCGGAGAGCCGGTAGTCCTGCATCTGCTGGGTCAGCGAGGTCATGCTGGCGTGGTACGGCGTGCCCAGCTGGTATCCGCCCGCCGGTACGGGCGGAACGGGGCTGACCGGCAGGGGGGGCGCGGGCGTGGGGGCCGGGGGACGGCTCGAGAACCAGGGGGCCGCCCCGGCGGCCAGCCCGGAGCCGATGGCGCCCACGGCCATGCCCACCTGGGCGGCGCCCGGGTTCTGCTCCGCACCGGTGCTGTAGCCGCCGTACACGCCCGCGAACCCGGCCGCGGCCAGGTCCAGGCTCATCTGCGTGTAGTTGACCTTCTCGGGCGACTTCTCGGGGTGCCGGTAGTTCGACCAGAGCTTGGAGAGTTCCTTGACGCCCCGGTACGCCGACACCAGCCCGGAGATGGTGACGCCGCCGCCGTACGCACCCTGCCCGGCCGTGGCGGCGGGCGCCGCGGCGGGCTGGCCCGCGATACCGGCACCCTGGAGGACGGCGCCGCCGCCGACGCCGAGGGACTCGATGAGCCGGGTGTCGTTCTCCGCGACCCATTTGGCGGCCGAGTTGGCACCTTTCTTCATCCCCGAGACGACCTTGTCGCCCACCCGGTAGAACCACTCGTTGCTGCCCGCCGGGGACCAGGGGGTCTTCTGCGGCATCTCGCGCAGGGACTCCGGGTCCAGGTTCGGGGCGTCCCTCAGGACGCGGTCCGACGGGGGCGCCGGCGGCAGCGTCTCGAAGAGTTCGCGCAGTCCCATGCTGGACGCGCTCGATTCGCTCTCCCGGCTTCCGGACGACCCAGTGGGTGAGTTCTTGCGCTTCTTGTCCTTGGGTGCCATGCCGTACCTCCTTGTGGTCCGGTGCGGAGCCGGGCCCTTCGTGGCCGGCCCCGGCTCGCTGAGGGACAACAACGGAAACCGGACGGAACGGGTTCAGGCAGCCGGTCCGCCTCCTCAGGCGTCCGGCCGCACCGCCCCGAGGATCTCCATCGACCCGGCCGGCGCCACCGTCACGTGACGCCCCGGGCGAGGGGCGTGGATCATCCGGCCGTCGCCGATGTAGAGGGAGACGTGGGTGGCGTCGGCGTTGTAGATGATCAGGTCGCCGGGGCGCATCTGTGAGACCGGGACGCGGTGCAGCAGCCGCCACTGCTCCTGCGAGGTACGTGGGATGGCGACACCCGCCTTCAGCCAGGCCTGCGAGGTGAGACCGGAACAGTCGTACGAGTCGGGGCCCTCGGCGCCCCAGACGTACGGTTTGCCGAGCTCCCGGGTGGCGAAGGCCACGGCCTTGCGGCCCGCGGTGCTGCCCTCGGTGCCGGCACCGTCGAGGACGCCCGACCCCACCCACTCCGCCTGGGCCGCGTCGGCGGTCCTCCGCTCGAGCGCGGCCAGCTCACGGCGCTGCTTCTCCTCCAGCCGCGACTCCACTGCCTGCGCCTGGTCGATGCGGGTCTGGATCGTCCTGCGGTGGGAGTTCAGGGAACCGCGGTTCCGGCGCAGCCGCTTCAGCTCGTCGGCCGCCTCGTCGCTGCGGGTGCGCAGCTCGTCCTCCGTCGCGGTCAGGGTCTTGATCACCCGGTTCGTGCCCAGGTGTGCCTGACGGACCAGCGCCGCGTTGTCCAGGGCGTGTTCGGGGTCGTCGGCGAGGACGAACTGCACCTCGGCGGGGACACCGCCGCCGCGGTACTGGGAGCGGGCCGCCGCCCCGGCCAGTGCGGTCAGGCGGCCCAGCTTCCGCTCGGTGGCGGCCACTCGGGCCTTGAGCGTGCCGAGGTGCTTCTCCTGCCGGGTCACCTTGCCGTCAAGGGCGTTGTACCTCTCCGTGGCGGCCTCGGCGTCGTGGTACAGGCGGTCGAGTGCGGCGCGCACCTCGGGGAGGGTCGCCGGCTCGGCACGGGCGGGTGGGTGGAGCGTCGCCGTCAGGGCCAGGGCGAGGGCCAGTGCGACAGCGGCCCCCGTCCGGTGGCCGTGCGCGCCGGGTATCCGTCTCATGCGGTTCGTGGCTCCCTTCGTAGGCGCCGCGTGGGCAGGGATGGTGCGGCAGGGATGGTGCGACGTGGAGGAGTCATCGGGTCGCCCACACAACGGGCCCGTGCCGCACGGAGGTTCAAGGAAGGTGTGAACCGCAACGGACCCCCGGCCCGTTGTGCGCTCAGGGCGCCAGGCGAAAGGGTGGGTATGAACGCGCATTTGGTGCTGCTCGCGCTGTGCACGGGGCTCGGTCTCGGTTTCCTGCTGGCCGCCGTGCGGGCGGTGGCGACGGCCGCCGCGCTGTACGTGCGCGGCCGGCGGGTGACGGGCCGCGTGACGCCGCGCGAGGCGGCCGACCCGCGGCGCGGCGGACTCGTCGTGTTCCGCGACCACTTCGGCAGGGAGATCGTCCTCGATCCGGGACCGTACGGGCCGTTCTACGGAGTGCCCCCGGTCGGCGGCACCGTGCCCGTGGTGTATGAGCGGGAGCGCCCCACCCGGGCCAGGCTGTGGACGACCCGGCATCTGCTTGCGCCGTCGTTCGGGTGGTTCCTGTCCGCCACCGTGGCGTTCGGCACCGGGGTCGTGACGGCGGGGTGAGGCCGGCCGGCGCCTCGCAGGACCGGCCCCCGCGGCTCGGCGAACTCGATGTGCTGCGCGGGTTCGCCCTGTTCGGCATCCTGGTGGTCAACGCCCTGCTGGTGGCGGGCCCGTACACGGCCTTCGGCGGTGCGCCGGGGGCGCCGGCGCCGGACCGGGTCGCCGCGTGGGCGGTGACCGCGCTGGTCACCGCCAAGTTCTACGTCCTGTTCTCCTTCCTCTTCGGCTACAGCTTCGTCCTCCAGGCCCGGTCGGCGCGCCGTGCCGGTGCCGCCTTCGCACCCCGCCATCTGCGGCGCACGGCGGGACTGTTCGTCCTCGGGGCGGCGCACGCGGTCCTGCTGTATCCAGGCGACATCCTGACGACGTACGCCGTCCTCGCCCTGGTGCTGTACGGGCTGCGCGGGCTCTCCGTCCGGGCCGCGCTGCGGGTCGCCGCCGCCCTGCTGCTGCTCCTCTCGGCGCTGCTGCTCGGGTACGGGCTGCTGACCGTGGCCCTCACCGAGCCGCTCGCCGCCGGCGCTGACGCGCCCCGTGCCGCCGAGCGGGTCGCCGCCTACCGGGGTGACGCCGGTTCTGTGCTGGGCACCCATCTGCGCGACCTGCCGGCCGCGATCGGCACCGATCTGCTGTACGCGCCCGCCATGCTGGCCGCGTTCCTGGCGGGGCAGGCGGCGGCGAAGTCCCGGCTGGCCGAGCGGCGCGGCCGGGACCGTGAGTGGCTGCGCCGGACCGCCCTGCGATGGCTGCCGCCGGGCCTGGCCGGTGGCGTAGCCGCCGCCTGCTGCGCGAGCGGGCCGCTGGACAGCCGCTGGTTCCTGGTCGGGCAGGCGGTGACGGTGCTGACCGCCCCGGCGCTCACGGCGTCGTACGCCTGTGGTCTGCTCCTGCTGCTCCCGCGGGTCGAGGACCGACTCCCGGCGGCGGCCGGTGTGCTCGCCGCCGCCGGGCGCCTGGCGCTCACTCACTACCTCACCCAGTCACTCGTCCTCGCCTGGGTGTTCAGCGGGTACGGGCTCGCACTGCACGACCGGGCCGGTACGGTCATGGTCCTGACCGGGTGCGTCCTGCTCTACGCCGCCCAACTGGCCCTCGGCGCACGGCTGTCGGCGCGGGTGCGGTACGGGCCGGCCGAGCAGATGCTGCGTGCCGTGACGCTGGGCGGGCGCGGCGGCTGTCGGCGAAGGGTCACGGCACCTGCTTGGACAGCGGCACCCCAGGGGCCCCAGGCGCCCCACCTGCCCCAGAGAGCCCAAGGACATCCGGTGCCCCCTGTGCCCCAGGCGTCCCCTGCACCCCAGGCACCCCCTGCGGCCACGGCAGACCCGGACCATCGGGCGGACCCGGCGGAAGACGGCGTGCCGCGCGCTCCGTGATGGCCGCCGTCTCCGCCTTCGCCGCCGCCGAGATCGCCGCGGCGCCGGGCTCCTTGTACCAGGGGCGCAGCCGGATCAGCGCGGGCTTGACGCCGGTGGCGAGCAGCAGTGCCGTGCCCTTGGGCAGGGCACGGATGCGGTCCGGCGGCAGGACGGCCTCCTGGCGGTAGGAGTACGACCGCGACGTGCCCTCCTTGCCCCGGGAGACGGTGGGGGTACGGACGTCGTGCTGGCCGACGAGCGTGGAGATCTTCTGCACGAAGTCGGCGTCGTCCAGACCCGCGCCGAGGAGCTTGACCGTCGCCGCGCTCCACAGCGCGTCCATGCCGACCTCGCCCCACACCCGGGCGCCCTGGCGGTAACTCTGCAGCAGCGTCACGACGTTGATGCCGCGGGAGCCGAAGTGCGAGTACAGGTCGGGCAGATCGGAGATGCGGCAGACGTTGGCGGCCTCGTCGAGGACCGCGGTCAGCGGCGGATCGAGCCGGCCGCCCATGCGTTCGGCGGCGACCACACCGGCCCGCATCGTCGCGTCGGCGAGTCCCGCGATGACGCCGGCCGCGGAACCGCCGCCGTCCTTGGAGAGCAGGTAGAGCGTGTCCTCGCCGAGGACGTGCCGGTCGGGACGGAACTCCGGGAGCCGGGGATCGGGCGAGACCCAGGCGAGGATCTCCGGGTCGAGCAGGCAGGACACCGTCTGGCGGGCGGTCTCGTAGATGCCGTCCCGGGTCTCCACCGCACCGCGGACGGTCCCCTGCAACTGCTCGGCCATCGCGACGAGTCCGGCGTCGCGCAGCAGGTCGACCGGGGTGCGGTCGGCGGGGTCGGCGAGCCAGCCGAGCAGCTCGTGCAGGGGGGTGCCGCTGCGGGCGGCGGCCAGGAAGAGGGCGGTGAGGGTGTTCTGGGCGGCCGAGATCCAGAAGTCCTTCTTCGCCGTGTCGTCGTTGACGGACGCCACGAAGTGACCGGCCATGCGGCGGGCGCCCTCGATGGTGTGGCACTCGCCGAGCAGGTTCCACCACATGGCGCGCGGGGTGTGGGCGATGCCCTGCGGGTCGAACGTCCAGACCGTGCCCGCCCGCTCGCGCTCGGCGCGGGTGACGGCGTACACGTCGGACTTGTTGGAGGTGAGCAGGACGGCGCCCTGGGCGCGCAGCACCCGGGGGACCGCGATGCCGGTCGATTTGCCGGCCCGCGGCGCCATCAGGTCCAGTTCCACGTCCTCGTAACTGCTGCGCAGCTCGGGTCCGTTGGGGCTGAGGTCGCCCAGGAGGTTGCCGGTCTCGTCCGGGTGCAGCCGATCGCGGCCCGCCAGGGTGGGGCGCAGTTCGCGGGCGCGGGCCTCGATGCCCTTGGGGCACATCGCGGCGAGCTCGCGCCGCCCGGCCAGGCCCTTGGTGCCGCCGGTCCGGCCCAGCAGGAAGCGCACCAGGAGGGCGACGGGCAGGGCGACGAGCCCCAGCAGGCCGAGCATGCCCCCGTAGAGCGCCGCGGCCGGGGCCCCGGGCCACAGGCCGGCGGGCCCGGCGGAGACCAGCTGTGACACGGTGGACAGGGCGAACGGGGGGCCGTCCCAGCCATGGCCGGTCAGCCCGGACCCGAGGGTCCCGCCGGACCAGGCGACGGTGAACATGACCAGTCCGGTGCCGGCGAGCGCCACGATCGCCCACGGCAGCTGCTCGTGCGCGGAACCGGTGCCCGGAGCCCTCACGCGGTCCACCTCCCCGCGTCGCCCCCCGCCACCGGGCCGTCGGGTGCGCCCGGCATCGCGTACGCCCCCTCCTGAGCGGCCCGTGCCACCTGGGCGGCGGTGTGGGCGAGTTCCTGCTCGACCGCCCGCTCGACGGCCTCCTCGTCCGGCGTCCACCGGGTGTTGGTGTTGTGCAGCCGGCGTTCGGCGTCGGTGATGGCGACCTTGATCGGGATGCCGGGGCGTCCGCCGACCTTGATGAGGAAGCGACCCCGTCCGGGCGGCTCCTCGTGCTCCCCGGAGACCCCCCAGCCGGGCGGTGAGGACCACGACGACACGAGCTCGATCTCACGCCGGGACAGACCCACCACCTTGCCCAGGTCCTCCATCTCCGCCTTCGGCAGCCCCGCGCACACCACCATCCCCGCCCGCTCGACGAACCCGCGGGCCTTGGCCCGGTCGGCGTCGGTGCCGAGGGCCTCGGCGTCCTTGAGCGTATGGGTGATCTTGGCGTCGCCGAGGCCGAGGGAACGGTTCAGACGCGTCAGCGCGTCGATGCGGTCGACGATGCCGGAAGCGGCGCGCAGCGGGCGCCACAACTCGTCGAGCACCGTGAAGAACCAGCGCCGCGGCTCGAGCCCGGCGTCCGCGAGCGCGTGCGAGGCGGCCACCGTGCCGAGCCCGTCGGACCAGGCGGCGAGCATCGCGGCGGCGGTCAGCTGGGTGTCGGCCTCACCGATGCCGGAGATGTCGATGCACACCGCGGGGGCGGCCGGGTCGATGCGGGTGGAGGTCTCGGAGGCGAAGGTGTCGCCCAGCGGACCGTCGAGGATGCCCAGCAGGGAGCGGTGCAGCGGGTCGACGGCGTCGCGGTAGCGGGCGTCGTCGCCCCGGTCGAGGGTGACCGCGCGCACCCGGTCGGGTCCCTCGGCGAGCACCCTGAGCACGTCCGGCAGCAGGACCGTACGGCCCGGCGGGGTGCGTTCGCGCAGGTGGTGCAGGACGGCGGAGAGCACGGACTGCTCGTGGTCGTCCATCGGACGGCCACGCACGATGGTGATCAGCGCGGCCACCATGTTCAGCACCCGGCCGTGCGTCTCCGCCTTCAGCACCTCGCCCGCCTCGCCGCCGATCCGCGCCGCCGCCGCGCCCATGGCGCCCGGGTCGAGGACGTTGATGCCGCCGCGGCCGCGGCCGATGGAGATCACCTGGCCCCCGAGGGCCCGGACCGTGTCGGCGTAGTCGGGCTTGAGGTCACCGAGGACCAGCGGGACGACCCCGGTCGCGGAGAGCCCGATCAGCATGCGGTTGACCAGCGTGGACTTGCCCAGACCCGGCATGCCGAGCATGAACAGCGACGGGTTGGAGATGTAGCGGGCCCGGGTGAACCAGCTCAGCGGGTCACCGCAGACCGTGGCCCCGGTGAACAGGTGCTGCCCCAGCGGTACGCCCGTCATGGGTGAGCCGGAACCGGCGGCGAACGGCCACATGCCGCACGCCTGCACCGTGGTGGCCCGCCACATGGTCGGCGGGTCCAGATAGCCGACCCGCCCGCCCCCGGCCCCGTACCAGCCGCGCGGGGGCACATGGACCTCGCGCGGGCGGGAGCCGTCCCTCTTCCCACCGCCGCCCGGCCTGCCGCCGTCCCCGCCCGGCCCCTCGCTCCGCCCGGCCTTCCCCCGCCCCTCGCGCTCTTCGCGCTCCTTGCGCCTTTTGCGGCCCCCGCGCCCGGACTTCTCCGGCCGGGCGGCACCCGCTCCGGCGCGCAGCGCGGCCAGTTCCTCGCGCGCCCGCAACTCGGCCAGCCGGTCGGCCTGTTCGGCCCTCTTCTCCTCGCGGCGGCTCACAGCGCCTCCTGCAGTTCGTGCGGGATCAGGGTCTGCTCCCACGGGAGGATCCCGGCGGGCAGCGTGCAGCTGAACGCCGCCGCCTGCATCCGGTCCGCGGGCCGCATCAGCACCCGGGAGGCGGCCGTCAGATTGCGTACGGTGACGCTCGCGTCGGCCAGCTGCTCCATGGTGTCGACGGTGACCGTCAGCATCAGCGAGAACTCCACGAGCCCCGCGCCCGACGCCTCCTCGGCCGCGGTCTGCTCCGCCGCCCGCATCTCCGAGGCCGCACGGGCCTGCACCATGCCCCGGCCGGACGTCGCCATGAACTGGGCGCTGCGCCGGTCCGCCTCGACGATCCGGGCCGAGGTGGCCGGGTCGATCGGCCGGTACACCAGCGCGACCCGCTTGCGACGTGTGCCGGGCGCCGCTTCCAGCATGCCCCTCAGCACCGAGGACCGTACGGTGCCGCGCGGCGCCAGCGTCATCAGCCAGGTCCGGGACACCCCCGAGTCGTGCTGGTAGCTGCCCACGGTCTCGACGGCGGCGGCGGGACCGGCGTCGTCCCACTCCAGGCCCGTACCGCCGTGCTGGGCGCGGGCGTCGAGGACGTCGGCGGCGACGGCCGGGTCGTAGGCGACCCGCACGACCTCCGCGATGCGCTCCGCCGACAGCGGGTAGGCCGCTCCGCCACCGGCCGCCACCAGACCGCTGAGCAGGCCGGGGATGCGGATGGCGAGGTCGGTGATCACGTCCTCCTTCTTCCGCTTCTGGTGCGCGGGGACGCCGTAGGTGAGGCTGACGTAGGTGTGCATCTCGGAGGACGCGGTGGGGTAGCGCTCGACGACCTCCTCCATCACGGCACGAGCCGCGGCCGGCGCGTTCGCCCGGATACGGGGCAGTACCTCGTGGGCGAGCCGGGTGCCGGGGTCGGGGGCGGTCTCCACGATCACGGACGCACCGCGCAGGCCGGGCTCGTGGGCCAGCCGGGCCAGCCACTCGCCCCACAGGGCGACCCAGACGTCCACCTGGTCGGGGTCGACGAGCGAACCGCCGTCGGGGTCGCAGCCCAGCACGATCGTGTACAGGTTGCGGTTCGGGTGGTGCAGCACGCCGAAGGGACGGTCGTAGGCGTCCCGGCCCTCGGTCGCTGTCACCTTGTTGAGGAGACCCGGCGGACGGAACCGGCCGCCGGGCCGGGCGGAGAGCGGTCCGGAGACGTACAGGTGCGCCCCGTGGGCCCTGCGCCGCCGCCAGCCGATGCGCAGGGCGATCAGCTGGTAGACGTTGCGGCCGTCCTGGGTGCGGATGGCGAGCGGGACCAGGAGCACCGCGACGGGGGTGAACACGACCATCGCCGCGTACAGCGAGATCAGTGACGCGAGCAGCGTGAGGACGAGCCCGCCGAAGACACCGAAGGTGCCGACGAGTCCGAGCGGACCGAGCCCCGGACGCCTGGGACGGCGCCAGTTCCCGTAGGTCGGCTGGGTGACGGCTTCCGTGGACATGAGGGTCCGATTTCCCTTCGTGGAGTGGTCGGGTGACGGCAACGGGAACGGCAACGGGCGCGGGCGCGGGGCGGGGGAGGCGAGGGTGGCGGGGGAGGGGACCGCCGGGCTCCTCGGGGGGATCGGGAGCCCGGCGGCCGTTCGTGGTGCGGCCGTTCGTGGTGCGGCCGTTCGTGGTGCGGCTGTTCGGTGGTGCGGCGGGACGGGCGTTTGCGGGGACGGCGGGCCCGTCCGGGGCCGCAGGGGGCACGGGCGCAGGGGGCACGGGCGCAGGGGTCAGGTGTTGTGCCCCTTGTCCGGGTCGGCGCCCTCGAGGGATCCGGAGGCGGTGCGGCCGAGGACCTGCGCCGCGGTCACCGCCGCCCCGACCGCGACCCCGACCGGACCGCCGGCCGCCGCGGCGGCCCGGCCCGCGCCGGCGGCCGCCCCTCCGGAGCCGCCGCCCGCCCCGGCTCCCGGGGCACCCGGCGGTCCCGCGCTGCCGGGACCGGGCGCGCCCGACGCGCCGCCGGAACCGGAGGAGCCCTGTGAACCGCCCGAGCCGCCCGCACCGGACGCCCCCGACGCGCCCCGCGGACCGCTCTGCCCGCCGGCGCCCCCGCTGCCTCTGCCGCCGACACCGCTGCCGCCGGCACCGCTGCCGCCGAGCGAACGGGCGCCGGACGCCAGGGACCCTCCCGCCGTGGACATCGCCCCGGACATCGCGGACGCCCCGCCGAGGGCGGCGGTGGCGGGCACGACGAGCTTCAGCAGTGCGGGCAGGGCGACGGCGGACAACAGCATCACGCCGATACCGGCGATGCGTTCGTTGATGTCGCTCCCGCCGTCCCGGCCCGAAGTGATCATGGCCGAGCCCGCATACAGCACCAGACCGGCCGCCGGCTTGTACAACAGCCAGGCGATCATCCAGCCGAGGTGCTTGCGCCACCAGCCGCCGCCCCAGTCCGTCATCGAGGCGGCGGCCGCCAGCGGAAGGGTGCCCAGCAGCAGGACCATGACGCCGAGGCGGATGTAGAGCAGGATCGTGTGGATGATCCCGGCGATCAGCAGCAGGAAGGCGAGGACCAGCAGCAGGAAGGACTCGATGCCGTTGCCGTCGGAGCAGGCGCCCACGGCGCTCAGCTGCTTCTCCGCGCCCGCGTTGAACAGGTACGTCGAGTAGTCGTCCGCGAGGGCGGCGGCGGCCGTGACCACGGTGGTGGCGGCCCCCGAGACGAGGACGACCCGCATGATGCCCTTCAGCGCGGTCGTGCCGGCCGCACCGCGCCGTTCGACCGCCATCCGGGCGGACGCGAACAGCAGCGAGCCGACCGCCAGGTAGACCACGATCCACTGGGTCTGGCTGTTGATGTCCTGGGCCGTGGTGGTCCCCGAGAGGGTCGGGATGCTGGTGGTCAGTGCCCCGAACACCGCGATGGCGCCCGCGAGCACGGCGTTGGCGACTCCCTCGACGATGGTCCCGATGGGGTCGCCGAGGAAGCTGAAGAATCCGACCGCGATGTCGACGATGGGATTCCCGGTCGGGCACGCCATGTCAAACCCCCCACAGGAGATGGCCGTTCGTTCCCTGGACCGCCTTCACCGGCGTGTGCAGGGCACCGTTGCCGGAGGGCTGGACCTTCCAGTCGCCACCGCTCCAGCGCACGGTGACGGAGGTCGTGGCGTAGCCCTGCCCGGTCTTGAGCAGCAGTTCGACGGTCGCCGCCGCACCGGAGTAGGCGGGCACCGAGAATCCGGCGTAGGAGGCGACGGACGAGCTGCCGGTCCCGGCCCCCGCGCCCGGACGGGAGCCCGAGCCCGCGCCCGAACCCGAACCCGGCCCCGATTTCGAACCCGAGCCCACATCCGAGCCGGTGTCCTGTCGGCTGCCGTCGCCGTCGCCCGGGGCGTCGTCCCGGACCGTGGAGCGTTTGAAGACGAACAGGTCCCGGGCCCGGCCGGCCACGACCTGCTCTCGCGCGATGGTCCGCCAGTCGGGCCCGCTCATCTGCGAGGGAATGATGTGGGCGGCCAGTACGGCCCCGGCCGGTGTGTGCGCGAAGCACCACCACACGGGCCCCTGGGTCAGGGTCGGACCGGCCGAGGCCGAGACGGGCACACGCGTGACGTCGAGGGTGTGCCAGTCGACGTCGCTGGGCGGAGCCGTGGGCATGACGTCGCCGCCGCTGTCGTCCGTGCGGCACCCGTCGGGCCGGCCGTCCTTCATGGCCGGGGAGCCGGACAGCGGCCCCTTCGACGCCGGGGCGCCCGCGCGGTCACCGGCGGTGTCCCGGTCGGCCGTCAGCGCCACGATCCCGCTCAGCAGGACGACGACGCCGAGGAACGCCGCCGACACCTGCCAGCCGCGCTGCCTCCAGTACGGCCCCGACGGATCGGACCGGTACCGGCGTGGCTCCCGGTACTCCCTGCGCGTGAACATCTCGACCGTCCCGTCGTCGGCTCAGTTGAAGACGAAGCCGACCAGCGGACCCGCGGTGGCGACCAGGACGCAGCCGCCGAGCACCATGCCGAGGCGGCTCATGTGCTCGGAGCTCTCACCGCGCTTGACCGAGATGGCCATCATCGTGCCGGTGATCAGCACCCCGGCGACGCCGGCGGCGGTGCCGGCCCAGGCGGCTATGCCGAGCACGGTGTTGACCTTGCTGGTCAGTTCGCCGGGGGCGTTGCTCTGCGGCTGGGGCACGCCGGCGGCGAGCAGGTGGGTGGCTTCGAGGAGCAGGGACATGGGATCTCCGAGTGGTCGGCGCCCGCGGCGTGAGCGGCGGGCGTGAGAGCGGGCGAGGTGAGTGGTGCGGAGGACGTTCGTGGCCCTCAGTGGAGGGACAGGTCGCCGAGGAACGCGACGATCGGACCGGCCGTCGTGGCGAGCAGGCAGGCGAGGGTGACGAAGAAGAAGCCGCGGAAGTACGTGCCGCCCTCCCCCGGTTCGCCGCGGCGCAGCTGGATCGCCATCTGCATGCCGACGATGAGCAGCCCGGCCACTCCCGCGGCCGAGGCGCACCAGGCGAGGACGCCGAGGATGGCGCCCGCGTCGGGGGTCGGGTTGTACGCGGCGAGCCGACCGCCGGCAGGGAGAGCGAGGCCCACGAGAGGGGAGGTCATGACTCGGTTCCTTCGCCGTCGACGCCCACCAGGTCGGCGAGCGCGCTGAGTTGCCGGGGGAGGTACGTGGGCTGACCGCCCATGCGCCAGGCGGGGATCCACGGCACCCGCTGCACATGGGTGGCCGAGCGGACGACCCGGATGCGGCGCAGCAGGCCGAGCGGGAGCCGCCCGGGGGCGTCGGCGACGAGGACGACACCCAGCAGGTCGATCCCCTGCGGAGCCTTGCCGTCCCTCAGCGCGCCCAACGCCCGCGACACGGCGCGCAGTCCGCGCGCACTCGTCCGGCCGACCAGCATGATCCGGCACGGCTCGCCCCGAGCGGGCTCCGGCCAGCGTGCCCCCACGTCGACCCCGCCGAGAGCCTCGGCGAGCGAGGTGGCGCCGGCCCCGCCGTGGGTCTTGACCCACCCGATCTCGTCCCGCGACGTCCCACGCACCGGCGTACGCCGCCTCGGCTCATCCCAGGGGGCCGTGCCGCCGGAGGCCGGGGAGGCCCTGCGGGGGGAGACAGCTGCGCCTCTGCGGGCGACGGGGGCCGGCGCAGGGCGGCGGTGTCCGGTCCCAGGACCCGGGCGGGGCGTCGTGGTGGGGGCGGGGGGCCTGGCGGGGCCCGGAGCCGTCATGGGAGCGGGCGCCCGGGCGGGGCCCGGAGTCGTCGTGGGGGCGTGGCTCGCCGTGGGGACCGGGCCCTTCCCTGCGCTCGGAGCGGTGCTCGTACCGGGGGTGCCGCCTCCGGGGGTACCGCCACCGGAGGCCGTCGGCCGCGCGGCCTTCGGCCCCCGGACCCATGACCGCGGGCTCGACGGCGTCGCCTCAGGAGTGCCCATGTGCGATCAACCCCCCTTCTCCGCTCGCGCTTCGGCTGCTCTGGCTCATCTGATATCCACGGGTTTGAACTGAATTGCGCCGGGGCCCGTTTCGATCTCCCGAGCCCGCCGACAGCACAACGGGCCGTCCAGCCGTCGCGGTTCAAGGGGAGAGGAAGAAGGCAGACACGCATGAGCGCGGGCACGGGAGAGAGCGGGGAGGGCGGAACCTCCACCGCCGTCAGGAACACCATCGCCGCCGGCACCGGCTGCGGCTGCCTGCTGTCGCCGCTCGCCCTGCTCGGCGCCCTGGTCGTGATCATCATCATCGGAGGGTTCGGGGTCCTGCTGGCCCCGCTCATCGCGTTGATCCTGCTGTTCTCGGGCGGTGGCGGAGACGGTTCCGCCGGTGCGGACGACGCGGACGAGGTGATCGCCGTCTTCAACGGCGACGGCAGGGGCGAGCTGGACACCTCGACGGTGCCGGAGGGCCTGGCGGACCCCATCGAGGAGGCCGGTGACCTGTGCGAGGCGATCGGCCCGGTCGTCATCGCCTCGCAGATCGAGCGGGAGTCCGGCTTCAACGAGGAACTGGTCGGCGAGAACGGCGAGGAGGGCATCTCCCAGCTGCCGCCCGCCGTCTTCGAGGAGTACGGCGAGGACGACGACGACAACGACGAGACCTCGGCGTTCGACGCGGAGGACTCGATCATGGCGCAGGGCCGCTACCTGTGCGACCTCGCCGAAGAGGCCCAGCGGATGATCGACGCGAACGAGGCCACCGGCAGCGTCCTGGACGTCGCCCTGGCCGGCTACCACGTGGGGATGGACGCCGTACGCGCGGCCGAGGGGGTGCCACAGACGAACGAGGCGCAGGGCTACGTCCTCGCCATCCGCGCCCAGTTCGCCAAGTACGAGGGCGTGGCCGCCCCGCCTCCCGGCTCCACCCCGGGCGTCACCCCCGGAGCGGACCCGAACCCCACGGGCTCCCCCTCCCCCTCCCCCTCCCCCTCCGCATCCCCGTCCGCATCCGCCGCTTCCGGCGCTTGAACATCAGGAGGACTCGCCGTCATGGCCCACTTCACGGTGCGCATCCCGGGTGAGGGGCTCGCCGAGATCAACGGAGTGCGTCTGGTCCCCGAGCCGGGCCAGTCCATGCACGAGGCCGTACTGGACCGCTTGCAGCAGTACGCGCAGGAGCGCGCCGCAGCGGTCGAGGCCACGGTGAACGACGGCCCCGGAGCGGCCCACTTCGTCCTTCAGGTGGCACCCGACGGCTCCAGCCGCCTCCTCGACCCGATGGAGGAGACGGAGCCGCCGGACCGCGCCCCCGAACCGACGCCGCTACCCACCCCCGCTCTCATCCCCGACCCCACCCCCGCTCCCACTCCCGCCTCGGCCCTCGCCACAGCGGTCGCCCGGGCCCGAGCCGCCGCGACGGCACCCCCCGCACCGCCCCCGCCCTCCCCGCCGTCCCGCCCCCTCCCGCCGCAACTCGCGGAGCGGATAGCGCACATCAACGCGCTGGCGACCGCGGACCGGCTGGAGGAAGCGTCCGCAGAGGCGACCGCCCTGCGCGAGGCGCTGACGCGCTCGGCGGGCACGGAGCACCCGGACGCACTCGAGGCACGGGCCATGGAGGCGTACCTGGCGCACCTGCGCGGGGACCACAGGGAGGCCACGGTGCTGGCCCTGTCGGTGGCCCGCATCCTGTGCGGGGCCGGCGACCCACAGGCGCCGGCGGCGGTGGCACGGGCGGCGGCCGCGTGGCAGCGGCTGGAGGACGACAGGGCGGCGGAGATCCACGGCAACGAACTGCTGCACATGTGGAACAGGCTGCACGGCGGCGGGCGCCTCTCTCCGGCGGACGAACAACTGGCCCACCAGGTCCGCGCCCAGGTGGAGGCGCTGTCGGCCTACGTGTGAGGGGGCGGGCGTTGTACGAGCCGTGGATCGAGCGTCAAACGAACGTGGAACACCCCTGACCACACTCCGTTCCTCCGGAGGCTCCGGTTCCAGTCGCCACGGCTGGACGGGCCACCCCAAGGAGCAGGAGCACACCATGAACGTGACGGTGATCGGGTCGGCCAGCGCGGTGTCCCCCCAGGAACGGGCGCTGAGGGACCTCTACCTGGAGCACGGCCCGGCCCTCTACTCGTACGTGCTGCGCATGCTGGGCGGGGACACCCACCGCACGGAGGACGTCATCCAGGAGACACTGCTGCGCTGCTGGAACAAGCAGACCCTGGCGGACGGCGAGGGAATGGCCGTACGCCCCTGGATGTTCCGCATCGCCCGCAACATCGTGATCGACGCACACCGTACGAAGATGGCCCGCCCGCAGGAGATAGGCGGCGCGAGCTGGCTGACCGAACTGGGCAGCGACGCCGACGACATCGAACGCATGCTGTCGTCGATCGTGCTGCACGACGCCCTCCGGGCCCTGACCCGCGCACACCGCGAGGTCCTGGAGGCCACCTTCTTCGCCGACCACACCACCCAACAGGCGGCCGCCGCCCTGGGCGTCCCCCAGGGCACGGTGAAGTCCCGCGTCTACTACGCCCTGCGCAGCCTCAGAACAGCCCTGGAGGAACGAGGCATGCACTGACCGCACCACGCGCCCGCCCACCCCGGGGACCGGCCCCTACGTACAGGGGCCGCCAGGTGGCGCACCTCATCATCCGGCCGAGCGGGGCACGGTGGTCCGGCGTTCGGCTCCCGCGCGGCCGAACAGCCACTATACAGTCGTCGGTGTGGACGGCGCGGTTTACCACTTCGGGCAGTACGAGTTGGACACCGACCGTCGTCGGCTCAGCCACGACGGACGGCAGGTCCACCTCGAACCTCAAGCCGTGGACCTGCTCTGCCACTTGGTCGAGCACCGCGACCGCGTCGTGTCCAGGAAGGAACTCGTCGACACGGTGGGCCGCGGGCGCGACGTCGGCGTCACCGCACTGTCCACATGGTTGCGCACCGTCCGCCTCGCGATCGGCGACGGCGAGACGGGCCGGCAGTCCATACGTACCGTGCGCGGACGCGGCTACCAGTTCGTCGCGCCGGCAGGAGTGGCCACCGCCACCACCACCGCGCCCGCCCCGCCCACCGGCCACGTCACCGGGGCGGCGGCGGAGGCGGACCACGAGGTCATCCGTTTCACCCGCTCCGCCGACGGCACCCGCATCGCGTACGCCCTCACCGGTGAGGGCCCGCCCCTGGTGAAGACCGCGAACTGGCTCACCCACCTCGACCTCGACCGGACCACCCCGATGTGGGCGCACTGGTTCGACGGCCCCGCCCGGAACCGGCAGCTCATCCGCTACGACGAGCGGGGTTGCGGCCTCTCCGAATGGAGCATGGGCAGCTTCACCCTCGACGACCTGGTCGAGGACCTCGACTCCGTCGTCGATGCCGTCGGCCTCGACCGCTTCCCCCTGCTCGGGGTGTCACAGGGCGGCGCGGTGGCGGTCGCCTACGCCGCCCGCCGCCCCGAGCGGGTCAGCCGGCTGATCCTCACCGCGGCCTACGCCCGCGGACAGCTGATCCGTGCCGGCGACGAAGCCGAGCGCGACGCCGCGGAGGTGGACCTGAACATCGCCCGCGCCGGGTGGCGCTCCCAGGACAGCAGCTTCCTGCGCTACTTCGCCTCGCAGTTCCTCGCCGACGCCACACCCGCGGAGTGGGACGCGTTCGCCGCCTACCAGCGGCAGACGACCTCACCCGCCAACGGCCTGCGCTTCCTGGAGGAGTTCGCCCGCATCGACGTCTCCGGCATCGCCCACCAGGTGACCTGCCCCACGCTGATCATCCACTCCCGGGACGACGCGCGCGTACCCGTCGCACAGGCCCTGGAACTGGCCGCGCTCATCCCCGACAGCCGGCTGGTCCTGCTCGAGAGCCGCAACCACCTGTTCACCGCCGACGACCCGGCCTGGCCCACCTTCCTCTCCCACCTCGACAACTTCCTCTCCGAGTAGCCCGGCGGACAGGCCGCCTCCTCGGGCCCGCGCGCCGACGCACAGGGCGAAGGGCTGCCCGGCTCGCGGCCGGGCAGCCCTTCGACGAGATCTTCAGCGGTCTCCGGCAGGATGCCGGGGCCGTCCCGGCTAGCCGATGACGATGTCGCAGTCGGCCGTCCCGCGGGCGACTATGGTGGCGAAGTCCGCCTGGATGAAGGGGTCGTACGCCTCCGCGGTGAGGGTGCGGGTCGACTTGCGGGGCACCCACTTCTTTCCGGTCGAGTGCCTGACGTCCGACGCGTCCCACGACAGGTCGCAGATCCAGTGGACGTTCCGGCCGGCCGGGCGCGGATTGGTCGCGTCGGCGTCGATCTCCCAGTTGCCGTCCGCCTTCACGGTGAACGTGATGTCGCCCCTCACACGGTGGCTGCTGTCGCTCGTCTTGAACATGACCGACTGGCCATCCGCCGCGACGTGCTTGGTGGTGGCGTTGGCGTGTGCGGGAACCGCTCCCAGCAGCAGGGAGCCCAGCCCGGCCCCCGAAGCGATCAGCAGCGCCAGCCCCCGCCGCGTCCGGATCAGGCCGGACGTCCTGGTGTTGTCGACTCGCATCCTCTGTCCTTCTCTCTTGTCACTTGTCACTTGTCACTTGTCTCTCGGGTCTCGTGTCTCGTCCGAGAGGTGAACCCCGGGCCGGGAGCGATGTCCGTACGACCGCACCCGGCCCGGCACCGCTCCAGCATCGGGTCCACCACCGGGCCGGAGCTTGGTGGAACTCTGAGGCTTTCCTGAGGGGGAGCTGAGGACGCCGCCCCACGCAGAGCGCCGCGACAAGGAGACAGCGGCCGGAACCCGAAGTCCGGCCGGAGCCGCCGACGACCCCGGCCACGGCCGTGCTCCCGGCGCTACCGGCAGTCGGCCGCCGAGGTCACTCGGACAGAAAGGCGTCGATGTGGGACAGGAACTCGTCCCAGGCCGGCTCGTACGCGGTGAACAGGTGATTGCGGCTCTTGAGCAGGACCAGCCGGCTGTCGGGAATGAGCGCGGCCAGCTCACCGGCCTGCGAGACCGGCACACGTTCGTCGTCGCGGGAGTGGATGATCAACGTCGGACACCGCACCCGGTGGGCGATGCCGGAGACGTCGATGCGGGCGAACTGCTCCAGGAAGCGCAGGCCGTTGGCGGGTGAGGTCGTCTGCCGCTGGAAGGCGGTGAACTCGTCCCAGTCCTCCGGAGTGCCCTCGGGCAGGAACTGGGAGGCGAAGACCCGCAGGAATCTGGGGTCCTGGTCCCGCCACCCCACCCGGGCCAGATCCAGGTCGAGGGCCGCGTCCTCGCGCTCGGCCTTGTCCCGCGCCCGCACCTGCCGTCCGCGGGCATAGGCCCCGGCGAGGATCAGCCGGCTGACCCGCTCGGGACGGCGTACCGCATAGGCCACCGCCACCGCACCGCCCTGGGACACCCCGAGCAGAGGGAAACGGTCGAGCCCCACGGCCTCGACCACCGTGTCGAGATCGTCCACCCAGTCGTCGAACGTGAAGCCGGGCACGGCCCAGTCCGAGAGGCCGCAGCCGCGCGCGTCGTAGCGGATCAGCCGGCGGTTGCGGGCCAGCCCGCCCAGCCAGTGCGACCACACCGGGGTCATCCACTCCAGATCGAGGTGGGTCATCCAGTTGGCCGCCTTGAGCAAGGGCGGACCCGAGCCGACGGAGGCATGGGCGATGCGGGTGCCGTCACCGGCACGGCAGAACCGGATGGTCTGACATTCGGCGCCGCCCGGTCCACCGCCCGGTCCGCCGACCGCCACCGGCGCCACGCCGGCCCTGTGCTCGGAGCCGGCGGACGGGCCGGCCCCGACAACCGTGGCCGGGGCCACGAACTGGTATCCCCGCCGGTGGACGGTACGAATCAGTTCCTGCCGGCTGCCGGTGTCACCCAGGGCCCGGCGCGCGGTCCGCAGCGCCGTGGTGAGCGCGGCCTCACTGACGAAGCGGTCCCCCCACACCTCGTCGAGCAACTCGCTCTTCGGCACGACCCGGTCGCGGTGCTCGAACAGATGACACAGCAGATCCAGCGCCCGGGGCTCGACGTGGACCGGCTCGCCACCGGCCCGGCGGAGCTCGTGCCGAGCCATGTCCAGCTCGTACTCCCCGAAGCGATACGTGTCCCCCTCCACTGTCGCAGCGTACAACTCTCGTTTATCGCCGTACACATGGACGATTCCACGGGCACGCGTACGTGGGCATCGCGGCCGTGCTCGCTGATCCCGTCTGCGGGCGGTTCGATCGGACGCGCTGGTCCCCAACCACGCAAACCACCGCGGAACCCCAAGCCGCCGAACGCACCAAAAGCCGGTCAGATCGGATGGTTCCGGCGTGAACGGATCGGATCCGCGCGCCGTATCCTTACCCGATCGAGGTGCGCATCCGGCCGCGTTCCTTGGTCCTGGCGGGGTCTGTACACACAGGCCGCGAGTACTGCGGTCACGGGGGATGAGAGGCAACCATGACGGCGGCGAGCAACACGGTGCGCAGGGGCACCGTACTTCCGGTGGACGCGGCGCGCTGGGCGATGTGGACGTTCGTCATCGCCAACGTGGTGATCGTCGAGGCGCTGTTCCTCAGCGCTGGTTCGGGCAAGAACGGGGTGCTCACGGTCGCCAAGTTCTTCGGAGTGCACGCAGCCCTGCTGATGCTGTTCCAACTGCTGCTGGTGGCCCGGCTGCCGTGGCTGGACCGCCGCATCGGGATGGACCGGCTCACGGTGTGGCACCGCTGGGTCGGCTTCTTGCTGCTGTGGACCGTCCTCACCCACGCCACACTGGTGGTGCTCGGCTACGCGACACTCGACGACGCGTCCATGGGGAAGACGTTCGTCGCGCTGAGCGGCGTGCCGGCCTCCCTGCTGGGCATACTCGCCGCGGCCGTCATCGTCGTGATCGCCGTGATCTCCACCCGGCCCATGCGGCGGCGACTGCGGTACGAGGTCTGGCACGGCCTGCACCTGCTGCTCTACGTGGCCCTGGGCCTGTCGTTCGTCCACCAGCTGCAGGAGACCACGACGTTCACGTCCTCCGCGTTCGCCACGGCCTACTGGTGGATCCTGTGGCTGTTCGCCTTCGGCGCCCTGCTGATAGGGCGTGTCGCCATGCCGCTGTGGCGCAACGCCTACCACCGGTTCCGCGTCACGGCAGTGGTACCGGAGTCGGACAACGTGGTCTCCGTGTATGTCACCGGCCGGCACCTCGACAAACTCCCCGCCCGGGCCGGCCAGTTCTGCATCTGGCGGTTCCCCGGGCACAACCACTGGTGGCTGGCCAACCCCTTCTCCCTGTCGGCGGCGCCGGGCGGACAAGGACTGCGCCTGACGGCGAAGGCGGCGGGCAGCACCAGCGCCGGCCTGCGGAACGTCCCGGTCGGCAGCCGCGCCTTCGTCGAGGGACCGTACGGGGCGTTCACCTCGCTGCACCGGACCCGGCCCGGCACCCTGCTGATCGCCGGCGGCGTGGGGATCACGCCCGTGCGGGCCATGCTGGAGGAGCAGACGACGGGCGACGTCGTCGTGCTGTACCGGGTACGCAGCGAAGCCGACGCCGTGCTGCTGAACGAGGTGCGCCAGCTTGTCGCGCTCCGCGGCGGACGGCTGCACCTGCTCACCGGCAGAACCGGCGAGGGCGACGCCCCGCCGTTCGGCCCGAGCAGCCTGCACCGGCTGGTCCCCGACATCACCGAACGCGACGTGTACGTCTGCGGCCCGCCCGCCATGACCACGGCCGTGCTCTCCGGCCTACGAGACCTGCGGGTCCCCGCACGACAGGTGCACGCCGAGAGGTTCGGCCTGGCCTGAACCGGAAAGGGGAGAGGGTCCCTAAGGAAGGAACCCCAGGTCAGCAGCGTAACGACGCCGCCATATGGGAGCCCTTGAAGCGACGACGGTCAGAAGAGGTCGGACTCGGTGGACTCGACGGCTCCCCGCATGCGGCGCTCGCCGGCTTCTCCGCCGACGGCTACGCACCCCACGCCGAGGACCTGCGACCCCCGGGGGCGAATCCTTGATCGGGGCTGCTGGCTCATGCCGGGTGGTGCCGTCCTCGCAGGTCGAAGCCGGCCGGCATGATTCTCGATCCCGCTCATGGCGGGTGGTCTCCGCCATCCGCTCACGCATCGCCCACAGCGCACGAGCCGCCCCTGCGGGCAGTCGCAGCCCGCCTCATGGGGCCGCCGTTCTTCTCCGGCACGGTGATCACCGCGGACACAGTGTTCCTGCTGGACCACGACCACCGGTCGCTGGGAGGACGGTGGTCACGCACGAGCCGACGGGCGGGGGCCCGGATGGCGTCCCGTGTCCTGGACCGGCCCACCGGCCAGGTCGTCCGCCGCTGCGAACGCGACCGGCCCGGCGAACTGGTCCACGCCGACGGCAAGAAGCTCGGCCGGATTTCCGACGGCGGCGGGCACAAGGCGCTGGGCCGCCAGGCTGGCCGGGCCACACGCAGCGGCATGGGCTTCGACTTCATCCAGCCTGCGCCCGATGCCCAGCTCCTCAGGTGCGCACCGTGCGATGAGGGGCGCCGCCCCAAGCCGAGCCGTGCCGTGGTCCGGGCGCGAGGCGTCCGGCGTTCGCGATCCCGTCCCGTGGGCGGTAGCAGGCAGGGACAGGTCGCACGGACCGCGGCGCTGCCGGATCTGTCGCCGTCATAACGGTGCCCTCATTTCGTGGCTCCGACCCGGACCAGCGTGCAAGGAGGGACCGTCAGCGGGGTCGATCGTCCGGGATGTCGTACGCAGTTCGGTACTTCGTTCGGTGTTCGAAAGTATGGGCATGTCGGCCGAGCGTCAATATCCCTGCCGAAGAAGGCACCTTCGCGCCGGGCGGCCAGCAGGCAGTCCGCCTCGCCCGCTGCCCCGCGTTACCCAAACGTGATGGCCTGCTTCTGGCGCAACCTCTTGACCAGGGGGGACGGTGGGCGCTCATATGACCTCCCCATCACTGACCACTTGAGGGAGGTACGGCCGTGGCACATCCGGCGCACAGCAGCACTTCCCTGACAGGTTGCGGCCAACGATTACCGAACCTCTCCTTGCGAAAGCCGGGCGAAGTGAGCGCCCGTACTCCCTGCGACGCCGCCGGTTCAGGGTTCGCGCCCCGGAGCCGGAGTTCTCGACACCCCTGCTGAGCGCGGTCCGCCAGTGCCTCTTCGCAGTGGCGGAGTGAAGCCGCGCCCTGCTCCTGAAGCCGTCGAGGAGTGGAACGAGGGCGCGGCCCGACCGGAGCGCCTCCGGTCGTCATCGAGCCCGGACCCGTCGCCCGCGTCGGCCGGGCGACATCAGCGCCACGACCACTTCGCCGGCCCCTCCCTGATCCCGCCCTGCCCGCCGATCCGCTCCTCCGGTGCCGAGCGACTCGCCGGCTCCCCGCCCTCTGCGTCCGGCCGTTCCCGGCCGCACTCCACCCTGACCATCCTCTGACGGCACGCGCCACGCATGTTCAATATTTCGAACGTCGGTCGGCCCGCAGAACGGCATCACTTCCCTGGTTTCCGACGGAACGTCAGAAGCCGCAGCAACCGAGTCCCGTCCCCGGGCCGGCTCAACGAAGGAGATCAAGCATGCTCAGCAGAAGAAACTTCCTCACCGCCGCGGTCGGTGTGGCGGCTGCGACCGGACTCGCGGCCTGCGCCAAGGAGGACGGCACCTCTTCCGCCTCCGCCGGCAGCGGCAGCAAGGCGATCACCCTCGGCTTCTCCCAGGTCGGCTCGGAGAGCGGCTGGCGCACCGCCAACAGCGACTCGGTGAAGTCGGCCGCGAAAGAGGCGGGTTACACCCTCAAGTTCTCCGACGCCCAGCAGAAGCAGGAGAACCAGATCTCCGCGATCCGCAACTACATCGCGCAGAAGGTCGACGTCATCGCCTTCTCGCCGGTGGTCGTCACCGGCTGGGACGCGGTGCTCAAGGAGGCCAAGGCCGCGAAGATCCCGGTGGTCCTCACCGACCGCTCCGTCGAGACCTCCGACGACTCCCTGTACGTGACCCTGGTGGGCTCCGACTTCACGGACGAGGGCCGGCGCGCCGCCAAGATCCTGGAGAAGGTCCTGGAGAAGGCAGGTCACAAGGGCGCCGTGAAGATCGCCCAGCTGGAGGGCACCACCGGCGCCGCCCCCGCGATCGAGCGCGCCAAGGGCTTCAAGGAGGTCATGGACGCGGACCACGCGGACGACTGGAAGGTCGTCGTCAGCCAGACCGGTGACTTCACCCGGGCCGGCGGCAAGCAGGTCATGGCGGCCTTCCTCCAGTCCAACCCGGACATCAACGTGCTCTTCGCGCACAACGACGACATGGCCATCGGCGCCATCCAGTCCATCGAGGCGGCCGGCAAGAAGCCCGGCAAGGACATCCTCATCGTCTCCATCGACGGCGTGAAGGACGGCTTCGTCGCCATGTCCGAGGGCAAGATCAACGCCATCGTCGAATGCAACCCGCTGCTCGGCCCGCAGCTGATGGAGGTCGTGAAGAAGGTCAAGGACGGCGAGACGGTCGAACGCTGGATCAAGACCAAGGAGAGCGACTTCATGCAGGACCAGGCCAAGGACGCGCTCCCCACTCGCAAGTACTGACCGACCGTCCCCACCGGCAGGGAGCCTCCGGCCGGCCGACATCCCTCGGCCGGGGGGCTCCCTGCGGACCTGGACCATTCACGAGGAGCGCTGCCATGGCAGAGCCGCAGCCCGTCCTGGAGATGACGGGCATAGTCAAAGAGTTTCCGGGGGTACGGGCTCTGTCGGGCGTCGACTTCCGGCTCTTCCCCGGTGAGATCCACGCCTTGATGGGCGAGAACGGTGCGGGGAAGTCCACTCTCATCAAGGTGCTGACGGGCGTCTACTCCCTGGACGGCGGCACAGTCACCCTGGACGGCGAGTCGGTACGGTTCGGCAGCCCGCTGCAGGCGCAGCAGGCCGGCATCAGCACGGTCTACCAGGAGGTCAACCTCTGCCCCAACCTGTCGGTGGCGGAGAACATCTTCATCGGACGCGAACCCACCCGCGCCGGCCGCATCCAGTGGAAGCGGATGCGCGAGGAGGCGGCGGAGCTGGTCGACCGGCTCGGACTCGACATCGACGTCGCCGCGCCGCTGTCCTCGTACCCGCTGGCCGTGCAGCAACTGGTCGCGATCGTACGGTCGGTGGGCACCGGGGGCCGTGACGCCGCGGGGTCCGGCACCAAGGTGCTGGTCCTCGACGAGCCGACCTCCAGCCTCGACCGCGACGAGGTCCTCGAACTCTTCCGCCTCATGCGGCAGTTGAGGGACGAGGGCGTCGCGATCCTGTTCGTGTCGCACTTCCTCGACCAGATCTACGAGGTCTGCGACCGGATGACCATCCTGCGCAACGGCACCCTGGTCGGCGAGCACCTGGTCCGCGACCTCGACCAGGTCGGGCTGATCGAGCTGATGATCGGCAAGGCCCTCGACCAGCTCGAGGAACTGCACGAGCACCAGTCGCACTCCGGCGTCGGCGAGACGCTGGTCAAGGCCGAAGGGCTCGGCCGCACCGGGGGCATCGCCCCCTTCGACCTGGAGATCAAGAAGGGTGAGGTGCTCGGACTCGCCGGTCTGCTGGGATCGGGCCGCACCGAGCTCGCGCGGCTGCTGTTCGGAGCCGACCAGCCCGACAGCGGCAAGGTGACCATCGGCGGCAAGCAGGTCTCGATGAGCGCCCCGAACGACGCCATCGCGGCCGGCGTGGCGTTCTGCTCGGAGAACCGCAAGAGCGAGGGCCTGGTCCCCGACCTGACGGTGCGCGAGAACATCGTCCTCGCTCTCCAGGCGGCCCGCGGCTGGACCCGGCCCATCCCGGCCTCCCAGCGTGACGCACTCGTCGCCTCGTACATCAAGGCGCTGGACATCCGCCCCGCCGACCCGGAGGCCCGCGTGGGCCGGCTCAGCGGCGGCAACCAGCAGAAGGTACTGCTCGCCCGCTGGCTGATCACCCAGCCGAAGCTGCTGATCCTTGACGAGCCGACGCGCGGCATCGACATCGGTGCCAAGACGGAGATCCAGAAACTGGTGGTGTCCCTCTCCGAGGACGGTATGTCGGTGCTGTACATCGCGGCCGAACTGGAGGAGGTGCTCCGGCTCAGCCACACCATCGGAGTGCTGCGCGACCGCCGGCTGGTGGCGCGGCTGACCAACGGGCCGGAGATCACCACCAGCAAGATCCTCGAGACCATCGCGAGCGGAGAACACCAGTGACCACCACCTCCCGCTGGCGAGCACTGACCCATCACCACCTGTTCTGGCCGGTCGCGGTCCTGATCGCCCTGCTGCTCGTCAACGTCCCCTTCACGCCCGACTTCTTCTCGATCAGGATGACGGACGGCCACCTCTACGGCAGCCTCGTCTCCATCGTGCTGTTCGGCTCACCGCTGATCCTGGTCGCGGTCGGCATGACCCTGGTCATCGCCACCGGCGGCATCGATCTCTCCGTCGGTGCCGTGGTCGCCATCACCGGCGCCCTGACCTGTTCGTACATCAGCGACCAGGCCGACCAGAACACCTTGTCCGCGGTGTTCCTGGCGATGGGCATCGGGCTGGTGGCCGCGGTCGTCTGCGGTCTGTGGAACGGCTTCCTGGTGGCCAGGATGGGAATCCAGCCCATCATCGCGACCCTCATCATCATGGTCGCGGGCCGAGGTGTCGCCCAGCTGATCACCGACGGCCAGATCATCACCGTCAACAGCGAGCCGTACAAACTGATCGGCGGCGGCTACTGGCTGACCCTGCCCTTCTCCGTCTTCGTGGTGGCGGCGGTGGTGGCCGTCACAGTGGCGCTGACCCGCCGCACGGCGCTCGGCCTGCTGGTCGAGTCGGTCGGCGGCAACGCCGAGGCCAGCCGCCTGGTCGGCATCAGGTCCACCCGCATCAAGATCATGGTCTACATGTTCTGCGCGCTGTGCGCGGGCATCGCGGGCCTGATGATCAGCTCCAACACCTCGGCCGCGGACGGCAACAACGCCGGTCTGTGGATCGAACTCGACGCGATCCTCGCCGTGGTGATCGGCGGCACCTCGCTGCTCGGCGGCCGGTTCTCCATCGGCGGCACGGTGGTGGGCGCCCTCGTCATCCAGACCCTGACCACAACCATCTACACCATCGGCGTGCCGACCCAGACCAACCTGGTCTTCAAGGCCGCCGTCGTCATCGTCGTCTGCCTGCTGCAGTCCCCGAAGTTCAGGGCCAAGGTCTTCGGCGCGAAGGGCCCCAATGGCCCGCGCCGGGACGCCGCCCCGGTGGAGCCCGCTCCGGCGGCCGACGCCGCCCCGAAGATGGAGGTGTCGCGATGAGCGCGACCGCCCAGACCCCCAAGGCGGCTCCGAGCGGCAGTACCGCCCCCCGTGCCCGTGCCGCGCGCCTGCTCGGCGACCGGCGTCTGCCCGTCCTGGTCACGGCCGCCCTGTTCATCGCCATGTACGTCGGCGGCCTCAGCCGGTACCAGAACTACGGGTTCGGCGAACCCCAGGTGTTCCTCAACCTGTTCATCGACAACGGCTATCTGCTGGTCGCAGCCATCGGTGCCACCTTCGTCATCATGTCGGGCGGCATCGACCTGTCCGTGGGCTCGCTGATCGGCTTCACCACCATGTTCACGGCGTGGCTGGTGGAACGTCAGGGACTGCCGCTGCTCCTGGTCGTCCCCCTCGCACTGGCCGTCGGCGCCTTCGGCGGTTTCCTGATGGGCTATGTGATCCACAACTTCGAGATCCAGCCGTTCATCGTCACGCTCGCCGGGCTCTTCCTCTTCCGCGGACTGTGCCTGGTCATCAGCAAGGAGTCGATCTCCATCAGCGACGCCTCGGTGGGCACCCTGGCTCAGACGCGGGTGTCACTGGGCGTGGGGGACCTGTCGATCGGCGCCGTCGTGGCCCTGGTCGTCCTCGCCGTCGCCGCCTACGTGCTCCACTACACCCGCTTCGGACGCCGTGTGTACGCCATCGGCGGCAACGAGCAGTCGGCCCTGCTCATGGGCCTTCCGCTGGGCGGCACGAAGATCGCCGTGTACACGGTGAGCGGCTTCTGCTCGGCCCTGGCGGGTCTGCTGTTCATGCTGTACATCCAGTCGGGCGACCCGCTGCACGCCATCGGCATGGAGCTCGACGCCATCGCCGCCGTGGTCATCGGCGGCACCCTGCTGACCGGCGGTTCCGGGTATGTGCTGGGCACGCTCTTCGGGGTGCTGGTGCTCGGCCTGATCAAGAGCGTCATCACGTTCGAGGGGACGCTCAGCTCCTGGTGGACGAAGATCGCCACGGGTGTGCTGCTGTGCGCCTTCATCCTGATCCAGCGGACCATGACGTCACGCCGGAAGACCTGACGGGCGCTGCTGAGAGCCGCGACAGCGGCCAGTGATTCGACGCCGCCGACGCAGCGTCCACGGGGGCAACGGAAAGTCGGAGAAAGGACAGGAAACGCACATGCGCACGCTTCTCCCCAGGCTGTCGGCGATATTGCTGGCCGCCTGCCTCCTCTTCACAGGCCAGGCCCTGACCACACCTCAGCGGGCCGCCGCCGCCGACCCGGGCTACCTGATGACGCACTTCATCGGGGAGGGATCGACCGGTCAGCAGATCTACTTCTCGCACAGCACGGACGGCCTGAACTGGAGTGACCTCAACGGCGGCGGGATGACCCTGCGTTCCACGGTGGGAACTCGTGGTGTGCGCGACCCCGCACTGGTCAGAGCCCCCGGCGGTGACAAGTACTGGATCATCGCGACCGACCTGTGCATCGGCTGCGGGCAGTCATGGGGCGACTCCATGAACAACGGCAGCCGCAACCTCGTGGTGTGGGAGTCCACGGACCTGGTCACCTGGTCGCAGCCGCGGCTGCTCAATGTGGCCGGCGCGATCCCCGACGGGCGCAACGCCTGGGCGCCGGAAGCGATCTGGAACCCCGAGACCAACGACTACGTCCTGTACTGGGCGACGAACGCGACCCGGGGCGGCGTGCTCAAGCACCGCATCTACTACGCCCGCACCACCGACTTCCGCACCATCACCACCCCGCAGCTCTACATCGACCGACCCGGCACCCAGAACATCATCGACACCCAGATTGTCGAAGTGCCGTCCGGCGTCGGTGACTTCCGTTACGTACGGGCCTCCGGCGACGGCCAGATAACGCTCGAAGGCAGCAACTCGATCCTCGGTACGTGGACCGACCTCGGCAACCTCTCCGGCATCGGCCTGACCGGCTCCCAGGTCGAAGGCCCGATGTGGATGAAGTTCAGGGACCGCGACGAGTGGACCCTGTACCTCGACCAGTACGCCTCCGGACGCGGCTACATGCCGGTCACGACGACCACCCCCTCCGCCGCCGGCACCTACCGGCTCCCGGCGTCGGGAAGCTACAACCTGGGCGGGACGAAGAAGCGCCACGGCACGATCCTCAACCTGACGACCGCCGAGGAGAGCCGCGTGCTCGCACGCTGGGCCAACACCCCGGCCAAGCGGCTCCAGTCGTTCAACTTCCAGGACCGGTACGTCCGGCACGCCAACTTCGACGTGCGCATCGACCAGAACGTCACCGGCCCGGACGCCCAGTTCCGGCTGCGGCCCGGCCTGGCGGGCTCGGGCACCGTCTCCCTCGAGTCGGTCAACTTCCCCGGCCACTTCCTGCGGCACTCCAACTACGACTTCCAGCTGGCCTACAACGACGGCACCACCCGGTTCGCCGCGGACGCAACCTTCCGCCAGGTCGCCGGCCTCGCCGACCCGACATGGTCGTCCTTCCAGTCGTACAGCCACCCCGACCGGTACATCCGCCACTACGCCTACGAACTCCGCCTCGACCCGATCACCACCACGACGGCCCGCAGCGACGCCACCTTCCGCGTGACGAACTGACCCACGCCGACAGGCGATCCCATGAAGTGACGCGCCCACGCCTGCGCGAGGTCCCTCGGCCACGGCGGGGCCGCAGGCGGTTGTGTCTGCGGCCCCGCTCGGGTGTTGAGGGCAGGGCGGGTTGCCGTACCGGAGGCCGCGTCCGTTGGTGCCGACATGGACGCGGCCGTGGCTGCCGGGGCCGCCGGGGCTCTTCGACACACCAGGAATGCAGCACATGGTCAACGGCCGTGACCGTGTGGCACGACCGTGATCATGCGAAAGGGCCAGCTCGAGAGGATCAAGCCTCTGAACTGGCCCTTAGCTCTGTGCCCCCGGCAGGATTCGAACCTGCGACACCCGCTTTAGGAGAGCGGTGCTCTATCCCCTGAGCTACGAAGGCGGGGCTTGATCGAAACCTTGCACGGAACTCGGTGAAGTGTCCGTGGCCAGGTCTGTCTGTCAAGCCCTGAGCGTCCTGGGGGCGACCGCTGAGGCGTGGACAGGCTGGGCCTGGTGACATGCCGCAGCGCCCGCCGGGGCGCTCGATCCACAGGGTACCGGATCGGGGCTCGGGCGGGCGCTGGTGTGGGTGGGTCGGCGGTGGGGTGCTCAGGCGGTGGGGCTCAGCAAGGGTGACCCCTCTTCGTGGAGGGCCCGGCTCGTTGAGTTCTGGGCGAGGACGAAGCCGAGGGTGAGGAGCTTCTGGGCCTCGACGCCGTAGGAGATCAGGCGCCCGTTCCACGGTGAGGCGTCGAGCTGGGAGTGACCCGACTCGGCGTCGATGCGGTAGGGGTAGACGAGCTGGTGGGTGCGGGTGAACTCGGGGATCTGTTGAAGGTGCTCGGCGCGGTGGAATCCGCGTTCCTCGTCGCTTTCGCCGGGCGGGCGTTCACCGGCACGGCTGGTGGTGGCGACGGCGAAGCGGTGGGTATGGGACCCGCGGTGGCAGGGGATTTCCAGGACGTGGTACCAGCGGTAGGTGCGGGTGCCTCGTCTTCCCAGCCTTCCGAAGCCTCAGCGTCCAGCCCTGCTCACCGACCTGATCACCACCGAGGCAGGAATCATGCACCCGATCTACCGGCAGCCGGCCGACCATGCCGGCCATCACCTGCCATAGCAGGCCTATAGCGTGTGGACCGGCACCGTCAAGATCCTTCACGGCCGCTACCGCAACCCAAAGTGGCCGTCTGGTCGGCGTTCCGCTCAGTCCGCAGCACGGCGTTCGTCGTCCAGATGGGACATGGCGAAGCCGCCTTCCTCGGGGTGGTGGGCCAGGCGCGCCATCACCCACGCGGTCCTGGCGTCCATCCCTTCACCGAAGTCGGCGTCCAGACGCCGGGCCTGCCGTGTCGTGCGCGGGGCGAGCACTCACCGCACCAGCGGGAACCGGACCCGGCCGGTGCCGACGGTCGTCCGGCCTGCTTCGTCGGGTAAGTCCTCGAGAGCGCGGTCATTGGGTGTTCGGGCCAGCGACGACCGCGAGTTTGGCGACGGGGACGTCACTGTGGCGGCCGCAAGGCCAGAGATCACCGAAGTGGGCGTCGCCCTGGTAGTCCAACGGTGCTAGTAGTCCAACGGCGCCAGTAGTCCAACGGCGAGGCACTGGGATCGAGTTCGCGAGCGTGCGCCGTATCACCGGAGCGTAGTCGCCCGAGTCCGCTCCGGTGATGTGAATCACGAAGCCGGCCGGGTCAGCACTTCCAGGTCGCCCAGTACCACTTGCCCTTCATCGAGCCGTCCGAGTTCACCACCGGCGTGGCGATCCGGACACCCGTGGTGCCCTTGCCGGGGTAGTACCAGAAGTAGTGGCCGTGCTTGCGCTTGCCGTAGTGGACCTCCAGCCACCCCTGGGATTTCCGCCAGTACGGCGCGAACCAGTACCCGCCCGCCATACGGGGCGGGATGACGCCCTTGAGCGTGGTGCCGGCGCTGGTGGTCCTGCCGACCTCCCACTTCTCCGTCTGCGACAGGCTGGCGGACATGCCCCCTTCGAGCACGTCCGAGAAGCCGGCCTTGACCTCCACCTTCGTCTCCTGCTGGAAGGAGTACGAGGTTCTGCGGTCGGTCCTGAAGGCGAGGTCGAAGCCCAGGTCCCTGCTGCCCGCACAGTTGTACACCGGGTTGCCGACCTGACGCCGCTTGCCCAGCTGGGTCCAGGCGTTGACCTCGTGGTACTGGCACAGGTCGGCCTTGCCGTTGTTGCAGTCCCAGATCACGTCGGGTTTGTCGTCACCCCAGCCAGGGCTGGTGTTGGCGCTGGCCGTGCCCGTGGAGAGGGGGATCAGTGCCAGGGCGAGGGCCGATGTCAGCACGGCCGTCCGGCGGCGGCCGGTCTTCCGGATCTTCATGGGTGGTTCTCCCGTCGATTCCTCGACCCGCTGGTCGGGTCGGCCACTGCCCCGGCCGAGGGGGGAGTCGGACCGGGGCAGCGACGGGTCGATCGTCAGGCCCGGGGGGGTTGATCGGCCAGCCTTTCCATCAGGTCAATCAATCGCCTCTGACCAGGGAAATCAACGCCGGACGGCTCAGTCGCCGCACACCTCGCGGTACGGCACGTCACGCACGTACGTCCGCCACTGCGCCCGAGTGAGGTCGCCGCCGCCCGCTCGCGCGCACACCGACTCGACGGCCTCCGACGGGCGGATCGTGTAGCGCTGGAGGGGTACGTGCGCGCTCCCCGCGTACACCGTGGAGCTGTCCTTGGCGAATGCCACCGTGTCGATCGCCTCGCCCGGTGTCGTCAGCGGACCGCCGATCGGCTGCTGCGTGGCGATGTCCCACAGCTGGAGAGTCCCTGCCTCGCCGCCCACCGCCAGCGTGCTGCCGTCAGGGCTGACGGCGAGGGCGCTGACGGCCTCCGAGGTGTCGCCGAGGAGTGAGTCGGAGAGGCCCTCCGGGAGTGGGGGGAAGACGCTCCGCAGGACTCCCGCCCGCCTGCGCAGCGTCCCGTCCCACAGCGCCACCCGGCCCGTCTGGTCCCCCGCCGCCAGCCGCGAACCGTCGGGGGAGAAGGCGAGGGCGCCGAGCTCTTCGCCCTGGACGAGGTCCTGTCCGGCGACCTTGCCGCCGGGCAGGACCGCCGAACGGTTGTCGCCGGCCAGGAGCCCGCCGTCGGGGCGGACGGCGAGGTGGTGGCTGGACAGCGCCGGGAGGACCGCCGTCCTGCGGTGGTGCGCGGTGTCCCAGACCTCGTTGCTCAGCGTGCCTTCGGCCAGGGTGCGGGCGGCGTAGAGCCTGCGGGCGTCCGGGCCCAGGGCGAGCGTGATCACCGCCCCGTCCGGCCCGCCCGGCGCCAGATCCACCGTCGTGCGGGCCCGTCCCCGCGTGACGTCCCAGATCGTGATGCGCTGCGCGGACGCCTCGCTGCTCGGAGCCGAGACGCCGTACGCGAGCGACGTGCCGTCGGGGCCGAAGGCCAGGAGGGCAAGGGTCTGTTCGGCGTCCACCGGCCGGGAGGGGTCGCGGGAGACGGGGAGCGGCGGGGACGGCAGCGTCCGCAGCAGCCGCCCGTCGCGGGTGTCGCGCAGTTCGAAGCCGTAGCGGTCGCCGGTGCGCCGGGCGGTGGCGACGGTACGGCCGTCCGGGCTGATCAGCACCCTGTCCAGTGGCCGGTCCTGCCAGGCGGAGGTCACGGCCGTCGCGACGTCCAGCGAGTGCACCGTGCCGCCCTCCAGATACCGCAGCACCGGGTGGGCCGGGTCCCAGGCCAGAGCGCCGTACAGATGCTGGTTGTTGAGGGAGTGCCGGAACACCGGGGCGTCGACGCCCAGCCGCCACACCCTGAGCTCCTCCCCGTCGGCGGTCGCCAGGAAGTTCCCGTCCTTGCTGAAGGCGGCCAGCTTCACCCCCGCGTCGTGCAGGTCGGCCAGCTGCCGCCCCGTCCGGACGTCGAAGACGCGCACGCCGGTGCCGTTCACGGCGGCGAGCCGCTTCCCGTCGCCGAGCACCAGCTGTGCCCGCTCGTCGCCGCAGACCTCGCCGCCATGCTCCCAGCGCCCGGGCACCGTGCGCCCGCTTCGCAGGTCCCGCACCCGCAGCCCGTCATCGGCATGGCAGAACGCGACCAGTCGGCCGTCCGCGCTGGGGGCCACGGTCGCCGACTGCGTCTCGAACAGCAGCCTGCCGTCCGCGTTCGAACGCACCTGCGCCCGGAAGTCGTCCAGGCCGCTCACGGCGTAGCTGCTCCCGGCGAAGTCCACGAGGGACGACGCCGGAAGCCGGTCACCGCTCCACCGTCCGGCGGCCGTGTCCCACAGCCGTACGCCGTCGTCCGCGTGGACCGCCAGCAGCCGGCCGTCCGGACTCGCCCCGAGCACCAGCCCGCCCACCGGCACCCGTCCCGAGGCGATCCGCCGGTGCCGTGCCACGTCCCAGGTCCGCCAGGTACGGCCCTCGACGCTGAGCAACGTGCGACCCGAGTCCGTCAGGTAGCGGGAGGCGCTGTCGCCCGGCGCGTGATCGCTGAAGGTGTCCAGTTCCTGCTGGCCAAGTGAGCCCAGCAGGGCCCGCCGGGTCTCCGGCAGGCGGGCCACCCGCCACGCGGCGACGCCCAGGAGCTGCGCGACGCGAGGTTCGGTCGTGCGCAGGGCGTCCGCGACGTCGGCGATCCGGCGGGCCGTGTCGTCGGTGCGCCGGTGCTGGTTGTCCCGGCGCTGCGTCCAGGCGGCCAGACCGGCGACCAGCGCCACCACGAGGACGGCCGACAGCACGCCCACCGCGGCCCGCGCCCGGCGTGTGGAGCGGGCGGCGGCCCGGGCTTCCGCATCGCGGACGTCGAGCGTGGCGGTGAGGAACGCCCGTTCCGCCGCGGTCAGTGCGGGGTCCCGCTCGTGGTCGGGGAACAGCTCCTCCGCGCGGGCCAGCCGGGTGCCCCGGTACAGGGCGCCGGGGTCGCGGTCGTGCTCGAGCCACGTGCGGGCGGCGTCGGTCAGTTTCCGGTGGTGGCGCAGCCGCTCGCGGTCCTCCTCGATCCAGCCGTGCAGCCGGGGCCAGGACGTGAGCAGGGCCTCGTGGGTGAGGTGGACGGCTTCCTCGTCGACGGTCAGCAGGCGGGCGCCGGACAGCCGCTCCACCACCGGCGGCACGTCGGGGTCCCCCCACTCCTCCAGTTCGGACCGGGAGAGCGGGCGGCGGGTGTCGGGGGTGCCCTGTCCGGGTTCGACGAGCCGCAGCAGCAGGCGGCGGGCGGTGTGGGCCTGTGCCGCCGACAGCTGCCCGTACACCTCCTCGGCGCTGGCCGCGATCGCACCGCGCACTCCACCGACCGCCTCGTACGCGGTCAGCGTCAGCATCCTGCCCTTGCGGCGGCGCCAGGTCTCCAGCAGGGCGTGCGACAGCATCGGCAGTCCGCCGGGCTCGTCGAGCACCTCCTCGACGAGCCGCGCGGTCAGCTCCCGCTCGACCAGGAGCCCGACCGCCTGCGCGGGCTTGACCACCGCCTTCCGCAGCTCGTCCGCGGTCATCGGGCCGACCAGCAGTCCGGCGCCGCGCAGGGCGTCCGCCAGGTCGCGGTGCTCTGCGCAGCGGGCGTAGAAGTCGGCGCGTACGGCGATGAGCACCCGGAGTCGGTTGTCCGGCTTCCGGGCGGCCAGCAGCAGGTCGATGAACCGTGCCCGCTCCTCCCTGTCCCGGCAGAGGGTGAAGACCTCCTCGAACTGGTCCACCACCACCCAGCTCTCCGGCTCGTCCTGCGCCGGGGCCAGCAGGCGGCCGTACTCGGAGGCGGGCCGGGGCCCCGGGGTGAGGATCCGCAGGACTGCCGGGGAACCCAGCTCCAGGATCTTCTCCCGCAGGCGGGGGATGAGTCCGGCCCGCAGCAGCGAGGACTTCCCGCTGCCGGACGCGCCGAACACCACCGCGAAACGGTGCTCGCACACCAGCTCCTGCAACTCCTCCACCAGCCGGTCCCGGCCGAAGAACAGCGCCCGGTCGTCGGGCTCGAACCGCGCCAGTCCGCGATACGGCGGCGCCGCGTCCTCGTCGTCCTCGCGTGTGGTGCCCGCGGCCTCCGCCTGAGCCGCCTTCCACCGGGACTCCCACTCGGCCGGGTCTCCTCCACAGGCCCGCACATACCCCTGGACGACGGCGAGCGACGGCAGCCGTTCGCCGGCCGCGGCCTGGGACAACGTCGTGGCCGAGCACCCCGCCGTCCTGGCCATGGCCCGGTAGGACGGGCCACCGGCCGTCCGGCGCAGCTCCCGGAGCTCGTGCGCGAGCCGCGGCACGGGGCCGGCCGTCGGGTCCAGCGGTCTTTCCGGGCGCCCCATGCGCATACCTCCGTACAACCAGGCGAAAGCGACATTGAGTGTGATGAACACACAAGCCGTCCGGCAGCGCCCAGGTTGCCCACGGGCGGCGTGCAGGTGTTGCGGCATGTGATGTCAATCAATCCCCTTTCGCCCCCAGGATTGATTGACCTGACAAAAGGGACGTGCCAATCAAGGTTCCGGTTGCGAACGTCGGTGGGGAAAGGCCGGTATCCGGCACACCCAGCACGGGGAGAACAACGCAATGTCCCGATTCCAGGTCCTCCGCAGGCTTCGTACCTCGGCCGTCGTGCCGGCGGCACTCGTCGGCGCCCTGGCCGTCACCGGCATCAGCGGACTCACCGAGACGCACCACACATCGCTCGGGCAGGAAGCCCAGCTGGTCAGCGACTCCATACCGACCGACGGTAAGAGCTACGACCTGACGACCGGCGTCCACTCGGACCTCGCCCGCCGGTACGACGCCCTCATCAACGACATCCGCGGCCGGGTCGGGGGCACCCAGCTCTACGGCAACATCATTCTCGCCCGGAACCAGGACGACTACTTCCCGGTCACCCTGGCCATGGGCCGCAGCCAGGTCACCCTGGTGTTCAACGCGAGGAACCTGTACATCGTCGGCTGGCGCAACCACGAAACGAACACGTACTACCGGTTGGGCCACGGGCCCGCGACCATCGCCGGGGCCAGGGTGCGCAACCTGAACTGGCTCAACTACAACAACATGGAGGGGGCCGCAGGCAACATCAGCCGGGGCAGCCTGGGCATCTCCCTGGGCACCATCCAGGGCTCGATCAGCGACCTGGGCGGCCAGCACTACACGGCGGCCGGCCGCGACCAGGCACGGGCCCTGCTGATCCTCACCCAGGCCTTCGCGGAAGGTGCCCGCGCCGACTTCATCTCCTACCGCGTCAGCCAGGCGATCAGGGGCGGCCACAGCTACTACCCCGGAGAGTCGTCGACGATCAGCAGCAACGGGTCGAACTCGGGCGGAAGCATGATCGACGTGACGGGCCTGGACTTCGAGAACGACTGGAGCGACCTCTCCAGGGCCGCCCAGAACGCGCTCCACAACCACGCCGCCCCCCGTTTCCGCATCGGGAACGGTTACCTCACGACGCTGTCGGCCATCGACGCCCAGCTGGCCGTGGCTCTGAACCACAAGTTCTGAGGCCACCGCGACGAGCAACCCCGGCGGGACACTTCCCCAACCCGCCGGGGCACCAAAGGAAAGTCGTCACCTGCTGATCACTCCGGACACCACTGGACCAGAGGGATGCGCGAGATCTCGCGCGCCTCCCGCACTTCCCTGCGGCGCCCCGGCGGGCATCGTCCCCCGCAGCCGTCTTGGCCTGGTGCGCCAGGACCGGACGCTCGCCAGTCCTGGTGCCTACGCACTACAGGCCGACCCGGGCCGGGGCGGGCTTGACCGGGAGTGTGGTGACCTGAGCTGCAGCCGGGCTGTCCCGCCGTCGGCGGCGGGCCGCGGACCGCCTGCGGAACGAGAGTCCGGCAATGGCCGCCTCGGCGCCCCTGAGAGGCGCCGGAGCGAATGAAAGCGACGGGCATGGGAGCGGGAGGCTCAACCATGGCGCCGCTGTGCGGCCAAGAGGCGTGGGCGGGAGGGAGGCTGACGGCCTGTGACCTGCGGCGATGCCGACGGCGATCCCAGATCGCTCGAAGCTCTGGAAGACCCCGGCCGAGGTCTTCGAGGAGCAGCTACGCTCACTACAGCAGCCCGGTGTTGCAACGACCGGTTGAACTCGCCGAGTGGCCGTAGCGCTTGCGGGCCTCGGCGGTGCTGATGGTGATGCCCTGGGTGCACATGCTGCCGTTGCGCCCGGAGGCGCCCGAGCCGACCTTGTCCTTTTCCACGAGGACGACCCGGGCACCCTTGCGGGCGGTGTGGTAGGCGGTGGACAGGCCGGTGAGGCCGCCGCTGATGACCACCACGTCCGCCTCGTCGGGCAGGCCCTTCCCGGAACGGTCGGGCAGGGCGGGGGCTGTGTCCATCCAGTAGGGGATCTGCTTCATGGCGTGCGTCCTGTCGTGTTCTCTGTCCTGTGTGGCCGGGTCGCGTGCGGTCGGCAGCCGAGCGGCGCCGGCGGGCCCGTATGTCGGGCAACTGGTCGTCATGCGGTCGTAGCCGCAGTGCTGGGCGCCGCCTCTTCCGGAGTCGACGATCACCCGGGCTGTGCCGAGGGCGGCAAGGCCGCCTGCTCCGCGCAGAAGCGCTCTACGGCCGATCATGGAATCACTCATGGCAGTACTCCTCATCTAGGGACGCGTGGGACCGAACAGTGCAGGGGCTTTGCCTCGCAGGTGCGGGGGGATCGTGCAGGGCGGCGAACGCGGACAGGAACCTCGCCCGCTTGCGTTGCCGGTCGCCGCTCTGGGCGCGTGTTCGCCGTGGATCGAAGTCCCCGACGACCTTGTTGTCGGGGCGACGCCGGCTGGAAGGCCAGGTGAGCGGCGGTGGGGAAGGCGGAGCCGTCGCAGATGGTGACCAGCAGGGTGGCGGTGGTCCTCAGTACGATGTGTCGCGGTGGCGTCGGTGTGGCCGGGGTGGCGCGGATGCGGTCCTCGGCACGGGCGCACTGTGGGTGGCGCAGTTCGAGTGCGGCGATCGGGGCATGCACTCGACTCGTGGTCGTCGGTCCTGCTGCAATCGGCGGTCGCCGGAGGCAGAAGGCGAGACGGAGAGCAGGTCGTTCAGCCCCATGCTGGGGGCGATGCCCAACAGGGTGTTCAGAAAGCGGTGTACCCACCGTCGACGGGGAGGACCGATCCGGTCACGTACGACGACTCCGTTGATGCGAAGAAGAGGACCGCGTCGGCGACCTCTTCGGGAGTGGCGAGGCGCTGGAGCGGGATCTGCGTCTCGCGCTCGCGGCGGTAGGCCTCGGGGTCGGAGCTGCGTCGGAACGAAGCTTCGATGGTCGGGGTGGCGGTCAGACCTGGAGCGACGACGTTGACGCGGATGTTGCGCGGCGCCCATTCGATCGCCGCGCCCTTGGCGAGCATGATGAGGCCTCCCTTGGCGGCGGAGTACAGGACTTCACCGGGCTTGCCGACCATGCCGAGCCGTGAACTGACGCAGACGAACGAGCCTCCTGTCTCGGGTATCAGCGGCGCGAAGTGCTTCATCACCAGGAACGCGCTGAGCAGGTTGCTGTCGAGCACGTTCTTCGCGTCGTCGTAGGCCATCTCGGTGAGCGGACCGCTGGCCTGCAGGCCGTGGTTGAGGACGACGACATCGACGGTGCCGAGGGACTCGGCGGCCTGCTTGGCCAGGTGCTCGACGAACGCCTCGTCATTGAGGTCCCCAGGAACATACAGGTCGTCGGGCTGAGCAGTGTCGAGTTGCTTCCTGCGGCCGGTGAGCAGCAGCCGCGCGCCCTCGCGGCGGAAGTGGGAACTCACTGCCTCCCCGATTCCACTGCTGGCGCCGGTCACCAGGGCCGCGACGTTCTTGAGTCTCATGTCAGGCACTCCTGTACGGGGGAGGTCGGTCGGGTTGCGGGCTCGGGTACGAGAGTCTCGTCCCGGTGCCGGTCAGTTGAGGAATCCGCGGGCGTCGACCGGCCACCGCCGCAGCGACGTGCCCGTGCTGTCGGTGACGATCAGTTCCTCGAAATTGATGACGACCGGGCATACGTGGTTCGGCACGACCGGTACGACGGTGCCGACGCTGGGGCGGAACTCGCCGTCCGGCAGCGGAAGGAATCCGTGGTACTCGTTGAGCTTGGCCAGGACCGCCTTCGTGCCGGCGATGCCGCCGTAGCCGAGCTCGGGGCTGCCTTCGCGGCTGAGGGCTTTGGTGCCCACATCGAGGATGACCTGGCCGGGGACCCAGTCGCTGACCACGGTGCCGGCGACGAACAGTGCGATCTGGTCGTCCGTGCAGGAGCCCAGCCGGGCGTTGTTCAGATCGCCGAAGATGTACTCGCCGGGACGGATCTCGGTGATCACGGTGCTGCTGGTGGAGAACTCGACGGTGGGCGTGGAGCCGGCGCTGACCACCTCTGCGGTTACCCTGACGTCGGCGAGGCTGCGTACCGCGGTGGTGAGCGCGGCTTCCTGGTCCTGCGCGGCGCGCCGGCGAGCGTCGCGACCGGCGCTGCCGTGACCGGGATAGGTGAAGACGCCCACCGGCACCAGACCGCGTTTGCGGGCGGCGAGCGTGAGGCCGCCCGCAGCCTCGGGTGGCGCCCCGGAACGACGGGCGCCGCAGTCGACCTCGATCACGACCTGCAGCCGGTCCGGTTCGTCTCCCATCGCGTCGGCGAGAGCCTCGATCGCCGCGGCGTTGTCGACACCGACCCGCAGCCGGGCGGACTCGGCGAGCCGGCGGATCCGGGCCCCTTTCGTTCCCGCGGGCCAGATCGGGTAGGCGAGAAAGATGTCGTCGAATCCGGCCGCGGCGAAGACCTCGGCCTCACCGATGTTCCCCGCGGTGATTCCGACCGCGCCGGCCTCGATCTGGCGCCGTCCGATCTCCACACACTTGTGCGTCTTGACGTGCGGCCGGACGTCGAGGTTGTGCTGGGCGGCGAAGCCCTGCATGCGGTCGATGTTGTCTTGCATGACGTCGACCAGCACGATCGGCGCGGGGGTGTCGACCCGCTCGACCAGAGCGTCGAGTGCTCGTTGGAGCCGGTTCACACTGCCCTCCTTGTGGTTCTGCCTGGGAATGATCGAGGGGCGCGGTGCTGACTTCCCCGGATGCCGAACGTGCACGGCCCGCGACATCGCGCGCTCGCGTACACCGCCGTCGCGTCCGCCCTACACCGCGGTGCAGACCATCTGGATCTCGACCGGACTGTTGAGCGGCAGCCCGGCGACACCGATCGCGGTGCGCGCGTGCCGTCCGTTCTCGCCCAGCACCTCGATGAGCAGCTCACTGGCCGCGTTGGCGACCCGCGACTGCAGACCGAAGTCCGGCGTACTGGCCACGAAGACCAGCATCTGCACGATCCGGATCCGGTCCAGATCTCCCACCGCCTGCACAGCGGCGGCGAGTGCGCTGAGCGCGGCATGGCGCGCGAGCTCCCGCGCCGTCTCCAGCTCGACGTCCCGGCCGACAATGCCCTGACCCAGCAGCTCACCGTCCTTGTACGGCAGTTGGCCCGAGATGTGGATGCTGGAGCCCACCGTCCGGTGGTCCACGTAGTACGGGTTACTGGCGAGGACGGGCAGGTCCAGACCCAAGGCCTTAAGCCGATCGGAAGCCGAGCCGGTGTTCACTGCCGAAGTCACGGGCCCGCTCACTGCGCCACCGCCGTGGACGGCGCGGGGCGTACACCCTCGCAGCCGGCCACGAGAACCCGCTTCGCATGAATCTTGATCATCTGTACTCGGTTCTCCTCTCGAGTAGCAGTGGCGGAGAAGTGCCGCATGATGGCTTAAAATCGCCACCGTATTGTCGTTTGTCGACCATATGAGGCCCATCGAGCACTGTCAATACACACTTCGGCTTCGAGCGCGACCTGGAACACCGCGTGTGGCCCGATCCGCCGTTGCTGGAAGCGACGGTCGACGCCGTGACCCGGCTCACCGGTCTCATGCGGTTCGGCGCGGACGAGTATGTGCAGCACACCTGTCCGCATCACGATCGCTGACGGCGGCGGGACCTCGAGCGGTTGACAGGGATGGTCGACCTCACCCACGACGAGATCCCATGCCCCAAGGGCGGCCTGACCTGCTGCCCGGTTGTTCCGGCAAGGCCTACAGCGACTGGCTGATGACGCGTCGCCTTGCGGCTTCAGGAATCCTGCCGACCAAGGCACCCGGCGACAACTGCCTCCGGTGTTCGGGCCGGCGGTCTGGCCGACCGCATACCGGTGCTTCGCCCAGGGGCCGATGCCAAGGACACTGCTGGGTTGATCTTGATCCTGACTTCACGGTGGCGAGCCGGCTTGGACACTTCACGCAGGCGGCATGGCCTCATGCGTGCCGGGGCGCGCCTTCCCCTTGATCTCCCGTCTGGGCTCGCAGCCCCCTGGGGAAATGGGCAGCCAGTTCCTGGCGGAACGCGTCGGCGTCGCCTTCCAGGGCAACCGCGGCCAACTTCTCGTGCTCGACGACCAATTGATGCGGGTCGTCGCTGTAAGTGCGGTGATCGGCACTGAGGTGGAGGCGCAGCTTGGTCTCCCAGCCCTTCCAGAGACTCTGCAGGACGCCGTGCTCCGAGAGGTCGTAGAAGAGCCCGTGGAAGCGAAGGTGCGCGTCGATGCTGGCCGGAATGTCGTCCTTCTCCATTGCCCGGCGGAGATCCTCGACGGTTTGCAGCAACCGCGGCCGCTCAGGACCGCGCAGCGCTTCGGCCGAGAGCTCGGCGGCGTACGGCTCGACACGTAGCCGCACTGAGTCGATCTCGGCGACCTCACGAGCGCTCACCTCTACGACGAACGCCCCACGGTAGGGGATCTTGACGACGAGCCCCTCCTCCTCCAGCTTGGTCAGCGCCTCGCGCAGCGGGGACCGGCTGATACCGAGATCCGCGGCGATGTGTGCCTCACGCAGCTGGCCACCAGGAGGTACGGTCCCGTCGAGGATGGCAGCACGCAGTGTGCGGTAGACACCGTCCGGCGTCGTCATCCGCTGCTCCTGCCACTCGAACTTGTGGTCCACCCCGTCGCCCTCCCTTGCCCGCTGTCGACCACTTGGTCGTTTGTCGACTATACCTCCGCTGATCTGCATCGACACGTCAAGTTGGCTATCTGCGCCCCAGGTCGGCGTCTCGGAGGTGCATGTGGACCGGCAACAGGGTGCAGCCGGCCATGCAGGCGCCGTGGTTGGGGCGGTACCGGACCAAGGCGGCCCTGCTGGGACGCGTCCAGCAGAGCCGACGTGGTTGACCGGGCCGCGGCGGAATCGGATCCGGTAGAACTCGCAGCAGCACGGTGCGTTGAATCCGTTCATGGACTCCGTTGCACCGTGGAGGCCGGGGCGGGATCTGGTGAGGGACGATCCTCCACTCGGCGACCCGCGCATTGAACGCCTTGTGGGGTGAGCGCGGCGGTCCGTGGCTCAGGGTGTCCCGGATGTGCGGCGCGGCACCCGCGCCTCCGCACGCCAACTGTTCGCCTTCTTCGTCCAGTCGTACCAGGTCTTGCGGGAGACGCCGGGCTTCTGGCAGATCGGTGACGTTTTGGATCCTGGCGGCGTGCTCGATCACCCGCACCGGCGGTCGTGCACCACCTCCCCGTGGGTCACGGGATGGCCTTCTTCTCTGTATCTCAGCGATCCGGAGACTGCCTCCCGTGACCCGCAACCGCACGTGGGCGTCAGGGGCGGGGCAGGCCGAAGAGGACCGGGAGGTCGGCGATGTCGGTGATCCGCTTGTAGCCGAGCCAGTGTTCGTCCTGCTCGAAGCCGCGGTCGACGTACACCTTGTTCTTGATGCCCAGGTTGGCCGCGGAGCGCAGGTCATACATCGGGCTCGCGGAAACGTGCACGATCTCGTCGGGTGTCACGCCGAGCTTGTCGAACGTGTACTCGAACGCACGGAGTCGTGGCTTGTAGACGCCCATCTCCTCGGCGCTGATGACGACCTCGAACGGGGCCTTGAGGTTCTCCGCGAGGCGCACGGCGTGTGCGGTGTCGCTGTTCGTGATGATGACCAGCGGGACTTCCTCGGCCAGGCGGTTCAGTGCCTCGGTGACACCGGGGTACGGGCCCCAGGTGGGGATGATCTCGTACACCGCTCGCGCGTCGTCCTCGCGGTACTCGAGACCGACCCTGCGCGAGGCGCGTTCCATGGAACGCGCGACGACCTGGTGGAACGGCTGGTACGCGCCCGTGCACTCGTCGATCCGGTACGCCTTGCAGATCCGCAGGTACTCGTCGGCGACCTCGGCCGGCAGCCGGTCGCCCAGGACCTCACGCATCGCGTCGTTGATGCTGAACTTGATCAGCGTCCCGTTCATGTCGAACGTGACGAACTTCGGCTTGCTCTCGAACTCCATGGGTCTCTCCAGTTGCCGATCGAAGGAGCCAGGCACTGTCGCTTGTCGATTGTCGACGATAAGGTTATTGTCGACAACTGTCAACAGGCCCGAACTTCCCTCAGGCCCACTCTGCGGAACCCTCGAAAGGGCCTGACCCACGCGCCGCGCGTTCACAACGGACGGCACTGGCAGGAGAGAGCAAGCGACATGAAGTTCACCCCTTACTGGCTCGACACCGCTCCCCAGGGTCCGGACCGATCCCTGACCGAGATCGGTGGGCGCGTCGACGTGGCGATCATCGGTGCCGGCCTGACCGGCCTCTCGACGGCACTGCATCTGGCGCGCAAGGGCGCCAACGTGCACGTCTTCGAGAAGGACACGGTCGGATTCGGGGCATCGGGCCGCAACGGAGGCATGGCCACCACGGGCCTGTCGATCGGGTTCCGGCAGGCGGTTGCCCGCTACGGGTTCGATACCGCGAAGGCGTACCTGATGACCTACCACGACGCGGTCGACACCATCGAGAAGCTCGTCGCCGAAGAGGGGATCAACTGCGACTTCGCCCGCACGGGCAAGCTGGTCCTGGCCTCCAAGCCGGCCCACGTCGACGGTCTGCGCAAGACCCACGAGATCATGTCCGGCCGCCTCGGAATCGAGACCGGGCTGATCCCCAAGAGCGAGCTCCACACCGAGATCGGCTCCGACCGCTTCCACGGCGGGCTGTCCGACACCAAGAGCGCTGGGCTGCACGTCGGCAAGTTCACCAAGGGCCTCGCCGAGGCGGCCGCGCGGCTCGGCGTCACCCTTCACGAGAAGGCACCGGTCGAGAAGGTCGAGCGGCTGGGCGGCACGCGGCACGAGCTGGTCACTGCGCGCGGGACCGTCCGGGCCGACCAGGTGCTTGTCGCGACCAGCGGCTACACCCGCAGGCCGTTCCGCTGGCATCAGGTCAGGCTCGCGCCCGTCGGCAGCTTCATCATCGTGACCGAGCCGCTCGGCAAGGACGTCTGCGACACGCTGCTGCCCAACCGGCGGATGGCGTCGAATACCTTGAACCTGTTGAACTACTTCCGGATCACTCCGGACCACCGGCTGCTGTTCGGTGGCCGCGCCCGGTTCGCCCTGCCCGACCAGCAGTCGGACGCGAAGAGCGGGCGCATCCTGCACAAGGCGATGACCGAGACCTTCCCGCAGCTCACGAACACGCGCGTCGACTACTGCTGGGGCGGCCTGGTCGACATGAGCATGGACCGCATGGTGCACGCGGGCGAGCAGGACGGGCTGTTCTACTCGCTCGGCTACTCCGGCCACGGCGTGCAGATGGCCACCTACATGGGCAAGCAGATGGCCGAGTACATGAACGGGACGCCGTCCGCCAACCCCTGGCGGGACCTGCCCTTCCGACGGATCCCGGGCCACTTCGGCCCGCCCTGGTTCCTGCCCTTCGCGGGCGCCTACTACAAGTTCAAGGACCTCATCAAGTAGGCGTGAAACAGAGATGCTGAGCAGATGGGCGGTGGACGTATGACCCCCCTCGCATCACTGGTTGTACGTCTCGCCGGATCGCCCCCGGTCTGTGGGTGGAGACCTGCCCGGGGATTGACAGGCCCGTGCGCTACGACGCCACCGACTACCGTCTTCGGTCGGGCCGTTCACCCATCCCGTGCGACTCCCCTGTCCAACGGCGCCGAATGCGCTGATACATCGAGTGACGCTTGTGACGCCCGCTCTGATGGCCTGTCAGGCGCAGGAAAGGGCACCGACCGGCACGGACCTCAGCGGACCCGCAGGACGTCGAGGGCCGTGAGTGCCACGTGCAGTTCGGTGCGCTGTTCGCCGGACTCGAGGTCGCAGTCGAGGATCCGCTCGATGGCGCGCAGACGTTGGTAGACGGTCTCGCGGGACAGACCGCCGGAGCGGGCGGCCACCGTCTTGTTGCCTGCCGCGTCCAGGTAGTGGCGCAGGGTGGTCAGCAGGTCCGTGCCGTGGCGGGCGTCGTGGTCGGCGAGTCGGCCGAGCCGGCGTTCGGAGTAGTCCTGGATCCGGGTGTCGTCGCGGAGGGCGAAGAGAAGGCGACGCAGGCCGATATCGGATCGTTCGTGGTAAGAGCGGTCCGGCGGGAGCGGCTGGCCGGGCTCGGTGGCTTCGGCGACGCGGGTCGCCTCACGGAAGGAGCGGGCGACGGCAGGGAGGTCTGCCGCCTCGCTGCCCGTGCTCACCGTTGTCCCGGGAACCAGGTCGAGTGCAATGCGGCTCAGGTGCTCGACGACGGGTGGCCACGGTTGCTCGGGGCGCAGGGACAGGAGGATGCCGAGGCGGGTCGGTGCGAGGAGGCCGACGAGGGCCTGCGTTCCCTTCTTCTTCAGCTCCTCGGAGAGGAGTTCCTCGGCATTGGTCGTGTCGTCCTCGCATGGGACGTCTGCGAGTACGGCGATGAAGCGGGAGTCCGCCGTGGGCAAACCCAGCGCGGCGATCCGGGCCTCGGCGTCGGCGGGCGAGCGGTGGCGCTGTTCGACGAGGTCGCGCAGCACGCCGCGGTGTGCTGCGCGTTCCCACGGCGTGGGGTGGGTGAGACGGGCGATGGTGAGGGCCATCGCGGTTCTCTCCAGGACCGTGACGGCTTCCGGACCGAACGGGCCGAAGGCCGAGTGAGGGGCCGGGCCGGGTGGGGGCGGGAGCATGGCCACCCTGCCCCAGCGTTCGCCCTGGTACTCGACGGGCGCCACGAGCCAGCCCTCGGGGCCGGAGACGGTGGTGTGGTCGGCGGGCGGTGTCGCTCGGGAGCGCTGTTCCCAGGAGGTGAGCGCTGCCTCGGCCGTGTCACCGGAAGGCTCGCAGACGAGTGCCTGGTGGACCAGGTTTTCCAGTACGACGGTGTGGCCGCTCATCTCGGCGGCGGCGCGTACGACGTCCTCGGGCCCGGCGCCGCGCAGGGTGAGGGCGGTGAACGCCTCGTGGACGCGCTGGGTCCGCCGCATCACCTCGGCCTGGTTGCCGAGGATGAACGCGTGGACGACCTGGGTGACCTCCAGGAAGTTGACGTCCTTGGCCAGGGTGACGAGGGGCAGGCCGCGGGCCTCGCAGGCGTGGACCAGGGCGTCGGGCGGGCGGTGGTAGCGGCGGACCAGCTCGATGACCAGGGCCGCCGCGCCGATGTCGGCGAGTTCGTCGACGTAACGGCGTACGCCCGCCGACTCCTCGGGCAGAGGCATCCCGGTGGTCAGGACGAGTTCGCCGCCCTTCAGGAAGGAGGCGGGGTCGGTCAGTTCGGTGATGTGGACCCAGCGGACCGGACGGTCGAGCCGGGGCAAGCCGGTGACGACCCGGGGCTGTCCGGCGGCCAGGACGGGAAGGGCCAGTACGTCGGCCACGGTGAGCGGGCGGCCGGCGGTGTTCACCTCGCGGCCCGGCACGCAGGCGTCGGGGCCGTCGGCGCCCGGCCCTGGAGCCGTGGGGTGGTTCTCGCTCACGGTGCCTCCATGGGGGGTCCCGGCTCCGGTGAAGGCACAGAGCTCGGGGAAGTGCCCCGTCACTCTGACAAGCGTCGCTGACCTGCGCAAGAGCCCGGAGACGGCAGCTACGAGGCGGAGGGGCGGGGTGGAGGGGCCCGGCTCGGCCGACACAACGTCCAAATCGCGCGTCCCGGCCGGACAGATCGCGCGTTGGCGCGGCCCTGGTCCGCCGAGATGCTCGTCAGACCGCAGTACAACCGCAGCAGAAGCGCAGCAGACCGAACACCGAGGCCGGGAGACGAACATGACCGCACTGTCGCCGCACCTTCGCCAGGCCACGCCCGTGGTGGCGGTCCGGGGCGAGGGCGTCCACCTCTACGGCGAGGACGGCCGCCGCTACCTGGACTTCACCGCCGGCATCGGCGTCACCAGCACCGGGCACTGCCACCCCAAGGTCGTGGCGGCGGCGCAGGAGCAGGTGGGCACGCTGGTGCACGGCCAGTACACGACCGTCATGCACCAGCCGCTGCGCCGCCTCGTCGACAAGCTGGGCGAGGTACTGCCGGCCGGCCTCGACAGCCTGTTCTTCACCAACTCCGGCAGCGAGGCCGTCGAGTCGGCGCTGCGGCTGGCCCGCCAGGCCACCGGCCGCCCGAACGTCATCGTCTGCCACGGCGGCTTCCACGGCCGTACCGTCGCCGCCGCCTCCATGACCACCTCCGGCACCCGCTTCCGGTCCGGCTTCTCCCCGCTGATGAGCGGTGTGGTCGTCACCCCGTTCCCGTCGGCCTACCGCTACGGCTGGGACGAGGAGACCGCGACCCGCTTCGCCCTGAAGGAACTGGACTACACGCTCCAGACGATCTCCTCGCCCGCCGACACGGCCGCCATCATCGTCGAGCCGGTGCTCGGCGAGGGCGGATACGTCCCCGCCAACCGCGCCTTCATGGAGGGCCTGCGGGAGCGGGCGGACCGGCACGGCTTTCTGCTGATCCTCGACGAGGTGCAGACCGGCGTCGGCCGCACCGGCCGCTTCTGGGGCCACGACCACTTCGGTATCACCCCCGACATCCTCGTCACCGCCAAGGGCCTGGCCAGCGGGTTCCCGCTGTCCGGCATCGCCGCCTCCGAGGAGCTGATGACCAAGGCGTGGCCCGGCTCGCAGGGCGGCACGTACGGCGCCAACGCCGTGGCCTGCGCGGCGGCCGTCGCCACCCTCGACGTCGTACGCGACGAGAAGCTCGTCGAGAACGCCGAGGCGATGGGCAAGCGGCTGCGCCAGGGCCTGGAGGCGGTGGCGGACCGGACGCCCGGCATCGGCGACGTGCGGGGCCTCGGGCTGATGCTGGCTACCGAGTTCGTCACCGAGGACGGCAGCCCCGACCCCGAGACCGCCGCCCGCGTGCAGCGCGCCGCCGTCGACGAGGGCCTGCTCCTGCTGCTGTGCGGCGCCTGGAACCAGGTCGTGCGCATGATCCCGGCGCTCGTCATCGACGAGACGGCCGTGGACGAGGGCCTCCAGGCATGGGCGACCGCGGTGGAGGCCGGCACATCGGGAGCGGCACGGCGATGACGGACACCACCACGGCCCTGGAGGCGCTGGTCGCGCGGCTCGCCGAGACCGCTCCGGGCCTGCGGGTGGAGACCGGCCCTGGCTCCACCGGCCTCTACGCCTACGACGCCTCCAACTACCGAGTCCCGCCGAGGGCAGTGGTCTTTCCCCGCAGCGCCGACGACGTCGTCGCGGTGCTGCGGGCCTGCCGCGAGGCACATGTTCCGGTCACCGCGCGCGGCGGCGGCACCAGCATGGCGGGCAACGCGGTCGGGCCGGGCGTCGTCCTGGACTTCTCTAGGTACATGAACCGGATCCTGGACATCAACCCGACCGCGCGCACCGCGCGTGTCGAGGCCGGAGTGATCCTGGACGGGCTGCGCAGCGCGACGGCCCTGCACGGGCTCACCTTCGGCCCCGACCCGTCTTCGCACAGCCGGTGCACCCTCGGCGGGATGATCGGCAACGACGCGTGCGGCAACCGGTCGGTGCGGCACGGGCGCACGAGCAGCCACATCGAGGCTCTGGAGCTCGTGACGGCCGACGGCGTGCGGGCCGTCGCCGACCGGACCGGCCTGCGTGCGGCCGACCCGAACGACACTGACGCAGTCGAGCGGGTCGCCCGCCTCGAAGCGGACGTACGCCGCCTGATCGAGGCCGATCTGGCGCTGATCCGTACCGAGCTGGGCCGCGTTCCGCGTCAGGTCTCCGGCTACCAGCTGCACCACCTGCTGCCCGAGCACGGCTTCGACATGGCCCGCGCACTGGTGGGCACCGAGGGCTCCTGTGCGGTCGTCACCGCCGCGACGGTCCGCCTGGTGGCGACCGCACAGGCTTCGGCGCTGCTGACCCTCGGCTACGACGACGTCGTGGACGCTGCCGAGGACGTGCCGGAGATCCTGCGCTGGAACCCCACCGCCGTGGAGGGCATGGACGAGGCGATCGTGGCGACCATGCGCGCGCGGCGTGGTCCGGACTCCGTCACCGGGCTGCCCGAAGGGCGTGCCTGGCTGTACGTCGAGCTCGACGGCGACGACCAGGCGGCCGTCGACGCCCGCGCCGCCGAACTGCTGGGCGTACTCAAGGCCCGGGGCCGGATGACCGGCGGGCGGGTCGTGGACAGCCTGGCCGAGCGGCGCTCGCTGTGGCGGGTCCGCGAGGACGGGGCGGGGCTCGCGGCCCGACTCGTCGACGGCGGGGAGTCCTGGCCCGGCTGGGAGGACGCGGCCGTCGCGCCCGAGAACCTGGCTGCCTACCTGCGGGACTTCCGTAAGCTGCTGGCTGCCCACGGGCTGACCGGCGTCTTGTACGGGCACTTCGGCGCGGGCTGCGTCCACGTACGCATCGACTTCGACCTCGCCACGGACAGCGGGCGGGCTGCCACCCGCCGGTTCCTCTCCGAAGCCGCTGCCCTGGTCGTCGAGCACGGCGGAACCCTGTCGGGCGAACACGGCGACGGGCGGGCCCGAGGCGAGCTGCTGGAGATCATGTACAGCCACCGCATGATCCGGGCGTTCACCGCCTTCAAGGAGACCTTCGATCCCGAGGGCCTGCTCAACCCCGGCGTCATCGTGGCCCCGGCCCGCCTCGACGCCGACCTCGCGCTGCACACACCCTCGGACGTGCTGCCCGTCGAGACCCTCTTCTCCTTCCCGCACGACGAGGACGGCTTCGCGGGCGCGGTACGCCGCTGCGTCGGTGTCGGCCGCTGCCGCAGCGACGCGGGCGGCGTGATGTGCCCCAGTTACCGGGCCACGGGGGAGGAGAACGACTCCACGCGAGGCCGGGCCCGTCTCCTGCAGGAGATGGTGCGGGGCGGGACCGTCCAGGACGGCTGGCGCTCGACCGAGGTCAAGGACGCCCTCGATCTGTGTTTGTCCTGCAAGGCGTGCTCCAGCGACTGTCCGGTCGGCGTCGACATGGCCACGTACAAGGCGGAGTTCCTGCACCAGCACTACAAGGGCAGAGTCAGACCCCGCTCCCACTACTCTCTGGGCTGGCTGCCCCTGACGTCCAAGCTCGTCGGATACGCGGCCCGCCCGGTGAACGCGCTGCTGCGTCGCCCCCTCGGGAAGCTGCTCGCGCGCCTGGGCGGCGTGACCACGAAGCGCAGGATCCCGGCCTTCGCTTCCCGGCGCGCGCTCCGCCGGGCCCTACGCACGGCGAGGACCGGCGAACCGGCGAAGACGCTGCTGTTCGTGGACAGCTTCACCCGCGCCTTCCGCCCCGAGGTCGCCGGAGCCGCGAGCCGCGTACTCGCCGACGCCGGCCTCCCCTGCACGGCCGAGGACGGCCTGTGCTGTGGCCTGACCTGGGTGAGCACCGGACAGCTGTCCCGCGCGCGCCGCATCATGGCCCGTACGGTCGCCCGCCTGGACAACGGCGACGGCCTGCCCATCGTCGTGGCCGAGCCCAGCTGTGCCGCGGCGCTCAAGCGAGACGTGCCCGAACTCCTCGGCACCCGCGCCGCCCGCCGCGTCGCGGCCCGTGTCCACACCCTCACCGGGGCCCTGACCGATCTCGCCGCCCCCGGCTGGACGCCACCGGAGCTGCCGGACAACGTCGTCCTGCAGACCCACTGCCACGAGTACGCCACCTTCAGGGGGCGCCACCCCCGCGACCTGCTCAGCCGCCTCGGCGTGACGAAGGTCGACGAGGCCGAGGGCTGCTGCGGACTCGCCGGCAACTTCGGCTTCGAGGAAGAGCACTACGACACCTCGATGGCTGTCGCCGACCTCGCCCTGAGGCCCCGCCTCGACGACGTCGACCCGCGGACACCGGCCGTCGTCGTGGCCGACGGCTTCAGCTGCGCCACCCAGATCGACCACCTCGCCGGAGACCGGGGCATCCGCGCCCTGCACCTCGCGGAACTGCTCGACCCCGCCGCCGACCGGCCCGGACAACCAGGAGAGAACTCATGACCGACACACCCACGCAGTTGTTCATCGGCGGTGCCTGGGTGGACGCCGCGGACGGCGCCACCATGCCCGTCGACGACCCCGCGACCGGCGACATCCTCTGCCACGTCGCGAACGCCGGCCCCAAGGACGCGAAGCTCGCGGAGGACGCGGCGGTTCAGGCGCAGGAGGAGTGGGCGCGTACGGCGCCCCGGGTGCGCAGCGAGATCCTGCGCCGCGCCTACGAGATCATCATCGAGCGCACCGACGAGCTCGCCCACCTGATGACGGCCGAGATGGGCAAGCCGCTGGCCGAGGCCAGGGGAGAGGTCGCGTACGCGGCGGAGTTCTTCCGGTGGTTCTCCGAGGAGGCTGTCCGTATCGACGGTGGCCTGGCCACCTTGCCGGACGGCCGCAACCGGATGCTGCTCACGCGTCGCCCGGTCGGCCCCTGCCTGCTGATCACCCCGTGGAACTTCCCGCTGGCCATGGGCACCCGCAAGATCGGCCCGGCCGTCGCGGCCGGCTGCACGATGGTGCTCAAGCCCGCCCCGCAGACCCCTCTCTCCAGCCTGGCTCTCGCCGCGATCCTCAAGGAGGCCGGGCTGCCGGACGGCGTGCTGAACGTCGTCACGACCTCCCGTGCGGGGGAGGTGTGCGAACCGCTCCTGCGCGGCGGGCGGATTCGCAAGCTTTCCTTCACCGGCTCCACGGCCGTCGGGCAGCTGCTCCTCGCCCAGAGCGCAGAGGCGGTCGTACGGACCTCGATGGAGCTGGGCGGCAACGCGCCGTTCATCGTCTTCGAGGACGCCGACCTGAACAAGGCCGTGGACGGCGCGATGGTCGCCAAGATGCGCAACATGGGCGAGGCCTGCACGGCCGCCAACCGCTTCTTCGTGCACCGGTCGGTGGCGGAGGAGTTCGGGCGGCGGCTGGCCGAGCGGATGGGCGCGCTGGTCGTCGGTCCGGGCACCCGGGACGGCGTCGACGTCGGCCCCCTGATCGACAGGAGGGGACGCGCCAAGGTGGAGGAACTCGTCGCCGACGCGGTGGAGCGCGGGGCGCAGGTGCTCGTAGGGGGCCGTACACCCGAAGGCCCCGGCTGCTTCTACCCGCCGACGGTGCTGGCTGACGTCGATCCCGGCAGTCGCCTGATGGACACGGAGATCTTCGGCCCCGTCGCCGCGATCCTCACCTTCGACGACGAGGACGAGGTGATCCGCCGGGCCAACGACACCCCCTGGGGCCTGGTCGGCTACGTCTTCACCGAGGGACTGGACCGCGCCTTGCGGGTGAGTGAGCGGCTGGAGGTGGGCATGGTGGGGCTGAACACGGGTCTCGTGTCCAACCCGGCCGCACCCTTCGGCGGCGTCAAGCAGTCCGGGCTCGGCCGCGAGGGCGGCCGGGTGGGGATCGACGAGTTCCTGGAGTACCAGTACCTCGCGGTGCCCGTGCGATGACGGCGGTCATGCCCTGACCGCGCCGCAGCACGCACCGTGACGGGCCTCACCCGTGCCCGGTTTTCCACGCCGCGGGCACGGGTGGACGGTCATCAATTTCTCGACTCCAAGGAAAAAGAACATGTCGTTCCTGAAGACCATCGACACCAACCCCTCGTTCGCGCCGCACGAGTCCGGCCCGCTCCCGGAACGTCTGATTTCCGGCGACCCCGCGTTCATGACCTGGCCCCAGGACATCGCCCGCGGGGAGATGATCCATACGGGAGTCTGGGAAGCGACGCCCGGCGAGACGCGCTCGATCAAGGGCGAGACTTTCGAGTTCTGCCACATCCTCGCCGGCATCGTCGAACTCACGCCGGAAGGTGGCGAGCCGGTGGTCTACAAGGCAGGCGACAGCTTTGTCATGAAGCCGGGCTTCGTCGGTGTCTGGAAGACCATGGAAACCGTGCGCAAGATCTACGTGATCGTGAAGTGATGGGTCGGCCACGTCGGGTTGCGAGCGCGGCCGGCAGCGGGGTGAGGATCCGGAGCCGGGACCGTCGTCAGGCCAGGTGCCGGGCGGTGATCTCCGCCGCCGTCTCGGCGACCAGCCGACCCATCTCGGGCAGCCGGCCGGCCTCGAAGCGCGAGTCGGGCAGGGAGACGGCCACGGCGGCCAGGGCTGCGCCCTCACCGTCCAGCACCGGTGCCGCGATGGCGCAGACACCCTGAAGGTACTGGTTGTGGTTGACGGCGTAGCCACGCTCTCTCACGCGGTGGAGCTCCGCCCGCAGTTGCTCCGGGTCGGTGATGGTCTCTTCGCCGTAACCCTCCAGCGTCCCCGCGGTGACCTCGTCTATCTCGGACTTCCTCAGATGGGCGAGGACGGCGTTTCCGGCGGCGGTGGCGTGCAGGGGCGAGGTGTCACCGATGGCGTGGAAGGTCCGTACGGCATGGTCGCAGTCGACGCGGTCGACGACGACCATGCCCTGGAGGGCGTCCGGCACGGACAGGTGGATGGTCTCGTTCAGCGCGTCGCGGAGCCGGATCATGGGTTCACGCGCGGCGGCGAACAGGCTGGAGCCCTGGAGGGCGGCGGGCCGTACGGCCAGGACGCGGGCGCCGATCTCCCAGCGTGTGGTGTCCTTGCGGTTCGCCCGTAGCCAGCCCGCCTCATTGAGCGTGATCAGCGTGCGCTGCACGGTGGACTTCGGCAGCCCGAATATCTTTGTCAGCTCCCCGACAGTCACGGGTTGATGCCGGGCGACTGCCTCCAGAACCCGCAGCGACCTGGTGACGCTCTTCATTTCCATTCGATGCCCCCCTCAGACCGGTGGATTCCTGGTTCTCACCTCGTGACTCCAGCACCGGTTCACGGTCATGTGCCGTATTTTAGCATAGCGTTCCACAATCTGGCACGCAGCTTGAGTTGGTACATGGCCGGACTGACCCTGACGCACGCCGGGAGCCCAGATTCCCTGCGACGCTGGACAGCGGACGGGCATGGCTGAGGGCCGGCTCGAACGCTGACGCGTGCGAGCCGGCCCTCGCTCAACGGCCAGGGGGTCGTCGTCTGCCGCTCAGGCGCCCAGGCGGCGCTGGGAGATCTCCGCGGCTGTGTCGGCGACGAGGCGGCCCCACTTGGGTGCCTGTGCACCGTCGTACCGCGCCTCGGGCATGGAGGCGGCCACGGCGGCCAGTGGCATGCCGTCCTCGTCGAGCACGGGCGCGGCGACGGCGCAGACGCCGGGCCGGTACTGGTTGCGATTGAGCGCGTAGCCGTCGGTGCGGATCCGGTCCAGCTCGGCGCGCAGCTCCTCGGGCTCGACGGGGGTCGTGTCGCTGAACCGCTCCAGCCCTGCCGTGATGAGGTCTTCGACGTCCCGCCTCGGCAGGTGGGCGAGGATGGCGCGCCCGACGGCGGTGGCGTGCAGGGGTGAGGTGTCGCCGATCGCGTGGAAGGTGCGTACCGGGTGGTCGCAGTCGACGCGGTCCACCACGACCATGCACTGGAGGGCGTCCGGCACCGACAGGTGGATCGTCTCGTTCACCGCGTCCCGAAGGCGAACCATGGGGTCACGTGCGGCGGCGAACAGGCTGGAGCCCTGCAGGGCGGCCGGCCGTACGGCCAGGACGCGGGCGCCGATCTCCCAGCGGGTGGTGTCCTTGCGGTTGGCGCGCAGCCAGCCGGCCTCCGCCAGCGTGACCAAGGTGCGCTGCACGGTGGACTTCGGCAGTCCGAAGAGCTTCGTCAACTCCCCTACGGTCACGGGCTGATGCTGGGCGACCGCCTCCAGGATCCGCAGTGACCTGGTGACGCTCTTCATTTCCATCCGGTTTCCCCCTGTTAATCCTCAAAATTTCCGCTGGACACCCTCTTGACTCCTCGCTGAAGCCACTGTCATTCTCTGTGCCAGATTCTAGCACAGCGTGCCATATAGTGGCACGCCTTTCGGAGAGGCCCCCGGAAGTGAGCCGGACTGCGAGACGCGGCGGTTGCGAGCGCAGGTCCACAAGGAGGCCCTGACTCCCGCCCAAACCATCTCGAATCGAACAGCTTCACGTCGAAGGCCCAGCATGCGCCTCGGCGATACGAAAGGAAAGTCCTGTGTCAGCTGCCAGGAAGCGCGTCGCGGTGATCGGCGTCGGAACGATGGGCAGCCAGGCCGCCTGGCGGCTGGCGGCCCGCGGCGCCGAGGTCGTCGGCTACGACCGCTATGCACCCGGCCACGACCGCAGTGCCGCCGGCGGCGAGTCCCGGATCTTCCGCAGCGCGCACTTCGAGGACTCCCGGTATGTCCCGCTTCTCAAGCACGCCGACGCCCTCTGGGAGCAGCTGCAGCAGGAGACCGGCCGCGAGCTGCGCCGCCTGACCGGGTGCCTGCTCATGGGGCCGACCGACCACCAGCAGATGGCCACCGTCCTTCAGTCCATCGCCGAGCACGACCTCGACCACGAGGTGCTCGACGCCGAGACGCTTGCCAAGCGCTTCCCGCAGTACCGCATCGAAGACGGCGACGCGGCCGTACTCGACCGCCGCGCCGGGTTCATCCGCCCGGAGCTGACGATCCAGACCGCCGCCCGCCGCGCCGAGCAGCTGGGCGCCGTGATCCACCGCTACAGCACGGTCCGCGAGATCGTCCCCGTCGCGGGCGGCGTGGAGATCCGCACCGACTCCGGCAGCGAGCGCTTCGACACCGCCGTCGTCACGCCCGGCCCCTGGGTCAACGACCTGCTGCCCGACCTGCCGTGGGAGGTGGAAGTCCGCCGCCTCGTCAGCGCCTGGTACGTGCCCACCGTCCCCGACGCCTGGTTCGGCGAGGAGCGTCCGGCGTTCATCCGCACGGCACCCACCCACTGCTACGGCCTGCCCTCCCCGGACGGCATCTCGGTCAAGCTCGGACTGTCCCGCGCGCTGCACCGTCTCGCCGGCGACCCCAACCAGCTGGACCGCACCGTGCGGCCGGACGAGCTGGAGATCTTCTCCGAGCTGATCGGGCGTTACCTGCCCGACCTGCACCCGGACCCCACCCGCCTCTCCGTCTACATGGAGGGCTATACCGAGAGCAGCCGCCCCCTGGTCGGCCCGCTGCCCGGCGCCGAGAACGTCATCCTTCTCGCCGGCTTCTCCGGTCACGGCTTCAAACTCTCGCCCGCCTTCGGCGACATCGCCGCGGACCTCGCGCTGGACGGCGCCTCGCCCCAGCCCATCGACTTCCTCTCCACCGTCGGCCGTACGGAGGCATGACCATGCAGGACACCACCCTCTCCGTCGGCTCTCTGGCGGCCCGTCCGGGCACCAAGGCCCGCGGCACCGTCCAGGCCGATCTCGGCACCCGCACCGCGGACATCCCGGTGACCCTGGTCAACGGAGCCCGCCCGGGGCCCCGGGTCGTCATCACCGCCGGTGTGCACGGCGGCGAGTTCACGCCCATCGAAGCCGCCGCGCGCCTGGCAGACCTGCTGGAGCCCGGCGAGGTGAGCGGGCAGGTGATCGTCTGTCCGGTCGCCAACCCTCCCGCCGTGTACCAGGGCCGGCTCAACGTCTCCCCGGTCGACGGCGTGAACCTCAACCGTGTCTTCCCCGGCGACCCGGCCGGCGGCCCCACCGAACGGCTGGCCGCCTGGCTTTTTACCCACCTCGTCGACGGCGCCGACGTCTACATCGACCTGCACTGCGCGGGCATCGACCAGGTCCTGCGGGACTTCGTCGGCTACCGCCTCACCGGTGACCCGGACCTGGACAAGGCGACGGCCGAACTGGCAGGCTCCTTCGGCATCGAGGACGTCATCCTCGGACTGACGCCCGAGGGCGGCAACAGCCACGCGGCCGCCGCCCGCCGGGGTATCTCGGCGGTCCTCGTCGAGGTGGGCCAGCTCGGCCAGCGGGACGAGGCCACCGCCCTCCGCCGTGTCGACGGACTGCTGAAGGCACTTCGCCATCTGGGCGTCCTCGACCAGGACGGTTCCGCCCCGGCACCGATCCGCGAGTGGGTCTGGTCCGCCGGCGTCACCGCCGAGGCCACCGGCCTGTGGTACCCGGAGTTCTCCTTCGACGCCGACGTCATCGGCGAAGTCGCCGAGGGCGACCTCCTCGGCCGCATCATCGACCCGACCGACGGCACCGAGCACACCGCCCACGCCCCGGCCGACGGCCGGATCTTCTACGGCATGCACGGCCTCACCGTCGCCACCGGTGCCGAACTCGCCGCCCTCGCCGTCCCGTGGGACCCCGACACGGCCGCGCGGGCCGACACCCTCCGGGCCCCCGGTCTGGGTGCCGGATCCGACGAGGCGGGCCCCCGCCCCTAGACCCCCATTCCAGCCGCCCCCCTTTCCACGTCCCCAGCCGCTCCCCTTCTCACGGCCAGCACCACCCAGGAGGCACACGATGAAAGATGCCCGAATAGACCGCAGACTGTTCCTGCGAGGAATAGGCGGGGTCACTGCGGGTGTCGCCGCCGCGACCGCCCTCTCCGCCTGCGGTACCGGTACCAGCCGCACCTCTTCCGGCAGCGCCAAGGGCGGCGGCAAGACGGTGGTCGTCCGCGACAGCGGCGGTTCCTACGGTGCGGCCCTGCAGAAGGCGATCTACACGCCGTTCACGCAGGAGACCGGCATCACCGTCAAGGTGCTGAACCTGGACGACGCTCCGCTGCTGGCGCAGATCAAGCAGGGCCGCCCGCAGTGCGACCTCATCAACAACTCGATGATGTCGCACACCAAGTACGTCAAGCAGGACGCGCTGGAGACGCTGGACCTCGACCGGGTCAAGAGCGTGAAGAGCGCGAAGCTCCCCGAGAACCAGATCACCGAGCATGCCATCGGCAGCAGCTTCTACGGCGCCTGTATGGCATACCGCACGGATGCCTTCGGGGGTAAGAAGCCGGAGTCGTGGGCGGACTTCTGGGACACCGGGGCGTTCCAGGGCGGCCGTTCGATGTGCAACCCGGACGGTGATCTGCCGGAGCTGGAGTTCGCGCTGCTGGCCGACGGTGTCCCGATGGACAAGCTGTACCCGCTCGATGTGGACCGTGCCTTCAAGGTGCTGACCCGGCTGCGGGCCGACATCAAGAAGTTCTGGGACAGCGGCCCGCTCCCCGGTGTGCTGCTCAGCCGCCAGGAGGTGACGATGTCCACCGTGTGGGACGGCCGTATCGCCGATCTGCAGAAGCAGGGCGTCCCGGTCACCAGGCAGCTCAACGGTATGCGCCGTCAGTTCCAGGGCTATGCCATCGCCAAGGGTGCGGCCAACGCCGACAACGCCTACCAGCTGATGGACTTCTCGCTGCGGGCCGAGAGCCAGGCCGCTCTGGCCAAGGCGTTCCCGTCGAACCCGTCTTCTCCGCTGGCCTACGACAAGCTCACCGAGGGCGAGCGCAACGCACTGTCCGGTGCGCCGAAGTACTACGACAAGGGTTTCGACGCGGACATCGACTGGTGGCTGAAGAACGAATCGGCCGTCACCAAGCGCTGGTTGGAGTGGGCTCGTGGCTGAATTCGGTGTCGCCGCACCGTCGGTGAAGGTGGCCGGCAACAAGCCTGCCACCGCGACCGGCAAATCGCTGTCGGTAGTGGCCCTGCGCAAGACATACGGGGACGTCGTCGCCGTCGACGAGGCGTCCATGGAGATCGCCGCGGGGGAGTTCGTCACCTTCCTCGGCGCTTCCGGGTCGGGCAAGACCACGACCCTGATGATGATCGCCGGGTTCTGCGAGCCGGACTCCGGCACCATCACCGTCGGGGACCGGGACGTCACCCGTCTCGCGCCGCAGAAGCGGGGCCTGGGGTTCGTCTTCCAGCAGTACCTGCTCTTCCCGCACATGACCGTCGCCGAGAACGTCGCCTTCCCGCTGACGCTGCGCGGGGTGCCGAAGGAGGAGATCCGCCGCCGGGTGGGGGAGACGCTGGAGATCGCCGGGCTGTCCGGGTTCGGCGGCCGTAAGCCGCGTGAGCTGTCGGGTGGTCAGCAGCAGCGTGTCGCCCTGTGCCGGGCGCTGGTCTACCGCCCGCCGGTCATCCTCATGGACGAACCGCTCGGCGCGCTGGACAAGAAGCTGCGCGACCAGCTCCAGGTCGAGATCAAGACCATTCAGCAGGAACTGGGCCTGACCGTCATCTACGTGACGCACGATCAGGAAGAAGCGCTGGTCATGTCCGACCGCATCGCGGTCATGCGCAACGGCCTGATCGAGCAGTTCGACACCCCGAGGGAGCTGTTCGAGCGGCCGAAGACGCCGTTCGTCGCGGACTTCCTCGGTGCGGCGAACTTCCTGCCCGGCCGCATCGACAAGCACGACGGCGAGCACACCCTCGTCCGCCTCACCCAGTCCGGCGGTCTGCTCAAGGCGCGCCGCCACCAGCTGCCCTCCGGCACCGAGGTGAAGGTGGCTGTGCAGCCGGGCCGGCTGCGGGCCTGTGCCAGTGATGACGGGTTCTGTACCGGCACGGTCGAGACCGCCACCTACGTGGGCACCCTGGTCCGCGCGGGGGTGCGCATCGACGGCATTGACGGCAAAGAGGCGCCGCTGCTGCGCCTGGAGGTCCCGGCCGGCCGCGGCCCGGTCGCGGGCGAGCGGGTCGGGATCACCGCCGACCCCGAGAACGTCAACCTCTTCCCCAGCGAACAGGGAGGGTGAGCCATGGCCGCCACCCTCACCGCCAACGCTCCCGCCCGTCCGCGCAAGCTGCTGGCCTCGCGCAGGACAAGGGTCGGGATTCTGTACGCGCTGCCGGTCGTCGTCTACCTGCTGGTGCTGTTCGTCTACCCGATCTTCAGCACGCTGCTGCTGAGCCTGAAGGACGCCGACGGATCGTTCACCCTGCACTGGTACGCCGACGCCCTGACCGGCGTCAACCTCTCCGTGCTGATCACCACGCTGCGGATCTCCGCCGAGACGGCACTGCTCAGCCTGGTCTTCGGGTTCCTGTTGGCCCAGGCGATCTGCCGGCTCAAGCCCATCCTGGCCGGCCTGGCGATGCTGGTCGTGGTCGTGCCGCACTTCGTCAGCGCCCTGGTGCGCACCTACGGCTGGATCATCATGCTCGGTGACAAGGGCCTGGTGAACGAGACCCTGGCCGCCATGTCGGTCCCCGGCGCACCGTTCCAGCTGCTCTACAACGAACTCGGTGTGGTCATCGGCACCACCTCCATGATGCTGCCCTACACCGTGCTGCTGCTCTACGGGGTGATGCGCGGTGTGGACCGCCGGCTGCTGGCGGCCGCCTCCAGCATGGGCGCGGGACGCGTGACGATCTTCCGCCGCATCTACCTGCCGCTGGTCGCCCCGGGCCTGGCCAGTGCCGGACTGCTCAGCTTCATCCTCTCGCTGGGCTACTACATCACCCCGGCCCTGATGGGCGGACCCAACCAGACGATGATCGCCACCCTCATCAACCAGCAGGTCACCAAGGAGAACCAGTGGAACGGGGCGGCCGCCCAGGGCGTCATCCTGCTGGTACTCACCCTGGCCGGACTGCTGCTGGTCAAGGCCGTCAGCTCGCTGGGCGCCAGCCGTAAGAAGAGGAGCGCGTCATGATGGAGCTGCGCAAGACCCTCGCCGGGCGCATCGCTCTCACGGCGGCCGCCACCGTGATCCTGCTGTTTTTGGCGCTGCCGATCGTCGTCATCCTCGTCACCTCCTTCAGCAACAACGCCTTCGCCGACTTCCCGCCGGAAGTGTGGACGCTGAACTGGTACCAGGCCCTGTTCACCGACGGCAGCAAATGGCCGGCCGCCCTCTCGCTGAGCGCCCTCGTCGCCGCCCTGAGCACCGTCTTCTCCCTCATCATCGGGGTGACCGCGGCGACCGCCCTGGTCCGCAGCGAACTCCCGCTGCGCTCGGCGGTCTTCGCCCTGGTGCTCGGACCGCTGGTCATCCCGCAGATCGTCACCGCGCTCGGGTTGTTCCTGCTGTTCGAACCGGCGGCGATGCTGGGCAGCCCGATCGCCATCGCCCTCGGCCACACCGTGCTGGCCGCGCCGATCGCGGTACTCATCCTGATCGCGACCCTGCGCGGCATCGACGAACGCCTCGAAGACGCCGCCGCCAGCATGGGCGCCGGCCGCCTCACCATCGCCCGGCGCATCACCTTCCCCCTCGCCGCACCAGGAATGATCGCGGCGGCGATCTTCTCCTTCATCACCAGCTTCGACGAGTTCTACATCGCCCAGTTCCTCTCCTCCGTCGACACCATCACCCTGCCCGTCCAGGTCTACAACTCCCTCACCTTCGAGATCGACCCCAGCGTCACCGCGGTCAGCGCCATCCTCATCGCCTTCGCCATCCTCGCCCTCGGCCTGGTGGCCCTCGTGCGCTGGCTCGGCTCCGGACGACAGCAATCCCTGCTCTCGGTCGAGAACACGGTCGGCGTCGCCAACCCCGGAGGCGAGGCCGTATGACCGCCGCCGCTCAGCTGACCGCGGCCACCGCTCAGCGGCACCTGCTGCTGAACATGACCGCCAACGGATCGCTCGGCGATCAGGGCGAAGACCTCCTCGTCGTCCAGCGAGGGGAGGGCCCGTACGTCGACGACGCGGACGGCAGGCGCTACATCGACGGCCTGTCAGGGCTGTACTGCTGCCAGCTCGGCTACTCCTACGGCCCCGAGTTCGCCGAGGCCGCCGAACGGCAACTGAGCGAGCTGTGCTACAGCCCGCTGTGGACCGGCTCCGCCCACCCCTCGGCCATCGAACTCGCCGAGCGGCTGTCCTGGATCGCCCCCGTCGACATCGAGCACACCTTCTTCTCGAGCGGTGGCGCCGAAGCCGTCGAGACCGCCTGGAAGATTGCCCGTCGTTACCACGCCCTGCGCGGAGAGCCGGACCGCACCAAGGCGATCGCCCGACGCGGCGCCTACCACGGTCTGACCATCGGCACCCTGTCGTTCAACGACGACCCCGGCCTGACGGAGCCGTACGGCCCGCCGGCGATCGACACCCGGTTCGTGTCGAACACCAACCGCTGCGGCCTCGCACCGGAGTTCGCGGACGACGAGGTCTACACGGCATGGCTGCTCGCGGAGTTGGAGGCCGCGATCCTGACCGAGGGCCCGGAGACCGTCGCGATGCTCATCGCCGAGCCGGTGCAGAACAGGGGCGGGTGCATCACGCCGCCCCAGGGTTACTGGCAGGGGTTGCGGGCGCTGGCCGACCGGTACGGCTTCCTGCTCGTCGCCGACGAGGTCATCACGGCCTTCGGCCGGATCGGGGAGTGGTTCGGCGGCGACCGCTACGGCGCCCGCCCGGACATGGTCACCGTCGCCAAGGGCATCACCGCCGGATACGCCCCCCTGGGCGCGACCCTGGTCGGCACCAAGGTCACCGAGGTCATCAACCGGCCCGGCGCGGTCCTCAACCACGGCTATACCTTCGCCGGACACCCGCTGAGCACGGCCATCGCCCTGCGCAACCTGGAGATCATGGAGCGGGACCGCATCCTGGAGAACGTCCGCGGTCTCCAGGGAGACGTGGCCAAACACATGGCGGCGCTCAAGGACCTGCCGATCGTCGGCGACGTCCGCGGCACCGGGTTCTTCTACTCCTGCGAACTCGTGGGAGACATGGACGACGGCGGCTTCAGCGCCAACGCCCGAGCCGCTCTGATCGGCGACCTGATCCCGCGTCGGCTGCGCGAGGCCGGCCTGCTGGCCCGCGTCTACGACCGCTCCAGGCCCCTGGTCCAGATCGCGCCTCCGCTGATCAGCGACCGCGCCGTCCTCGACCGCATCGCCGCGATCATCGCGGGCACCCTCGCCGAGGCGTCCGCCCGCATCTGATCCACGTTCTGCATCTGGCCCACGTTTTGGGAAGGAACCACATGTACTCCATCGGTCCGCTGACCGTCGCCCCGGGCGAGCGCGCCCAGGGCCTGATCCCGGTCGGCACCAGCAGCTACGGCGTGGAGCTCGGCATACCGCTGATCGTCGTCAACGGCGCCCAGGACGGCCCGGTCCTGTGTGTGGACGCGGGCGTCCACGGTGACGAGTACGACGGCCAGGAGGCCATCCGCCGCGTGCTCGCCGAGATCGACCCGGCCACCCTGCGCGGCACCGTCGTCGGCATCCCCTGCCTGAACACCCCGGCCTTCGAGGCGGCCGCCCGCGCCAGCGGCATCGACCACCTCAACCTCAACCGCATCTTCCCGGGCGACGCGGAGGGCTCGTACTCGCAGCGCCTGGCCGCCACCTTCGTCGAGCAGGTCGTCCCCGCCGTCGACGCCGTGGTCGACCTGCACACCGGCGGCGCCTACGGCGAGATCGCCCCGCTGGTCATCCTCCAGGGCGGCTACGAGGACCTGGCCACGGACCTGGCCCTGGCCGCCGGGCATGAGCTGGTCTGGAAGGGCGGCAAGTGGGGCGGCACGGTCCGCCACCCCGTCCTCGCGGCCGGCAAGCCCGCCGTCACCATCGAGTGCGGTGGCGCCACGTACCGCGAGACCAACGTCGAGCACCACATGAACTCGATCCGCAACATCCTGCGCCGGCTCGGAATGGTCGAGGGCGAGGCGGAGCTGCGGGACACCTACACGACCGTCTCGGGCACCTTCGCCCGCTCCGCCGCCGGGGGTTTCTTCGTCGCCCACGCCGAGCCGGGGGAGAACTGCAAGGAGGGCGACCTGATCGCCACCATCGTCGACCACTACGGCAACACGCTGGAGGAGGTCACTGCCCCGCAGGAGGGCATCGTGCTCTGGGTGCGCCGGATCCGCACGGTCCGTCCCGGCGACGAGGTCGTCATCTTCGGCGAGGTGCTGGGGGAGATCCAGCCATGAGCGGCGAACTGCAGCTGAGCGAGCTGCTGATCGACGGCAAGCAGGTCCCCGCCGCCGACGGCCGCACCTTCACCGTCCTCGACCCGTCGAACGGCACACCCATTGCCCAGGTGGCGGTGGGCGGCAAGGCCGATGTGGACCAGGCGGTGGCGGCGGCACGCGCGGCCTTCACAGCACCAGAGTGGGCCCGGATGCGTGCTGCCGATCGCGGCCGGATCCTGTACCGGATCGCCGAGGCCATCCGTTACCAGGGCGAACGGCTGGCCCGCCTGGAGAGCCAGGACGTCGGCAAGCCGCTGCGCCAGGCGAAGGCCGATGTCGAGGCGGCCGCCCGCTACTTCGAGTTCTACGCGGGCGTCGCCGACAAGGTCGGCGGCTCGACGATCCCGCTCGGCCCTGGCCTGATCGACTACACGGTCCGTGAGCCGATCGGCGTGTCCGGCCAGATCATCCCGTTCAACTACCCGCTGCAGAACACCGCGAGGGGCTCCGCACCGGCGCTGGCCGCAGGTTGCACGGTGGTGCTCAAGCCGTCTCCCGAGGCGCCGCTCACCCCGCTGGAGATCGGCAGGATCGCCCTGGAGTGCGGTCTTCCGCCGGGCGTGCTGAACGTGGTCCCCGGTGACGGCGAGACCGGCGCGGCCCTCGCCGGTCACCCGGACATCGACCAGGTCACCTTCACCGGGTCCGTGCCGACCGGCATCAAGGTGGCGCAGGCCGCCGCCGCGAACGTGGTGCCCTCGGTCACCGAACTGGGCGGCAAGTCGCCGGTCGTCGTCTTCGCGGACGCCGACTTCGACCTGGCGCTCGGCGCGGTCGCCGCCTCCGCGTTCGGCAACGCCGGGCAGACCTGCTCGGCCGGCACCCGGCTGCTGCTCCAGCGTGGCGCCGAGGAGTTCCTGGACAAGCTCGTCGCGCACGCCGCCTCCCTGCGCGTCGGCCCGGGCCTCACCGACCCCGACGTCGGCCCGCTGGTCGCCGCACGGCAGCGGGACCGGGTCCTCGGCTACCTGGAGCTGGCGCGGGAGGAGGGTGCCGTGGCACGGGCCGGCGGAAGCGCCCCCTCGGACCCCGAGCTGGCCGACGGCTACTTCGTCGAGCCGACCGTCCTCACCGGGCTCGACAACCAGGCCCGTTGCGCCCGCGAGGAGATCTTCGGTCCCGTCCTCACGGTCATCGAGTTCGACGACGCGGACGAGGCACTGGAGATCGCCAACGACAGTCCGTACGGCCTCGTCTCGTACGTGTGGACCCGCGACATCGACAAGGCGATGCGCATGGCCGAGGGCATCCGGGCCGGCCAGGTCTATGTCAACGCCACCGGCGTCGGCACGGGCGTCGAGCTCCCCTTCGGCGGCTACAAGCACAGCGGCTGGGGCCGGGAGAAGGGCCTTGAGGGCCTGGCCAGCTATCTGCAGACCAAGAACGTCTGCATCGGATTCGGGAACCGGTCATGAGATACCGCTCGCTCGGAGCACGCGGCCCGACCGTCTCGGTGGTCGGCGTGGGCGGCAACAACTTCGGAAGCCGTCTCGACGAGGACGGCACGAAGGCCGTCGTCCACGCCGCCCTCGACGCCGGGATCACCCTGTTCGACACCGCCGACATGTACGGCGGGTCCGGTGAGCGGGGTGGCTCGCGCGGCGACGGCGAACGCCTGCTGGGTGCCGCCCTCAAGGGCCACCGCGACGACATCGTGCTCGCCACCAAGTTCGGCATGGAGGTGAGCAGGGACGCCGACCTGTGCGGTCCCCGCGGATCCCGCGCCTACATCCGGTACGCGGTGGAGGCGTCACTGCGCCGGCTCGGCACCGACCGGATCGACCTGTACCAGTACCACGAGCCGGACGGTGTCACGCCGTTGGAGGAGACGGTCGCCGCGCTCCGGGAGCTGGTCGACGAGGGCAAGATCCGGTACATCGGCTGCTCCAACCTCCCGGCCGAGCACGTCACGGACGCCTTCGTGTCCACCCAGGCGCGCTACCACCTGCTCGACCGCGGCGCGGAACGGGACCTGATCCCGGCCTGCCTGCACCACGGCCTCGGCCTGCTGCCGTACTACCCGCTGGCCAACGGCCTGCTCAGCGGAAAGTACCGCCGCGGCCAGGAGCCCCCGCCCGGCAGCCGCCTGTCTTGGCGCCGGGGCTGGCTCACCGACGCCGCCCTCGACAAGGTCGAGGCGCTCACCGCCTATGGCGCCGACCGCGGCCTGACCCTTCTCCGGGTCGCGGTCGGCGCACTGGCGGCCCTGCCCGCCGTGGGCTCCGTCATCTGCGGCGCCATGACACCCCACCAGGTCACCGCCAACGCGGCGGCGGCCGACTGGATACCGAGCCCGGCCGACCTGGCCGTGCTCGACGCGATCGTCGCCCCCGGCGAACGTGTCGTCTGAAGCCCCCCACCCCCTGGAAACCCGCGAAACTGAGGCTGGACACCATGCGAGAGATCGTCACCTTCGACGCCTATGCAACCCTGATCAACTTCGAGCTCGGTCCCACGACCCTGAAGGTCCTGGAGGACCGGTTGGACCTGGACAACCTGGATGTCGACGAGTTCCTCGACGACTTCCGCGTCATGCGCTTCCAGGCCGTCCTGGAGGCCTACCGCCCCTACCACGAGATCCTGCACTCCAGCCTGCGCAACGCCATGCGCCTGCACGGCCTGGAGTACCGCGAGTCCGACGGCGACGCCCTGGTCGAGGCCGTCCCCACCTTCGGTCCCTTCCCGGAGGTCCCGGACGCGCTGCGCGCCCTGAAGACCAAGTACGAGATCGCCATCATCTCCAACACCGACGACAACCTGATCGCGCGGAACGTCGAGAACATCGGCGTCGAGTTCGACTACGTCATCACCGCCCAGCAGGCCGGCGCCTACAAGCCGGACCGCCAGACCTTCGAGTACGCCTTCACGACCATGGGCGTCGAGCCCTCGCAGGTCATCCACGTCGCCCAGGGCTGGGAGTACGACCACATCCCGACCCGTGACCTCGGCCTGAAGCGCCGGGTGTGGATCAACCGCTACGGCCGCCCGGGCAGCGCCGACTACCAGCCGTACGACGAGCTGCGTGACATGTCGGGCCTGCCGAAGCTGCTCGGCTGCTGACCTACGGCATACCGGCGACACAGGACTGAGAAACACGACAGGACGCACGCCATGAAGCAGATCCCCTACTGGCTGGACACAGCCCCCGCCCTGCCCGACCGTTCCGGAAAGGACCTGCCCGACGAGGCGGACGTGGTGGTGATCGGCGGCGGCCTCACCGGCCTGTCCACCGCCTACCACACCGCCCGCAAGGGTGCCCGGGTCGTCCTCGTGGAAAAGGACAAGGTCGGCTCGGGCGCCTCCGGGCGCAACGGCAGCATGTGCACCCAGGGCATCACCATCAGCCCTGCCGAGGCCCGCAAGCGCTACGGCCAGGAGCGCGCCCGCGAGCTGTACAACGCCTTCCGCGAGGCCGTCGACGTCGTCGAGGACCTCACGCGGACGGAACAGATCGACTGCGACTTCAACCGCGCCGGGCGCCTCGGCCTGGTCTGCAAGCCCCAGCACTTCGAGGGCCTGCAGGCCAAGCAGCGCGACCTGGCCGACAACTTCGGCCACGAGACGATCGTGCTGAGCAAGAGCGAGCTGCGGGCCGAGCTCGGCTCGGACTACTACCACGGCGCCCTGCTGGACCCGCTCAGCGCAGGTCTGCACGTGGGCAAGTTCGTCGGCGGCCTGGCCGAAGCCGCCGAACGCGCCGGCGCCGAGATCCACGAGCGCAACGCCGCCACCGGCCTCACCCGCCTCCCCGGCGGCGGCTTCCTGGTGGAGACGATGAACGGCACCATCCGTGCCAAGCAGGTCATGGCGGCGACGGACGCCTACACCGACAAGTCGATGCCGTGGTTCCGCAAGCGGCTGATCAACGTCGGCAGCTTCATCATCGTCACCGAGCCGCTGGGGGAGGCGCGCGCCAAGGAGCTCATCCCGAACGGCCGCCTGCTGGTCGCCCACAAGAACGTCGGCCACTACGTCCGCCTCACCCCGGACAACCGCCTCGCCTTCGGCGGCCGGGCCCGCTTCGCCCCCTCCAACCCGGCCTCCGACATCAAGAGCGGCGACATCCTCAAGCGGGAGATGACCGAGATCTTCCCGCAGCTGGCAGGGGTGCGCATCGACTACGTGTGGGGCGGCATGGTCGGTTTCTCCTGGGACCGCATTCCGCACGCGGGCGAGGTCAACGGCCTGTACTACTCCATGGGTTACTGCGGCCACGGCGTCCAGATGGCCACGTACATGGGCCGCGCGGTCGCCGAGATGATGGACGGCAAGCCGGAGGCCAACCCGCTGCGCGGTTTCGGTTTCCCGAAGGTCCCCGTCCCCTTCTACAACGGCACCGCCTGGTTCCTTCCGTTCGGCGGTGCTTATTACAAGGCCAAGGACCGCCTGCTCTGAGCAGGTACCGACACCGGTGACACCGCGGGGGGCCTTCCGCGCAGCAGCGTGGAAGCCCCCCCCCACCATGCCTCCCGAGAGAAGGCCCCAGACTCATGAACGCCGTCACCCGCATTGAGCACGACTTGCTCGGTGACCGGGATGTTCCCGTCGACGCCTACTGGGGTGTTCACACCCTGCGTGCCACGGAGAACTTCCCGATCACCGGCACTCCCATCTCCGCCTATCCGCACCTGATCGACGCCCTGGCCGCCGTCAAGGAGGCCGCCGCGCTGGCGAATGAGGAGCTGGGGCTGCTGGAGCCGGAGAAGGCGGCCGCGATTGTCGCCGCGTGCCGGGAGATCCGGGTCGGCAAGCTGCACGAGCAGTTCGTCGTCGACGTCATCCAGGGCGGTGCCGGCACCTCGACGAACATGAACGCCAACGAGGTCGTGGCGAACAGGGCGTTGGAGCTGCTGGGCCACGAGAAGGGCCAGTACGAGTACCTGCACCCCAACGAGGACGTCAACCTCGGGCAGTCGACCAACGACGTCTATCCGACCGCGGTCAAGATCGCGACGGTGTTCGCGGTGCGCGGGTTGATCAAGGCGATGGCTGCCCTGCAGGACTCCTTCGCCCGTAAGGCCGTGGAGTTCCGCGACGTGCTCAAGATGGGCCGTACACAGTTGCAGGACGCGGTCCCGATGACGCTCGGGCAGGAGTTCTCGGCATACGCCGTCATGATCGAGGAGGACCGGTCCCGTCTTGCCGAGGCCGTCGAGTTGATCCATGAGATCAACCTGGGTGCCACGGCGATCGGCACCGGCCTCAACGCCCCCGCCGGATATGCCGAGGCTGCCCGCCGCCACCTCGCCGAGATCACCGGGCTGCCGCTGGTGACCGCCGCCAACCTGGTCGAGGCCACGCAGGACTGCGGCGCGTTTGTGCAGATGTCCGGGGTGCTCAAGCGGATCGCCGTCAAGCTCTCCAAGAGCTGTAACGATCTGCGGCTTTTGTCCTCCGGGCCGCGTGCGGGCCTGGGTGAGATCAACCTGCCGCCGGTGCAGGCGGGTTCGTCGATCATGCCGGGCAAGGTGAACCCCGTGATCCCCGAGGTGGTCAACCAGGTCGCCTTCGAGGTGATCGGCAACGATGTGGCCATCACCATGGCCGCCGAGGCCGGACAGCTCCAGCTCAACGCCTTCGAGCCGATCATCCTGCACTCCCTGTCGGAGTCCCTCACCCACCTCCGCGCAGCCTGTCTCACGCTGGCCGAGCGGTGCGTGGACGGCATCACCGCCAACAAGGACGAACTCCGCGCGGCGGTGGAGACCTCCATCGGTCTGGTGACCGCGTTGAACCCGTACATCGGGTACACGGCAGCCACCGACATCGCCAAGGAGGCCCTCGCCACCGGCCGGGGCGTGGCCGAACTCGTCCTGGAGAAGGGCCTGTTGCCCGCCGAGACCCTTGCCGACCTGCTGCGGCCCGAGGTCGTGGCGGGCAACGGCCAGGTGCTGGCCTGACAGGGAACAACCTCCTGCTCACCGGACGGCGACCCGAGTTGCCCGAGTGCCATCCGGACGATCTCTACCTCGCGGGGGACCTCAACGACGCGACCTTCGTCTGCCTGTCGTGTGGGTGCCGGGAGTCACGGCACCCACACGGTCGGATCTGAGTCAGTCGACCACCAGGACCAGCTTGCCCGTGGTCCGGCCGGTTTCGCCGAGCGCGTGCGCCTTGGCGGCTTCGGCCAGCGGGAAGGTGCCGGCGATCGTGGCGCGCAGCCGGCCCGCCTCGGCGAGCGCCGCGATCTCCTTCATCCCGGTGTGGTCGGCGTCTACGAGCATCTCGGTCGCACGCACCCCGAGGTTCTCGGCCTCCCGGGGCAGTTCCTTCGAACCCCGCGGCACGAGGGTGACCAGGAGTCCGCCCTTGCGCAGGATCCGCAGCGAGCGGTGGAGGTAGTCGCCGCCGATCGTGTCCAGCACGACGTCGACATCCCGTACGGCCGTGGCGAAGTCGGTCTCCCGGTAGTCGATCAGCTCGTCCGCGCCCAGCCCTGCCAGGAACTCGTGCTTGCCGGCACTCGCCGTGCCGATCACGTAAGCCCCCCGCGCCTTGGCGATCTGCACGGCCACATGTCCGACGCCGCCGGCCGCCGCGTGAATCAGGACCCGCTGCCCGGGCTGAACGTTCGCCGTCTCGACCAGGGCCTGCCAGGCGGTCAGTGAGACCAGCGGAAGCGCGCCCGCCTGTGTGTGGTCGATGTTCGAGGGCTTGAGCGCGAAGGTGCGGGTGGGGGCGGTGACGTACTGGGCGTGCGAGCCGTGACCGAACGGGTAGGACAGCATGCCGAAGACCTCGTCACCCGGCTTGAAGAGGGCGACACCGGTGCCCGTCGCCTCGACCACGCCGGAGACGTCCCAGCCGAGGACGAAGGGCGGCTCGCCGAGGAAGCGGCCGGTGGCGCGGTGCTTCCAGTCCGTCGGGTTGACCCCGGCGGCGCGCACCCGGACCAGTACTTCGTTCGGACGTGGCGCGGGGCGCTCGACCTCCACTTCCTTGAGGACCTCGGGACCGCCGAGGACGTCCTGGCTGATGGCGCGCATCGTGTGCTGAGTGCTCATGGTGTCCCACCCTGCCCGAGCGCGTCCGCCCGGAAAATGGCCTGATAGCCAGTCTTCGATAGGATCGTGCCATGCAGCATGTGCACAGGGTCGTGGTTTTGGCGCTCGACGGGGTCTACCCCTTCGAACTCGGCATTCCCAGCCGGATCTTCGGCGCCGCCGACGGCCGGTACGAGGTGGTGACCTGCACCGTCGACGGGCGTCCGGTGCGCAGCAACGCCGACTTCACCATCACCGCCGAGCACGGCCCCGAGTTCCTGGCCACGGCCGACACCGTGGTCGTCGCGCCCATCTCGCCGTCGTGTGTCACCGCAGAGCTGCCGGACGAGGTCACTGTCGCGCTCGCGTGGATCCGGCCAGGCACGCGCATCGTCTCCATCTGCACCGGCGCCTTCGTGCTCGCCGCGGCCGGGTTCCTGGACGGCCGCAAGGCGACCACGCACTGGCGGCAGGCGGACCGGTTCCGGCATATGTTCCCGCACCTCGCCCTCGACCCGGATGTGCTCTTCGTCGACGACGACCCCATTCTGACCTCGGCCGGAGCCGCCTCCGGCGTCGACGTCTGCCTGCACGTCGTGCGCAAGGACCACGGCAGCCGGCTCGCCAACACGGTCGCCCGCCGCTGCGTGGTTCCGCCGTTCCGGGACGGCGGCCAGGCACAGTACATCGAGCAGCCAGTCCCGGAAAGCGGGGCCGCGAGCACGGCCGCCACCCGCGCCTGGGCCCTCGAACGCCTCGACGAACCGCTGACGCTCGCCGATCTCGCCGCCCACGCCCGGATGAGCCGGCGCACCTTCGCCCGCCGCTTCAACGACGAGGTGGGCCTCAGCCCCGGCCGCTGGCTCATCCAGCAGCGTGTAGCCCGAGCCCGGGACCTGCTGGAATCCAGCGACCTGTCGGTGGACCAGATCGCCGGCCGGGTCGGCTTCGCCACGGGCGCCTCCCTGCGCCAGCACCTGCACGCGGCGATCGGCGTCTCACCGCAGGCTTACCGGCGTACGTTCCAGGCGGCACGCTAGCAGTGCTTGGTCAAGTCGCCCTGCCCTGTGGCGATTCGGTGCCTGCGCCAGTCGGCCGACAGCCGGGACAAGCCGGTTGCCGCAGGTCGCGGCCTCGCATCCCAAACCGCCGGAGCTCGACCCCGCCCGCCGGAGCCACACCTGACCAAGCCCTACTAGTGCCCGCCGGGATCTACCGGTGGTCAGTGCTTCGGTGAACCGACACCATGCGGGACTGCGGGAGAGCGCTCGAAGGGTGTGTCAGCTCTCACCGGCGTGGACCCATCGACGTGCGAGAGCCCTGGGCCGGGCCTGACCTGGGGCAGCCGCGGTTACATGCGACAGCGGCACGTGAGCACCATCGACATGAGGTGGGAAAAGGGCCGTCGCCTCACACCGGTTGCCAGATCTGGGCGAGCGTTGAGGCGGTGAGAAGTTGCTCGGGGCGTCCCTGCCCCGCCAGCTGGCCGTCGCGGAGCAGGAGGCAGGCGTCCGCCGAGCGGGCGGCTTCCAGGTCGTGTGTGGCTTGCACGACGGTCCTGCCGTCGGCGACCAGCTCCGTCAGCAGCGCGGCGATCCGGTCCCTTGCCTCGGGGTCCAGGCCCGTGGTCGGTTCGTCCAGGAGGAGCAGGTCCGACTCCTGGGCGAGTCCTTGGGCGATCAGGGCGCGTTGCCGCTGTCCGCCGGAGAGCTCTCCGAGTTGGCGGGTGGCGAGGTCGGTGATGCCGAGCCTCTCCATGGCCTGGTCCACGGTGGCTCGATCCTGCCGCGTCAGCCGGCGCCACGGCCCGCGGTCGCCCCAGCGCCCCATCTCCACCGTCTGCCTGACCGTGAGCGGCAGTGCGTCAGCGACGGCGCCGCGCTGCGGGACGAACGCCGGCGGCCGCTCGCCGGCGTGGTGGAGCCGGCCTGATGTGGGTTGGATCACTCCGGCCATTACTCCGAGCAGGGTGGACTTCCCGCTGCCGTTCGGGCCGACGAGCGCCGTGATCGCCAACGCCGGTATCTCCGCGTCAAGTTGATGCAGAACGGGGCGGCCGGGATATCCGGCGGAGAGCTCCGTGAAGCGGACCCGGGGCGTCCTGGCCTCGGCGAGGGCGGGAGAGGACCCCTGTGTTTTGAACATGGTTTTCATTATAGTGCGTTTATATGGAGTGGTTGACGGGCCCTTTCGAGGTGACCTTCGTGCAGAGGGCCCTGTGGGGCGGAATGTTGGTGTCGGCGATCTGTGCCCTGGCCGGCACCTGGGTGGTGCTCAGGGGAATGGCCTTCCTCGGTGACGCCATGTCGCACGGGCTGCTGCCCGGAGTCGCGCTCGCCGCGCTGTTCGGCGGCAACCTGCTGCTGGGGGCGCTGCTGAGCGCGGCCGTCATGACGGCCGGCGTCACGGCTCTCGGCCGCACCCCGCGGCTGTCCCAGGACACCGGGATTGGGCTGCTGTTCGTGGGGATGCTGTCGCTCGGTGTCATCATCGTCTCGCGGTCGCAGTCCTTCGCGGTCGACCTGACCGGGTTCCTCTTCGGTGACGTCCTCGCCGTCCGCGAGCAGGACTTGGTGCTGCTGGGTGTGGCGCTGCTGCTGGCACTAGCCGTCTCGGTCCTCGGCCACCGCGCCTTCCTCGCCCTGGCCTTCGACTCACGCAAGGCCCAGACGCTCGGCCTGCGGCCCCGCCTGGCCCACGCCCTGCTGCTCGGCCTGCTGGCGCTGGCCATCGTCGCCTCCTTCCACATTGTGGGCACGCTGCTGGTGCTGGGTTTGCTCATCGCCCCGCCGGCCGCAGCGCTGCCCTGGGCGCGCAGTGTGCGGGGCGTCATGGCCCTCGCGGCGCTCCTCGGCATCACCGCCACCTTCGGAGGCCTGCTGCTGTCCTGGCACCTGAGCACCGCGGCCGGCGCGACCGTCTCGGCCCTCGCGGTGAGCCTGTTCTTCCTCTCCCACCTGGCATCCGGCCTCCGCCACCGCAGCCGCGCGCGCCTCCTCGGCGCTCACGCCGCAGCGACCGACTGAAAGAACCTGAGGCGATCCCTTTGCTCGTCCGAAGCAACGTCATACCTTGGGCGCCCGCCGCGCTCGTGGCGATCTCCCTGCTCACCACGAGTTGCGCGAGCCGCGACGACACCGCGTCCGCCCCGAAGGCCACCGCCTCGGCCTCCGCTCCGCACGGTTACGTCAAGGGGGCCCAGGAGAAGGCCGAGCAGCAGTCGCGGCTGCTGCTCAACGACCCGGCCACCGGAGACACCCGGGTACTCGATCTGATCACCGGCAAGACGCACGAGGTGTCCCGGACGACGGGCACCACGGAACTGACCACCGACGGCCGCTTCGGCTACTTCCACACCGCGGACGGCACGCGCGTCCTGGACAGCGGCGCCTGGATGGTGGACCACGGCGATCACGTCCACTACTACCGCGCGGCGATACGTGACGTGGGCCGGCTGCCCGCAGGCCCGGGCACCCGCGTCCGCAGCGATGCCGCCGTGACAGCGGTGACCGACGAGGACGGCCGCGCCAGGAGCTATCACCGGGCCGGTCTGGAGAAGGGCAAGGTCGGCTCCGCCCGCACGCTTCCCGGGACGCACGCGGGAGCCGTCGTGCCGTACGCGGAGCACCTGCTCGGTGTCACGGAGGGCGGGAAGGTCGTGGTGTACGACCGCGAGGGCAAGCGGGCCGCGTCGCCGGACGCCGGGTGCGAGGAAGCGCGGGGCGACGCCGTCACCCGGCGCGGAGTCGTCCTCGGCTGCGCCGACGGCGCCCTGCTCGTCCGTGAGGCCGACGGCACCTTCACCGCCGAGAAGATCCCGTACGGCAGCGACGTACCCGAAGCGGAACGGGCCACGGCCTTCCGGCACCGGCCCGGCAGCGACACGCTCACGGCGCCCGCCGGTGACCGGGCTGTGTGTGTGCTGGATGTCAGCGAGCGCGCGTGGACACGAGTGAAGACCGGTTCCGTCGTCTCCGCCAACACCGCCGGCGAGGGCTCCGTCCTGATCGTCCTGGAGACCGACGGAGCACTCCACGGCTACGACATCGCCAGCGGCAAGCAGGTCTCCAAGACAAAGCCGCTTCTGACGGGCGCCCCCGAGACCTGGGCCGACGGGAAGGCGGCACCGGTCATCGAGGTCGACCGCAGCCGCGCCTACCTCAACGACTCCAAGGGCAAACGCGTGTACGAGATCGACTACAACGACAACCTGCGCGTCGCGCGCACCTTCGACCTGGACATCGAGCCGGCCCTGATGGTGGAGGCCGGACGATGACGAGACGGACGCGAGGGGAGCGGCGGCCGCGCACCCTCCTGCTGGTCCTGCTCACCCTCGCCCTGACCGGTGCCGGCACCGGCTGTAGGAGCAGCGACGACCGGCCCCGGGTGGTCGTGACGACCAACATCCTGGGCGACATCACGCAGCAGATCGTCGGCGACGAAGCCGACGTCACCGTGCTGATGAAGCCGAACGCCGACCCGCACTCCTTCGGCCTGTCGGCCGTGCAGGCCGCCGAGTTGGAGCGCGCCGACCTGGTGGTCTTCAACGGGCTCGGTCTGGAGGAGAACGTCCTGCGGCACGTGGAAGCCGCCCGCGAGTCCGGGGTGCCCACCTTCGAGGCCGGCAAGGCGGTGGACCCCCTGACCTTCCAGGCACACGACGACGGCGGCCCCGAGGAGGAGGCCGGACAGCCCGACCCGCACTTCTGGACCGACCCCGACCGCGTCCGCAAGGCCACAGGTTTGATCGCAGACCAGGTCGTTGAGCACGTGGACGGCGTGGACGAGAAGGCGATCCGCGACAACGCCGACCGCTATGACGGCCAACTCGCCGACCTCACCGCCAGGATGGAGAAGTCCTTCGACCGCATACCGGAGAAACAGCGGGCGTTGGTGACCAACCACCACGTCTTCGGCTACCTCGCCGAGCGTTTCGGTTTCCGGGTGATCGGCGCGGTGATCCCGAGCGGTACGACGCTGGCCTCACCCAGCTCCTCCGACCTGCGCTCACTCACCGAGGCGATGCGCAAGGCAGGCGTACGAACCGTGTTCGCGGACTCGTCCCAGCCCAAGCGGCTGGCCGAAGTCCTGCGCACCGAACTGGGCGGCCAGGTGCGGGTCGTCGAGCTCTACTCCGAATCCCTGACCGAGAAGGGCAAGGGCGCCGGCACCTACCTGCAGATGATGCGCGCCAACACCACCGCCATGACCGACGGCCTGACCAGCGCCTGAACCAGCGCCCCTGACCTGGACACCGGCCGACCACGGCCATCACACACTCCCCACCCCACGCCGCGCTCGCGCGGCACAGAAAGGAACACACCGGTGAACAAGCCGATACGCAACCGAGCTTTCACGGGCACGGCCCTCGCCCTGGCGGCTTCCGCGGTCCTGACCGCCTGCGGAGGAGAGGACACCTCCTCGTCCGACACGAAGGCCAAGGCGGCGCCGAGCACAAAGGCCGTGGCGGTCAAGGACCCGGTGGTCGCCACGTTCGACGGCGGACTGTACGTCCTGGACGGCGAGAGCCTGAAGCTGGCCGGCACGATCGAGCTGCCCGGCTTCAACCGTCTCAACCCCGCAGGCGACGACTCCCACGTCATGGTCTCCACCGACGCCGGTTTCCGCGTCCTGAACGCCGCCGAGCAGACCTTCACCGGCATCGAGTACAAGGGCGCCAAGCCCGGCCACGTCGTACGGCATGCCGGCAAGACGATCCTGTTCACCGACGGCACCGGCGAGGTCAACGTCTTCGACCCCAACGACCTCGACGGCGGCAAGAAGCCCGAAGGCCGCACCTACACCTCCGCCGAGCCGCACCACGGTGTTGCCATCGAACTGAGCGACGGCGAACTCCTCACCACCCTCGGCACCGAGGAGAAGCGCACCGGCGCCCTCGTCCTGGACAAGAACAACAAGGAGATCAAGCGCAACGAGAACTGCCCCGGCGTCCACGGCGAGGCCGCGGCCAAGGGCGAGGCCGTCGGCATCGGCTGCGAGGACGGCCTCCTGATCTACAAGGACGGCAAGTTCACCAAGGTCGACGCCCCCGACGACTACGGCCGCATCGGCAACCAGAGTGGCAGCGACACCTCGCCCGTCCTCCTGGGCGACTACAAGACCGACCCGGAGGCCGAACTGGAGCGGCCGACCCGCATCTCCCTCATCAACACCGAGACCGGGAAGCTGCGCCTGGTCGACCTGGGCACCAGCTACTCCTTCCGCTCGCTCGGCCGCGGACCCCACGGCGAGGCCCTCCTCCTCGGCACCAACGGCGCCCTCCACGTCATCGACCCCGAGACGGGCAAGGTGGACAAGAAGATCTCCGTCGTGGACGCATGGCAGGAGCCGCTGGACTGGCAGCAGCCCCGGCCCACCCTCTTCGTCCGCGACCACACGGCATACGTCTCAGAGCCGGGCAAGCGCCAACTGCACGCCGTCGACATCGAATCGGGCAAGAAGGTCACCTCTGTGACCCTGCCGAAGAGCACGAACGAACTCTCCGGCGTCGTCGCGGGCCACTGATCCTCCGACCTCGGTGAGACCGTCCGACACCAAGGCGCCGGCTTGTCATTGCCGCGGATCGGGCCGTGATGCTCGCACTGCCGCCAGCATCACGGGTGCGCTGCCAGCATCACGCGTGCGAAGGCGCCGATGCGGGCCCCGGCTACCCGACCGTCGAGAAGAGCCGCTGTGCGTCTACAGCCGGCACACATCGTGCTCGGTCTCCGAGGTCGCCGCGATGATCGAGGCGTGCTGCGGCACTGCACGGACGTGGAGATCGACCGGCAGTACACCGACACGCACGGCGCCTCCATCGTCGGGTCCGCCTTCGCCCACAGCACCCCACCTACCGGGCGATCGAGGAACTCGGGCGAGCGGTAGGTGGGGCGTACATCTGCGACTACCTCGCCGACGCGGACCTGCGGCGCGAGATCAACGACGGGCTCCAGGTCGTGGAGAACTGGAACTCCGCCAACCACGATCAGTTCTACGGCAAGGACAGCGGGCTGACCGGCTCCGGCAAGGAGTCCCAGGAGTCTCCATGCTCGCCCTGCTCCTGCTCCTGCTCCTGCTCCTGCTCCAGTCCGCGCTGGTGCACGTCAACACCCTGCTGCAGGACATCCTGAGCGAGGAGAAGTGGCGGAAGCGGCTCACCGACGCCGACCGGCGGGCCCTGTCCCCGCTGTTCTGGACCCACGTACACCTCTACGGCCTACGGCCGGTTCGAGCTGGACATGAACTCCCACCTCCCCCTTGCCGTCGCAGTGGCGGGATGGGGCGGCACCTTGAGGACGCGTACCCCCAGCATCGCGCCCGCCCTGATGACGGGTAGGCCCGCCGCCCCTGAGCGCCTGGGTCAGGGCGATGTGCCGGGCCCGGCCACAGCGACGGCGTCCCTTGGGGCGGTTGTGGCCGGCCCCGTGGAGGTTGCCCGGGACCTCGCTGTGGTGCGGGTGGGCATGGTGAGTACGGCGAGGCAGCCGACGACCAGGCCGATACCGGTCCAGCCCAGCAGGGGCAGGCGTTCACCGACGACGAGCACGGCCAGGACGGCCGCGACGGCGGGTTCCAGCAGCGAGAGGGTGGTCGCGGTGCTGGCCGGCACGTGCGCCAGCCCCCAGCCGAACAGGATGTAGCCGACGAACATGGGCACCAGAGCCATGTAGGCGCCGACGGCCGCGTTGGACCAGGAGGCCAGGAGCGGGGCACCGGTGGCCAGCAGCACCGGCATCAGCAGCAGCCCGCCGATCCCGAAGACGGTCCCCATCGCCGTGCGGGAGGTGACACCGCGGCTGATCAGGCGGTGGGCCGCCCAGGACATCAGGGCGTAGGTGAGCCCGGCCACCAGGCCGAGTCCCACGCCGAGCACGGTGTCGCCCGCGGGGCGGGCGCCGGGGACGGAAGGGGAGCTGGCGGCTTCGGCCGCGCACAGCAGGACCGTCCCGGACAGGCCCAGAGCGGCGCCGGTCATCCAGCGGCGCGTGAGGCGGCGCCCGTCGACGACACGCTCGACCAGGGCCGAGGAGAGCGGAGCCGAGCCGATCGACACGACTGTGCCGACGGCGACCCCGGCCAGGTGCATAGAGCTGTAGAACGCCAGGGGATAGACCCCCACCGACAGCGCCCCCACCAGCACCGCGCCCTTCTGCGCACGCAGCCGAGGGCCCTCTCGGCGGATACGGGGGGCGGCGATGAGCGCCTGGAGCAGTCCGCCCACGCCCATGGCCACGGCCCCGATCGCGAGCGGCCCCACCGCGGGGGCGAAGGTCGCGGCGGTGCCAGTGGTGCCCCACAGCACGGACGCCATAAGCACGCACACCGCCCCCACGCCCGTTGAGCCGGCCGTATGTCCGGCGGTCCGCGTCACAGCCGGTCCAGCAGGTCGGCCGCCAGCGCCCGGGCGTGCTCCAGACGCGTCGCCGCGCCCTCCAGTCCGGCCCGCGCCGTCGCTCCTTCCAGCAGGAACGACAGGTGTTCCGCCATGGCGCGGGCTTCCTCGGGCCGCCCGGGCAGCAGCTGATCAAGATGCCCGGCGATCAGATCCTCGACCTCTTCCTTGTGCCGGCGCACCACGGCCCGCCCCCCGTCACCGGCAGGCAGCTCGGCGGCGGCGTTCAGCAGGCCGCAGCCCCGGAAGCCGTGCTCGTAGGCGAAGGCCGCGTGGTCGGCGTACGCGTCGAAGACGGCCAGCACGCCGCCGCGACCGTCCTGCGCCCCTTCCAGTCGCCGCCGGTACAGGCCCAGCCATTCCTCGTGCCGCGCATCGAGGTAGGCCATCACCAGCTCGGCCTTGGAGGAGAAGTTGTTGTACAGGCTCATCTTCGCCACGCCCGCCTCGGCGGTGATCGTGTCGATCCCCGTCGCCGCCACGCCGTCCGCGTAGAAGCGCCGGGCTGCGGCAGCGAGCAGCTTCTCGCGCGCTGTCCCCCTCCGCCTGGGACGCTCTGCCGCCGTTCCGGTTTCGCTCATCACACTGCCTCCCTACTGCTAGGTAGGTCAGTCTACCTAACGGCAGAAGGGTACCCGCTCGACATCAGCCTTCTCTCGCATGCGGGCCCTTTGTGCGAGCGAGATCAAATACGGGGTGAGCTGCTGTTCGCGGCACGGCGGCCGGCCGCCGGTCATCACCGACGACATGTCGCACACGGTCCTGCGCCGCCGGGTGCTCGGCGAGCCTGTCGAGCGGATCCAGCCCGACCTGATCCGCCGCGGGCATCTACCGTGCTCGCTGCTGGCCTCAAGCCAACGCCATTTGTTACAGTTCCAGCCTGAAATAAGAAACCTGTTATGCTCGCGGTATGCGGTCAAGCCGCTCCAAGGCAGGGCGCCGGCCCAGCTACGTCGAGGTCGTTTCGGCCGTTGACCAGCGGCTGGCCGCACAGGATTGCACTGGTCCGCGAATGCTCGCTGCCGGCAGTCAGCTGGTCGTCGCCCCCGGGCTTTCTGCCCTTCTCCGCAACGCGGCGATGCGCCCCTGGAGTGCTTGGGGGACCTACGGAGTTCATGACAGATGAGTCGAGAACCGTCCGGCAAGGCGGAAGACGCCGATACGGACCCCTTCGAGCGTGCCCGGGCGGGAGCGACGGATCCACCGGAACACCCGCTTCTCACCGCGTCGAAACCCCTGGTCGGACCGCCCAAACCGGCCCCTGCCCGATCGGCGTACCGGGCTCGCTATGGTCATCACGTGACCAATCCGACCTCGCGCGACTACAACAAGGCATCAGTCCTCGACGTGGTCCTCTCCCACGCGCCCTTGACGCGGAACCAGCTCATCGAGCTGACGGGCCTGAGCAAGGCCACTGTGTCCAGAGCGGTTGAGGAGCTGCGGGCCGACGGCTTCGTCGTCGACAGCGGGATCGACGAGATCACCGGCCGCGGCCGCCGCTCCACCTATCTGGACCTGCCTGGCACCACCGGGCACGTCGCCGGTGTCAGCTTCGGTGCCCAGACCACCGGCGTGCTGGTGACCGACCTGAGGGGTCGTGAGATCCAGCACGTGACGGTTCCCACCGCCGATCACCAGGAGGTCGAGGACGCCGCGCGATGGCTGGTCGACCTCATCGCGCAGGCCGCCCGATCTGCGCAGGGTCCTCTGCGTCAGATCGTCGCCGCAGTGCCCGGCCGGGTCCGGGGTGGCACCGAGATCTTCGGCCCTGCGGAGTCGATGAAAATCTTTGCGGGCTCAGGCCTCCAGCAAGCCGTCGAAAACCTCATCGAGGCCCCCGCGCTCCTCGACAGCGACGCCAACGCGTCCCTGCTCGGGATCCTCACGAACGACGCAACCATCAAGAACGCCGCGCTCTTCAGCGTCAGCACCACACTGAACTTCGCCAGCTGCACGGATCATGAGCTCGCACGGGGAGGTACACCCACCTTCGGGGGCATCGGTGTGCTCTCCTCCGGAGTCGGCGACGAGAACCTCGACGAGCTGCTGAGCGCCCGAGGTCTCCTCCGGTTCGCCCGCAAGCAAGGGCTCGACCTGGAGCGCATCGAGGATCTCTGGCTGCAACCGCACACCGAGGCGCCGCACACCGAGGCGCCGCACGCCGAAGTGCTGCAGGCGTTCACCACCGCGATCGTGACCGCCGTCAGCGTCGTCGCCGTGACGCTCGACCCGGAGTCGGTCTACTTCGTGGGCCGGCTGCGCCCGCTCGTCGATGTCGTCCTTCCCCAGGTGCGCGGGCGGCTCGACCAGAGCCTTCCGGCGGTGCCAGAGATCAGGACGGGTCCGCATCAGATCGGTCTGTCGACGGCACAAGGCGCGGTCTGCGCATGCCTGACGGTCGTTCAGGAACGGCTGCGCGACGCCGTGCTCGGAGCACGGCAACAGAACCGGCTCTCGGAGAAGTCCGCACCGGCCTTCTGAGCCGACCGCCGGCGGCGTCGGCACTAGAGCCCCACGGCAGCGACAGCCAGCCGGCATCTCTCGCCTCATGGCAGTGCCGCTCTCGCCCCCACATCGCTGCTCACCGAACTCAGGCGTACTTGCCACGAATATCAGCGTCTACACGATTCGCTACGTGCCGGGGCATCTGCCGTGCAAGGACGGTGTGCTGCTGGGGCAGGGCATCGTCGGCCGGGACGTCGAGACAGCAGGCGGCGCGGGTCTGGCGCCTGGGCGTGTCGACGTGGCGATCACCGGGGCGGACACCAAAGTTTCTAGTTTCAGATTGGAACTGGAATTAACGATGGTATGGTTCCGGCCAACGCAGCGAGCAACCCCGGAACGAGACTGAAGGTGTGCCTGCCGATGACTTCGACGCTGAGTCGGGCGATAGCCCACTACCCCAACCGGTTCGACCCCGGGGTACTGAGCGAACTCCCCGAGCACCTCCAAGAGACCATCCAGCGCCGGAACAAGGTGCTGGGCCCTGGCTACACACTGATCTACAGGGAGCCGGTCGAGTTCGTCTCCGGCCGCGGCGCCCACCTGATCGACCGCGACGGCAACGACTACCTCGACGCCTACAACAACGTCCCCTGCGTCGGGCACGCCCACCCCCACGTTGTCGAGGCCGTCGCCCGCCAGATGGCGGTGGTCAACACCAACACGCGTTACGTCCAGGAAGCACTGGTCGACTACGCGGAGCGGCTTCTTGCGACATTCCCCGAGGAGCTGTCCAAGCTGAGCATCGCGTGCAGCGGGTCGGAGGCGAACGACCTGGCGGTTCGGGTGGCGCGGTTCCACACGGGCGGCGAGGGCATCATCGTCACCCGCTGGGCCTACCACGGCCTCACCCGTGAGGTGGCGAGCTTCTCACCGACCCTCGGCGCGGGCTCGCCGCTGGGCCCGAACGTCCGGCTCATCGACGCTCCTGACCCGCGCCTCGTCGCGCCCGGCTCCACGCTCGCCGAGCACATGCGGCAGCAGGTGCGCGGCGCGATCGACGACCTCGAGCGCCATGGGTACCGGCTCGCGGCCCTGATCACCGACTGCGCCTACAGCAGCGATGGCATCTTCACCGACCCCCCCGGCTACATGCAGGCCGTGGTGGAGGAGGTGCACGCGGCCGGCGGTGTCTACATCGCGGACGAGGTCCAGTCGGGATTCGCCCGGCTCGGGGAGTCGATGTGGGGCTTCAGCCGCCACGGTGTGCTGCCGGACATCGTCACCATGGGCAAGCCGATGGGCAACGGCCTGCCGATCTCGGGTGTGGTCTTCCGCCCCGAGGTCTGCGAGGAGTTCGGACGCAACGTCCGCTACTTCAACACCTTCGGCGGCAGCTCCATCCCCGTGGCCGCAGGCGCCGCGGTGCTGGACGTCTTCGAGAAGGAGAACGTGCAGCAGCGCGTCCTGGAGAGCGGCAACGCTCTGCGCGCGGGGCTGAGGGAGATCACCAAGGATTCCCCCTACGTCGCCGAAGTCCGCGGCGCCGGTCTCTACGTCGGCGTGGAGATCGTCAAGGACCGCCAGACCCTCGAGCCCGACCGCGCACGTGCCGAAGACGTCATCAACGACATGCGCGATCGCCGCATCCTGATCAGCGGCACGGGCACGTCGGCGAACACGCTGAAGATCCGCCCTCCGCTGGCCTTCGGCTCCGCCGATGTAACGCGATTCCTCGAGACCTTCGCCGAGGTCGCGAAGAACCGTCTGTGACAGGCTGACCGAAGGGACTGACCGTGAACACCTCACCAGCTACGAACTATGCTCAGCGGCTCCTCCAGGAGAGCGGCCTGACGTCGTCCCACGAGTCCATCGACGTGGTGCTGGTGAGCATTTTCCTTGAGGAGCACTACCGCCTCACCGGGCGCTTGGGGCGACTGGCGACCGAGAAGGACGACACGTTCCAACTCAGCACCGACTCGAGCAACTACCTCGTGAAGGTCTCACCACCTGACGAGGCGGAGGCGGTCGTCGCCCTCCAGACCGCCGCGATGCGCCACCTCGAAACCACCGCTCCGCACTTGCCTGTCCAGCGGGTGAAGCTGACCGCCGACGGAGACGACCATGTCACGATCAGGCTGAACGACGGCAGGACTCGCACCCTGCGGGTGTTCGACTTCGTCGAAGGCCAGGTCCTGGCCGATGCGAACCCGGACGCGGAGCGGCTCGCCGAGGCGGGCGAGATGCTGGGGCTGATCGACGTGGCGCTCAGGCCGTTCACGCACCCGGCGGACCGACGAGGTCTGGCGTGGGACATCCGCCATTTCCACCAGCTGACCCAACTGGTCGAGCACACGCCGAGCCCCGAGCACCGCCAGTTGGCCCAGTCGGTCTTCCGGCTCTTCGGTGAAAGCCTCGTCCCGAGGCTGAGTGATCTCGAAACCCAAGTGATCCACGGCGACTTCAGCCCTTACAACATCGTGGTGGATCCGCAGAGCGATCACTTCGTCACCGGTGTCATCGACTTCGGCGACACGGTGCGCAGTGCGGTGATCTTCGACCCCGCCGTTCCCATGGCGAACCTGCTCGGCAGGACGCCGGATCATCCCTGGCGGGACGCCTGCGCCTTCGCCGCCGGCTACCAACGCAAGCGGCCGATCCAGGCCTCGGAACTCCCGCTGCTCCCGGTTGCCGCGTTGGCACGACTCACACTGCGTGCGCTGATCACGAACTGGCGCGCGGAGCGCGCACCCGAACGGCGCGAGTACCTCCTCGGTCACGCCAAGGACGACTGGATCAATGTCGAGCGTTCCTTGGCCGTGAGCCTGGACGACGTCGTCGCGCACCTCAGGGAAGCCCGTCACGGGCATGCGTGTCGGGCCCATCGCGGCCAGCCGGTCAGCAAGCCGTAACGCGGGCTCGTTCGCGAACCGCCCGAAGACGTGGTAGGTCTCCAGCGTCTTCATCTGCCCTGTCCCAGGGCTCGCTCCGGTGAGGGCCTGACCTGCGGGTTCGCATTTTTCCGCAAGGCCCACGAAGGCAGCAGCTTGTGGAAAAACCTTGCTGAAAATCCAGGCGGCGGATCTTCGGCGAGGAGCACAAGCCTGCTGGTCACACGTGATGCGGTGCTCTCCCCAGGGGTGCCTGAGCGGACAGCATGACGTACCAGCACGTGATCAAGGACAGCGTAGCGGATTCGCGTAAGCGAGGGCCCCTCTGTATGCGGAGAGGAGGGCAGCGAGCCTCTGACTGCTATGCGTCGGCCTTCGGTGCCTGGTTGGTGGGCGCTCAGGGGCGAAGGGCGACTTCTGGCCGGCGGCGAAGAAGGTGGTCCGTGCCGTGCCCTGCTCTCCTGCGACCGGACGTGCCGGTGGCACCCGCACCGGCCTCGCCGTCGGCCGCCGCCCGCACGAGGGCCCAAGACGTCTTCGCATTCGGCGGCCACTGCTGGAGCTCTGACCGGCGGTGGCCTGAGAACGGTCGGTCTCGGGCTCTGCGGGTGTCGTTGCCCACCCAGGTGCCGACCGCCTCGGACCGGTAGATCCCGTCAACTGGCAGATCCCGTCAACCATCAGATCCCGGCAACCGGAGGTCCGGTTGCCGGGATCGGGTTCGGGGGTCGGCACGGTGACCTAACACCGTGGCGGCGTCAGGTCAGGTGAGTGTCCACTTCTGGTTGGTCTGGCCGTTGCAGGTCCACAGGATCAGCTTGGTGCCGTTGGCGGTTGCCGCCTCGGAGGCGTCCAGGCAGAGGCCGGAGAGGTTGTTGGTGACGGTGCCGTCGGCGTGGGCGGTCCACTTCTGGTTGGTGCCGCCTGTGCAGTCCCAGATGATGACCTTGGTGCCGTTGGTGGTGCCGTTGTTGTCGGCGTCGAGACACTTGTTGCCGTAGACGACGAGTTCACCGCGCGAGGTCCGCTGGAAGGTCTGGTTGCGTCCGCCGGAGCAGTCCCAGATCTGTGCCTGGGTGGCGTTGACGTAGGTGTTCTTGTCGATGTCCACGCAGCGGCCCGAGGCGGAGCCGGCCAGGGCGGTGCCGTCGGTGCCGGGGATGCCCTGCACGCGCAGGGCGTCGATGTCGGGGGCGGTGCTGCCTGAGACCGCGGCGAACCGGACGGTGTTCATTCCCTTGGCCAGGTGGGCCAGCACGGAGACGGTTCGGTGGGTGGTGGCCGAGCCGGTCGGCGGGAAGGACACGACGTACGTGTACTGGCCGCCCACCCGGATGGTGGCCTTGCGGGCGGTGGTGGAGCCGTTGGCGTAGGTGATGTCCACCAGCTTGGTGCCCGCCGCGGAGGCCGCGACGTTGCCGAACGTCGGGGTGGTGGCGGTGGTGGTGTCCTCGTACGTCGAGCCGGAGGCCTCGGTGCCGGAGACGGTCAGCAGGACCGCGTCGTTCGCCGGGACGGAGGTGGTGTAGCCGGTGGCGAACGATCCGGCGTCGGTACGGGTCCAGGCGTTGCGCACACGGGCGGAGGCCGGGGTCAGGCCGAGGTCGGCCCAGCGGACGGTGATGTTCGCGGCGGAGCCGGTGCGGTTGAACAGCATCACCGCGCGCTTGCCCGTGCCGGAGAGGATCTTGCCGTACACCTGGAGGTTCCGGGTGTCCTCGGCGACCTTGACGCCCTGGAGCCCGCGCGGGTCCTGGTTGACGGCCAGGACCTCGGGGTTGGTGAGGATGCCGCGAGTCTCGGCGGTCATCGTGGCCACGTTGTTGCCGGCCAGGAGAGGGGCGCCGGCGATCGACCACAGGCTCATGTGCAGCCGGTTGCGTTGGGCGGTCATACCGTTCAGGCCGCCCATCAGCATGTCGGGGTCGTTGTAGTAGCCGGTGTGCTGGGCCGCGGGCTGCAGGGCCTCGTCGAAGTTGCGGTACATCTTCGTCAGGCCCGGGGTCTCCCTGTACAGGAGCACGTCGTGGCTGGTGCGCCACAGGTCGCCGTGGCCCGTCGCCCAGTTCCACGGCAGTCCGGTGCCCCACTCGCAGAACGACAGCACCAGCTTGCGGCCGGTCGCGGCCGACGCGGCCTCGTTCGCGGCGGCGATCTGCTTGTACGTGGTCTCCTGGTCCAGGCCCTCCACCCGGCCGCCGCACCAGTCGATCTTCACGTAGTCGAAGCCCCAGCGCTGGAAGGTCTCCAGGTCCTGCCGGTAGTGGCCCTCCATACCGGTGTTGGGGGCGGCGGGGCGGGTGGTGGGGTAGTAGTAGCCGCAGCCCTGCTTGCCGGCGTCGGTGTAGATGCCGGCCTTCAGTCCCTTGCTGTGGATGTAGTCGGCGATCGCCTTCATGCCGCCGGGCCACAGGGTCTCGTCGACGACGATGTTGCCGTTCGCGTCCCGGTCGCCCTGCCACCAGCCGTCGTCGAGGTTGACGTACTTGTAGCCGGCCGCCGCCATGCCGGAGGAGACCAGGGCGTCGGCCTGCTGCTTGATCACGTTGTGGTCGATGCTGCTGAAGAAGCTGTTCCAGGACGCCCAGCCCATCGGCGGCGGGGTGACGCCGATCTGATGGGTGCTCACAGCGGCCGGTTCGGCGGTCAGGGGCGCCGACGGCTCCTGCCGGTCGAGGCTCGCCAGACCGGCGACGAGGAGTCCGACGGCGAGGACCCGGGCGGTGATGCGTCTTGCCCATCCTCGTGCAGCGGTGTGGGGCATGCGGCTCTCCATGGGGGGTGAGAGGGGGAAGGAACGTGATCTTGTCGGGACGCTGCCCCCGAGGCGTCGCGAGAGAGGGCTTCGGGGCACGCGCCTTACGGCCGCCATCACGCCGTCCGATATACCGGACCGAGTTCGGTGAATCGGTCAGAAAGTAGGGGTGCGCCCAACGGAGGTCAATGGTTCCGTCGTTTCTCGTGGGCTTTCGTACGGCGGATCGGCTGAAGGCGCCTGCGCGCCATGGCGACGCCGACGATCCGGCTCAACCGCGTGCCGGATGGGCCACAGTGGTGTATTTGCCGGTGGAGGATGTGCGTGCCGAGTCCGCGTCGCATACGGGTTTCCGTCCGTCCTGTCTGCGGTCACCGCTGAGCGCTCGTCCTCGCCGCCGCCGCGAGGTGTCCTGGGCGGGTTCCGGACGTCAGTCGAGTACCGTGACGAACCGCCGGAGCAGGCGGCTGAACGTCTCGACGTCTTCGTCCGGCCACCGGCCCAGCCGTTCCTGCAGCTCCTTGCGCTGGTGCTGACGTACCTGGGCGAGCGGGCAGGAGACGGCGCACCGTGGAACCCTCAGTTCCATCCGTAGTCTGCGGTCTGGTCGCGGAAGATCGTGTGCTGGTGCACTCCGTCGACCACGATGCCGCCCTGGTTGGAGAACTCGATCCAGACCGACGGGCCATCGACCCGTAAGTAGGTCTCCTTGTTGTCGATGGTCGTCGCGCCGCTTCAGCCCAGATACGTCTCGTCGTACTCGGAGTCTGGGGGTCTGGGGGTCTGGGGGGCTGGGGTCAGGTCAGCGGGACGGACGTGAAGCGGGCGGCGGTGTGCAGGTCCGTTTCGATGCGGGTCGCTGCCGATCTCAGTTCGGGGAGGAGGTCCCTCACGCACTCCTGCGGGGTGTGGCGGCTGGCGTGCATCGCGGTGTTCAGCGCCGCCACCACGCGGCCCGAGCGGTCGCGGACCGGGACGGCGATGGAGCGGAGGCCTTCCTCCAGTTCCGCATCCACCAGGGCGTATCCCTGGGAGCGGACCGAGGTCAGTGCCTTCTTCAGCGCCTGTGCGTCCGTGACCGTGTGGGGGGTGAGGGGGTGTAGGTCGTCCAGGGGGAGTCGGCCGGTGGGTGCGCCTGCCAGGAGGACCCGGCCCAGGGCCGTCGCGTAGGCCGGCAGGCGCGTGCCCACCGTGATGTTCACGCTCATCACCCGTCCCGTCGCCACCCTCGCCGTGTACTGGATCTCTTCGCCCGAATCCGCGAGGACCGCGAGTGACGTCGACTCGTGGATGCGGGACGTCAGATCGACCAGGTGGGGCTGGGCGATCTCGGGGAGGGTAGTGCGGGAGAGGGGTGGGAAGCCGAGGGAGAGGACGCGGGGCGTGAGGGCGAAGGTGCGGCCTGCGGGGCTTACGAGGCCCAGGTGTTCGTAGGTGATCAGGGCTCGGCGGGCCGTCGCCCGGGCCAGGCCCGTCGCCCGGGACACCTCCGTGAGGGTCAGTTCCGGCCGGCCCTCGCCGAAGGCCGTGAGGACCGTCAGGCCCCGGGCCAGGGATTCGATGAACTCGCGCCCCAGCTGCTGCTTGGACGCGCCCGTCCACAGCGCCAGGTCCGAGGGGGGCGGGCCGGGCTCCGGGGGCGGGGTGTGGCGCAGTTCGCGTTCCATCTCCGTCACCGCCGACCGCAGCCTCGGGAGGAGGGTTTTGCGCAGGTCGTGCGCGGTGTGGCGGCTGGTGTGGCTCACCACGCTCGCCACGCACGCCACCCGGCAGCCGCCCCTGCCAACGGTCCGGACCGGTACCGAGATGGCCACCAGGCCGGGTTCGATCAGCTGGTCGTCGACGGCCCAGCCGTTCGCCGCCGCCTCTTCCGCGCGGCGTGCGAAGGCCTCGTCGTCCGCCCGGACCGCGTCGCCCGCGCCGACTGTGTCATCCGCCCCATCCGCCCCATCCGTCCCGTCTTCCCCGTCCGCGCCGTAGCGGCGTGGGGGTACGGCCGTGAAGGACAGGTCCCTCGGGTCCGCCGCCCGGCGTTCCCGCCAGCGCCGCCAGTCCGTGGCTGTCCACTCCGTGGCGAACAGGGGGCCGGGGGCGGTGCGCTCGGCGGGGAGCAGGTCGCCGATGCGGAAGCTCAGGGACATCGCGCGGCGGCGGGTCGCCTGGTGGATGAAGCGGATGCCGTCCCGGTCGGCGACCGCCAGGGAGACCGACTCGTCCAGCTCGTCGGCCAGGGCGTCCGCCCGGGAGGAGAGCAGGGCGGGGAGGCGTAGGGCGGCGAGGTAGGCGTTGCCCAGCTCCATCAGGCGGGGGGACAGGTGGACGTCCCGGCCGTCCAGACGGACGTAGCCCATGCGGGCCAGCGTGGCCGTGACGCGGTCGACCGTGGAGCGGGCGAGGCCCGTGGCACGTTCCAGACCGCTCAGGCTCAGCGTGCCGTCCGCCTGCGTCAGCTCCCGCAGGACCGCGATGCCGCGGATGAGTGGTGTGACCGCCTCAGCCGGAGTGACCGCCTCGACTGGGGTGCCCGCTTTGGCTGGAGCGACCGCCTCATCCGGGGTGGGCCTACCGTCGGCAGGCGTAACAGCCTCCTCGGGAACATCATCCGTGGGCTTCGCTGGCATCGGCTCTCCGGTACGGCGGTCGCGGCAGGCCCACCGTAAACCGGAATCCGGGACGTGATCCGGAATCCGGGACGTGATCTGGGTCCGCAGGTCCGCGCTTCCTATCCTCTCGTCACCCGTCACCCGTCACCCGTCACCCGTCACCCGTCACCCGTCATCTCCTCGTCACCCGCACCCGGTACCCCCCGTCAGGCCCCGCTCCCGCTCCCGCTTCCGCCCGCGCCCCCACCCCCGCCACCTCGATCACGACCCCTCTCCCCGGATCCCGGAACGTCTCCCCGGGCACGAACGGCGCGTCGGACAGTTCCGCGTGGACGTTGGGTGCGCGGGTGCAGCCGCCGCTGTCGCGGCGGGAGTCGTGGACCGTGACCGGGCCCATGCCCGTGTCGACCTCCGCGTCGACCTTGTAGATCAGGACGCCCGGGCGGCACACCGCCTCGTCGTTGCCCGCGCGGGTGCGCACTTCCACGGCGTAACCGGTCCTGCCGTCCAGGGGGAGGAAGACCAGCTTGGAGCCACCGGGCAGCGCGAGTGGGGTGAGGGCGTAGTCCGTCGTGCCCGGGGAGGCGACGCAGTGCACCTGGGCGGCGTCCAGCCAGCCCAGCTTCCACTTGTGCCAGCCGAGGAAGTCGTTGTTGGCGCCCCAGTCCTCGCTCATGATGTCCCAGTGGCCGACCGCGCCCCCGCCCTCGGCGGTGTAGAGATCGGGCAGGCCGAAGACGTGGCCGTTCTCGTGGGGGAGGACGCGGTAGCCGGTGCGGTCGTAGGAGCCGGAGCCGTCGTCCTGGCGGGAGTAGACGAACGAGGCGTTGGCCACGGGTATGCCGTCGGCCAGCGGGGCTTCGGGATTCCCGGCGAAGGTGACGGACAGGACCGTGTCCAGGGCGGAGGGGCCTGCGTTCGGGGTCACCAGGACGTTCAGCAGGTCGTACGCGCGGAAGTCCACCTTCGCGTCGGCCGCGGCGACGAGGTCCTGCACCAGTGCGCGATAGCCGGGGTCGAACGGAGCCCCGCGCTCTATGCCGTACTCGCGGAAGGGCTTCGGCATCCGCAGCCAGGACGGGATCGGGATCTCGGGGCGGTAGTCGAGGCGGCCGTAGGAGCTGGTGCGGAACCAGTCGCGGGTCTGCGGGAAGAACTCCCGGAAGCGGTCCAGGGCCTTGCCCTCGCCGGGGGCGTCGGAGAAGTCGATCATCAGCGTGAGGGCGCGGACCGTGCCGGTGGAGCGGGAGTAGACGTCGGGGGTGGGGATGCCCTCGGACAACTGGACCTCGCGGGAGCCGCGGATCATGCAGGGGTCGTGCGCGGAGGTGCGGGACACGGAGACCGGGCCCGCCCCTGCCGTCGTGGCGCCCGGGGTGAGGTGGCCCGTGCCGGCCGAGGTGCTGACCGCGAAGGTCAGGGCGGACACACAGGCCAGGGCGGCCAGACGGCGCCCGGGTATCCGGTGGCCCAGCGGCCTCGAGGCGCCTGACCGGGGCCGCCGGGGCTGCGGCTGCATGCAAGGGACCTGCAAGGGACCTCCCGCGCCACGGCAGCCTCCGGTCTCCGGCTGCAACCCGTGCGATCACCCTGCGCGGCAGGTGTGGGGGTGCGCGCGCCGGGAGAGACCGATCGTGGGTTTCCCGTGGGTAGCGGCCAGCTCGACTTGCGCCCGCTCAACTTGTGAGGCAGGTCACAAACAAAAAGCCCAGGGGTGGGAAATACCGGGGACTCAGTCCCCGTTTAGCCATGTGTCCGGGTGAAACGGGGAACCTCTCCCCGGATCGCCGGAGGATCGCAGCACCACACGCCACATGCCACACACCTCACCAGGAGCGCACCGTGCAGACCGCCACCCCCGTACAGCGCAAGGCGCCCCGGCCTCGCGCCGACGCCCTGCGCAACCGGGAGCGGATCGTCACCGCCGCCCGGGAGATGTTCGTCGAGCACGGCCCCGAGGTGCCGCTCGACGAGATCGCCCGCCGGGCCGGCGTCGGCAACGCCACGGTGTACCGCAACTTCCCGGACCGCGACGCGCTGGTCCGCGAGGTCGTCTGCTCCGTCATGGACCGTACGGCCGCGGCGGCCGAGCTCGCGCTCGCCGAGACCGGCGACGCGTTCGAGGCGCTGGAGCGCTTCGTGCACGCCGCCGCCGACGAGCGGGTCAGCGCGCTGTGCCCGATGGTCTCCAGCACGTTCGACAAGCACCACCCGGACCTGGAGGCCGCGCGCGAACGCGTCGAGCGGCAGGTCGCGGAGGTCATGGACCGGGCCAGGACGGCCGGGCAGCTCCGCTCCGACGTGGGAGTCGGAGACGTCATGATCGCCGTGGCCCAGCTCAGTCGGCCCCCGGCCGGTACGGACTGCTGTCGTGCCGACTCTTTCGTCCACCGCCATCTTCAGCTGTTCCTGGACGGGCTGCGGGCTCCCGCTCGTTCCGTTCTGCCGGGTACGGCCGTGACCCTGGAGGATCTCCGTCAGTCCTGAGCGATGAGTAAGTCCTGAGCGATCAGTAGGTCCTGACCGATGAGCTGGTCCTGAGCGATTGGTTCCGCCCGTCCCGCCGGTCTGAAGCGCAGGCGACGTACAGGCGAAGCGCAGGCGACAGTCCCTACGGCCGTCCCGCAGGCGAGCCGTCCCCTTCTCACACCCTTTTTCCGTCGTTAAGTCCCGAAGTCTTCCGTCACGAAGTCCCGAAGTGGGTACCTCCATGTCTGAAACAGCCTCCAAGGCCCCGCAAGCCCCAGCCGAACCGGATCCGGGCCGCTGGAAAGCGCTCGTCTTCATCGTGCTCGCCCAGCTGATGGTCGTCCTGGACGCCACCATCGTGAACATCGCCCTGCCCTCCGCCCAGCAGGACCTCGGCATCTCCGACGGCAACCGGCAGTGGGTCGTCACGGCCTACGCCCTCGCCTTCGGCGGTCTGCTGCTGTTCGGCGGCCGGATAGCCGACCTGTGGGGCCGCAAGAAGGCCTTCGTCGTCGGCCTGGGCGGCTTCGCCGCGGCCTCGGCGCTGGGCGGCGCCGCCACCAACGAGGCGATGATGTTCGGCGCCCGCGCCCTCCAGGGTGCCTTCGGCGCGCTGCTCGCGCCCGCCGCGCTCTCCCTGCTCGCCGTGATGTTCACCGATGCCAAGGAGCGCGCCAAGGCGTTCGGTATCTACGGTGCGATCGCCGGTGGCGGCGGTGCCGTCGGTCTGATCCTCGGCGGCGTCCTCACCGAGTACCTGGACTGGCGCTGGACGTTCTTCGTGAACATCCCGTTCGCCGTCGTCGCCGCGGCCGGCGCCTACTTCGTCATCCGTGAGCCGGAGGGCGGCCGCAACCGCTCCCCGCTCGACATCCCCGGCGTGGTCCTGTCCACCCTCGGCCTGGTCGCCCTCGTCTACGGCTTCACCCGCGCCGAGTCGGACGGCTGGAGTGACGCCGTGACCGTCGGCATGTTCGTCGCCTCGGCCGTGCTGCTGCTCGCCTTCGTGGTCGTCGAGTCCAGGGTCAAGGCCCCGCTGCTGCCGCTGCGGGTGGTCACCGAGCGCAACCGCGGTGGCATCTACCTCTCCCTCGGTCTCGCGATCATCGCGATGTTCGGCCTGTTCCTCTTCCTGACCTACTACCTGCAGATCGTGAAGGGCTACTCGCCCGTCAAGACCGGGTTCGCCTTCCTGCCGATGATCGCGGGCATGATCACGGGCTCCACGCAGATCGGCACACGCCTGATGACCCGGGTCGCGCCGCGGCTGCTGATGGGCCCCGGCTTCCTGGTCGCCGCACTCGGCATGCTGCTGCTGACCCAGCTGGAGATCGGCTCCTCGTACGCCGCCCTGCTGCTGCCGGCGATGCTGCTGCTCGGTCTCGGCATGGGTACGGCGTTCATGCCGGCCATGTCGCTGGCCACCCAGGGTGTCGAGCCGCGGGACTCCGGTGTCGCCTCGGCGATGGTCAACACCTCGCAGCAGGTGGGCGGCGCGATCGGCACGGCCCTGCTGAACACCATCGCCGCCTCGGCGACCACGGCGTACGTCGCCGACCACATCGCCGGCGCGACCAGCCGGTCCCAGCAGCAACTGGTCCAGCTGGAGGCCATGGTCACGGGCTACACCAGCGCTATCTGGTTCGCCGTCGGCATCCTCGTGGCGGCCGCCGTGATCGCCCTGACCTTCGTCAACGCCGGTCGCCCGGGCACCACCACGGTGACCGGCTCCGACGCGGACACGGTGGACGAGGTGCAGATCCCGGTCGTCGCCCACTGACGGCAGTGGTCCCGGTCGTCGCTCACTGACGGCAGTGGTCCCGGTCGTCGCCCATTGACGGCAGTGGTCCCGGTCGTCGCTCACTGACGGCAGTGGTCCCGGTCGTCGCCCACTGACGGCCGAGGCCCTCACCCCTTCGGGCCGTCCGCAGGCCTTCGGGCCATCCGCAGGCGCGAGGAAGGGGACGCCTCGTACCTGCGGAATCCAGGACCTGCCCCGGCTCAGCGGAGCCAGGGCAGGTCCGCACCCGCTTCGGTCGGCTGGAGTCCCTCGGCGACGATCCGCATGATCTCGCCGAGGGACTTCTGCTGTTCCGGGGTGAGCCGGTCGAAGACCGCCTGGCGTACGGCCTCCACATGGCCCGGCGCGGTCTGCCGCAGCACCTCGTAGCCTTCGTCCGTGAGGACGGCGAACTGGCCCCGCTTGTCGTCGGGGCAGTCCTCGCGGCGCACCCAGCCGTTCTTCTCCAGGCGCGCGATGGCGTGCGAGAGGCGGGAGCGGGTGATCTTCGCCAGCATCGCCAGCTCGGTCATCCGCAGCCGCCGCCGCGGCGCCTCGGCGAGCTTGACCAGAAGGCCGTAGTAGACGTGCGGCATGCCCGCGTCGCGCTGGAGCTGACGGTCGAGATGGTCGTCGAGGAGGGTGACGCCCTCCATGAAGGAGCGCCAGACGCGCTGCTCCTCGTCGCTGAGCCAGCGCGGTTCCTGGGGCTCCGGGGCGGATCCCGGTGTCGGTGCGGATGCGGGTGCCTTCATGGTGTCCACTCTACGCGGCCTATCCTTGAACTTTAAACAAATGGCTCGTACAGTTTGTCAGGGAACCATGTCTTGGAGGGAGTCGCAGCATGTCCGCCGCCACTCAGGAGCGCATGCCCGCTCTGTATCTCAGTCATGGCGCGCCGCCGCTGGCGGACGACCCGGTCTGGCCCGGTGAACTGGCCGCCTGGGCCGCCGGCCTGCCGCGCCCCAGGGCCATCTTGATCGTCTCCGCCCACTGGGAGGAGGCCCCGCTCGCCCTCGGTGCCACCGAGACCGTCCCGCTCGTCTACGACTTCTGGGGCTTCCCGGAGCACTACTACCGGGTGACGTACGGCGCTCCCGGTGCACCGGAGCTCGCCGAGTCCGTACGGAAGCTGCTGCGCGCCCCCGGCATCCCCGTCCAGGACGTCCCCGACCGCGGCCTCGACCACGGCGCCTACGTCCCGCTGGTCGAGATGTACCCGGAGGCCGACATTCCGGTCCTCCAGGCGTCCATGCCGACGCTCGACCCGGTCCGGCTCATGGAGATCGGCCGCAGGCTCGCCCCGCTGCGCGACGAGGGCGTGCTCATCGTGGGCTCCGGCTTCTTCACCCACAACCTGGCCGCGCTCCGGCAGGGCGGCGTCCCCGCCTGGTCCGCCGAGTTCGACGACTGGGGCCGGCGGGCGCTGGAGGCGCGGGACGTGGACGCCCTGCTGGACTTCACGCGCAAGTCGCCCGCGGGGCAGCTGGCCCACCCGCGCACCGAGCACTTCGCCCCGCTGTTCGTGACCATGGGTGCGGCCGACGCCGCCGGTGAGCTGGACGCGCAGAAGTCGGTGATCGACGGGTTCTGGGCGGGGCTGGCGAAGCGGTCGGTGCAGTTCGGCTGACGCCGGGAGCCGGGAGCCGGGAGCCGGGAGCCGGGAGCCGGGAGCCGGGAGTCAGGAGTCGGTGACCGGGAGTCAGGAACCGGGAGCGGAGCCGGAGCCGGAGGCCTACGCGAGTTCCTTCTCGTACCAGGCCACGTCCCAGTACCGGCCGAACTTGCGGCCGACCTCCCGGTAGGTGCCGACGTACCGGAAGCCGAAGCGCTCGTGCAGCCGGGCGGACGCCTCGTTCGGCTGGGCGATGCCCGCGTAGGCCCGGTGCACGTCCTCGCCGGACAGGGCCTCGAAGAGCGCCTTGTAGAGGAGCGTGCCGATGCCGCGGCGGCCGGCGTCCGCGGCGACGTACACGGTCGTCTCCACGGAGGTCGCGTAGGCGGGCTTCGTCCGGAACGGGCTGGATGTGACGTAGCCCAGAATCCCCTGTGTGTCCGGCTCCACGGCAACCAACAGGCGGTACGGCCCGTCTTCAGGGTGGGAGAGCAGCCAAGGGCGGCGCTCTTCCGGAGTGAAGATCGCGGTATCGAATGTGATCGCCGTCTCACGTGCGTAGTGGTTGCAGAGGGCCGTGAGGACCTCGAGGTCACCCTCGACTCCCGGCCTGACCTGCACCTCTTTACGCTCCGTGAGCACCGCGCCTCCTTGTGTGGCCGGACAGGGTACTGCATGGTCAGAAAATTCGGGGAACCGGTTGGGAATTCTGTCCTGATTCCAGTCGTTGTTTCCATCGGATGCAGGGCACCCGAGGAGAGTCCGGGGAGAGACCCGGACTCGGAGTCCAGCGTCCGAAGGACCGCCCGCTGACCTCATCATCGCAAGGGAGCACGCATGGCAACCCGTGCCGTCGCCCGTCGTCAGTCCGCCAACGGCGAGACGGCCGACGCGGCAAGCAGTGTTCGCGCCCATGGCGGCGAGATCGCCGATCGCGACCTGGTCGGCATGTACCTCGACGAGATCGCGCGTACACCGCTGCTCGACGCCGCCAAGGAAGTCGAGCTGTCCCAGGTCATCGAAGCGGGTGTGTTCGCGAGGCAGGTCCTCGACGGGTTCGAGGACACCACGACGGACGCCACTCGCGAGGAGCTCGAAGCCCTGGTCGCCGACGCGGAGCGGGCCAAGGACGTCTTCATCCGCTCCAACCTGCGGCTGGTCGTCGCCGTCGCCCGCCGTTACCCCCGCAGCGGTCTGCCGCTGCTGGACCTGATCCAGGAGGGCAACGCAGGTCTGGTGCGCGCGGTCGAGAAGTTCGACTACCGCAAGGGCTTCAAGTTCTCCACGTACGCCACGTGGTGGATCCGCCAGGCCATCACCCGCTCGATAGCCGACCAGTCCCGCACGATCCGCCTGCCCGTCCACCTGGTGGAGGAGCTCGGCCGGATCCGCCGTGTGCAGCGCGAGTTCAACCGCGAGCACGGCCGGGACCCGGAGCCCGCGGAGATCGCCGCCGAGCTCGCCTCGACGCCGGAGCGCGTCACCGACGTGCTTGACTGGGCCCGCGACCCGGTCTCGCTGAACATGTCGGTGGACGACGAGGGCGAGACCCAGTTCGGCGACCTCCTGGAGGACACCTCGGCGGTGTCGCCCGAGCAGTCGGTGCTCACGCTGCTGCGCAGCGAGGAGCTCGACGACCTCATCGGCCGCCTCGACCAGCGCACGGCCTCGATCATCAAGATGCGCTACGGCATCGAGGACGGTCGCGAGCGCACTCTGACCGAGGTCGGCAAGGAGCACGGCCTGACCCGTGAGCGCATCCGGCAGATCGAGAAGCACGCGCTGCTGGAGCTGAAGAAGCTGGCGCGCAGCACCGGGTTCGACGCGGCGGCGTGACGCGTGTGACGGTGAGCGTCCGGGTGCACGGCCCGCCCCCACGGCCAGTGGGTGACGGACCCCGCGCCCCGGAGGTCACCGCGTACGCCGGGTTGGGTGACGGACGTGTGCGCCCGGAGGTCACCGCGTACGCCCGGTGGGTGACGGACCGTGTGCGCCTGGAGGTCACCGCGTACGCCGGGTTGGGTGACGGACGTGTGCGCCCGGAGGTCACCGCGTGCGCCGGGTGGCGAAAGACCGCGCAAACATGGCGTTGTAACGCCGCTTCGATCCGCGGGGCGAAGGGAACAAGACTTCTGGGTCCACCAGTTCGGGCCCGGACCCACGCCCCCACGACCCCCAGAGCCACGTCCCGTCGCACTCCCCCCGGCGCCGGGACGTTCCCAAGGCCGGGCTTCGGCGTCCTTCCCCCCGGACGCCGGGGCCCGGCTCTCCTCCTGCCCGCCGGCTTCGCCGGAAGGACCGTTGGAGGGCGGGTCACCCCGTACCTGAACCACGGGGTGGCCCGCCAGATGGCAGATTGTGTCACATGGGCATAGCCTGCCGGGCGTGAGCAGTACCACCCCCACTCCGCCTCCGTCCTCGCTGACCGAGCGGCGGAAGGCCGAGACACGCATGGAGATCGCCCGGGCGGCGGCCGGCCTCTTCTTACGGCACGGCCTGCGCGCCACCCGCGCCGAGGACATCGCCCAGGCCGCCGGCATCGCCCCGCGCACCTTCTACCGGTACTTCGCCACCAAGGAGGAGGCCGTCGCCCCGCTCTACGCGGCCGGCTCCCAGCGCTGGGTGGAGGCGGTCCGTGCAGCCCCCGACGACGCGAGCGTGCTCCAGGCCCTGGAAGAGGGGGTTCGCCACACCCTCACCCCGGGCGTCGGCGTCTCGGCGACCTCCTGGGAGTGGGTCCGCACGCTCCTGCGCCTGGCCGAAGCGAACCCGTCCCTGCGCAGGGTGTGGGCGGAGGTGTGCCAGGCGTCGGAGCGGACGCTCGGAGAGGTGCTCGCGGCGCGGGTGACACGTGCCGGTTCCGCCGGGCGTCCCGCGGGGCCGGGCGGCGCGGACAACGTTGCCGCCGACCCCGGACTGCGCTTCGCCGCCGCCGTCGCCAGTGCCGCCGTGCGGGCCGCGCTGGAGGCGTGGGCGGAAGGGGACGGACCCGCAGGGGGCCCGGGGAGCCCGGCGGAACTCGCCCTGCGCAACCTCGCGGCACTGCGGGACTTCCCCTGGCACCCGTGACGTTCCCCTGGCACCCGTGACGCGAAGGCCTCACGCGGGGCCGGTGCCGAGGCCTCACGCGGGCCCGGTGCCGCCCCGCGCCGCCCTGGTCAGCCGTGCCCCCAACTCCCTTACGGCCGTAACCAGTTCCTCCGGCTGGTGCACCACGAAGTCACACTCCAGCATCGCCAGCCGGAACGCCACCCACTCGACCGCGTCGCCGACGGTCCCGCGCAGCCGGCAACTGCCGTCGTCCAACGGCTCGGGTGTGCCCAGCCACTGAGGCACCCGCGCGGCGACGAAGGTGGCCGGTGCGGCGAGGGTGACGTCGAAGTCGTAGGTCCGCTGCCCCCGCTGCATCGACCGCCGCAGGTACTCCGCCGCGCTGCCCGTGGGCAGTTCGCGTGGCACGAACCGCGCCCCGGTGGCGAACGGCTCGCTGACCCGGTCGACGCGGAACGTGCGCCAGTCGTCCCGGTCGATGTCGTACGCCACCAGGTACCAGCGGCGTCCGGTCGAGACCAGCCGGTACGGCTCCGTCAGGCGCCGCGACCCGGTGCCGTCCGCGGCCCGGTAGGCGAACCGCAGCCGCTCGTGCCCGGCCACCGTCGAGGCCATCACGGTCAGGGTCTCGGGCGCGATGCTCGGACCGTCCCCGCTGGTCAGCGGCGTGGTCGCGGTCTGGAGGGTGGTCACGCGGTGGCGGAGCCGGCCCGGCAGCACCTGCTCCAGCTTGGCCAGCGCCCGCACCGACGCCTCGTCCAGGCCCTCCACCGCGTGGCCCGCCCCGGCGCGCAGCCCCACCGCGATGGCCACGGCCTCCTCGTCGTCGAGCACGAGGGGTGGCATGGCCTTGCCCGCGACCAGCCGGTAGCCGCCGTCGGAGCCCTTGGTCGCCTGCACGGGATAGCCGAGCTCGCGCAGCCGGTCGATGTCCCGCCGGACCGTGCGGCGGGAGACCCCGAGCCGGCCGGCGAGCTCGCCGCCGGGCCATTCGCGGGGCGTCTGGAGGAGGGAGAGGAGCGTCAGCAGCCTGGCCGGAGTGTCCGTCGTCATGCCGATGAGGATCCCGCACCAGTAGGACACGAACTGACCTATTGGGCCTCTAGGTTCTCTCCATGACCTCCACCGACACCACCCTCGGCACGGCCGGCGGTGGGACCGACCGCCGCCGCTGGTTCGCCCTCGCGATCGTGATGACCGCGGCTTTCATGGACCTCGTCGACGTCACGATCGTCAACATCGCCATACCGTCGATCCAGCGGGAGGAGGGCGCGTCCTTCGGCCAGATCCAGTGGATCACCGCCGGTTACGCCCTCGCCTTCGCCGCCGGGCTGATCACCGGCGGGCGGCTCGGCGACATCCACGGCCGCAAGCGGGTCTTCCTCACCGGAATCGGCGGCTTCACCCTCGCCTCCGCCCTGTGCGGCCTCGCGGTCAACCCGGAGATGCTGGTCGCCGCCCGCTTCCTGCAGGGCGGCACGGCGGCGCTGATGGTGCCCCAGGTGCTGTCGATCGTGCACGCGACCTTCCCGGCGCACGAGCGGGGCAAGGTGTTCGGCCTGTTCGGCGCGGTCGTCGGCCTCGGGGCCGTGTCCGGTCCGCTGCTCGGCGCGCTGCTGACCGAGTGGAACCTGTTCGGGTGGGGGTGGCGCTCGATCTTCCTGATCAACCTGCCCGTCGGTGTCGCCGGCCTGGTCCTCGGCAGCCGCTTCATCACCGAGTCCAGGGCGCCGCGGGCCCTGAAGCTGGACCTGGTCGGTGTCGCCCTCGTGACGCTGGGGCTGCTGATGCTGCTCTACCCGCTCATCCGCGGCCGCGAGCTGGGCTGGCCGGTGTGGGGATACGTCTCGATGGCCGGCGCGCCCGTCGTCCTCGCGGCGCTGGTGGCGTACGAGAGGCGGAAGGCCGTGCGGGACGGCTCCCCGCTGGTCGAGCTGTCGCTGTTCCGGGTCAAGAGCTTCGCGGCCGGGATCGCCGTCCAGACCGTCTTCGGGGTCGGGCTCGGTGTGTTCTTCCTGGTGTGGACGCTGTACATGCAGGCCGGGCTGGACTGGAGCCCGCTGAAGGCCGGGCTGACCGGGGTGCCGTTCTCGATCGCCGTGTCCGTGGCCGCGGGGATGTCGGTGCAGATGCTGGTCCCGCGTTTTGGGCGCAAGGTGCTCCAGGCGGGCGCGCTGGTGATGGCGGCCGGGGTCCTGCTCTACATCTGGGAGTCCGCGCACTACGGCCTCAGCATCGCTCCCTGGCAGATGGCTCTCCCGCTCGTCGTGATGGGCGTGGGGATGGGTCTGATCGTCGCGCCGCTGACCGACGCGATCCTGTCCGAGGTGCCGCGCGAGCACGCCGGTTCGGCGTCTGGGCTGATCAACACCGTGCAGCAGATGGGCAACGCGCTGGGGCTCGGGCTGGTGTCGGTGGTCTTCTTCGGCACGATCTCCGACCACCTGCGCCCGGAGCAGGTCGGTCCGGCCTTCGCGGACGCCTTCCGGAACGCGCTGGGCTGGGTGGCCGCGGTGATGGGCGCCATCTTCCTGCTGATGTTCGCGCTGCCCGAGCGGCCGGCCCAGCACGTCGAGGGCGAGCAGCCGCCGGTGGAGGACGAGGAGCCGGTGCTGGTCTGAGCGTGGGGACGGGCCCGGTACCTCGTCGCAGGTGCCGGGCCCAGCTGCGTTTCTGAATCGGTATTTCTGATCATGCCCGATTGAGTCCGAACCTGTTTACTTCCCGGACATCTCGGCGTAGCCTCCCGCTGAAACCACACGTTCGGGCATGAGGCGGAGGTGAACAGACATGTACGCACCGGAGCGGCAGCAGGAGATCCTCCGGCTCGCCCGTGACGGCGGCCGCGTGGATGTCGTGTCGCTGGCCGAGGAGTTCCAGGTGACGGCGGAGACGATCCGCCGCGATCTGAAGGCCCTCGACCGTGCCGGACTGGTCCGCCGGGTGCACGGAGGGGCCATCCCCGTCGGGCGCCTCGACTTCGAGCCGGACCTCGCCGAGCGTGAGACGACGGCCGCCGACGAGAAGGACCGCATCGCCAAGGCGGCCCTCGCGGAACTGCCGGGCGAGGGCACGATGATCCTCGACGCCGGTACGACGGTCGCCAAGGTGGCCGCGGCCCTCCCGCTGGAGGCCTCCCTCACCGTGGTCACCCACAGCCTGCCCATCGCGGCCCGCCTCGCCGACCACCCCGGCATCCAGCTCCACCTCATCGGGGGGCGCGTACGGCACCGCACGCGCGCCGCCGTGGACGCCTGGGCGCTCAGGGCGTACGGCGAGATCCGCGCCGACGTGCTGTTCGTGGCCGCCAACGGCTTCTCCGCCGAGCACGGCCTGACCACCCCCGACCTCGCCGAGGCCGCCGTGAAGCGCGCGGCCGTCGCCGCCGCCCGCCGCGTGGTGCTGCTCGCCGACTCCTCCAAGCACGGCCAGGAGCACTTCGCCCGCTTCGGCGACCTGAGCGATGCGGACCTGCTGATCACCGACAGCGGGCTGAGCCCCGAAGACACCGTCGCCATCGAGCGCGGCGGCACGGAAGTAGTGCGCGCATGATCCTCACCGTCACCCCCAACCCGTCCCTGGACCGCACCTACGAGGTGCCGTCCCTCGACCGCGGCGAGGTCATCCGCGCCACCGGCGAGCGGATGGACCCGGGCGGCAAGGGCGTGAACGTCTCCCGCGCGGTCGCGGCGGCCGGACAGCGCACGGTGGCGGTCCTGCCCCTGGGCGGCGCCCCGGGCGCCCTCGTCGCCGACCTGCTCGACAAGCAGGGCATCGAGGTCGCGCCGGTCCCGGTCGCCGGGGCCACCCGCTCCAACATCGCCCTCGCCGAGTCCGACGGCGTGCTGACGAAGATCAACGCGCCCGGTCCGGAACTGTCCGGGGCCGAGCGGGAACTGCTCCTGGAGACCGTACGGCAGCAGTCCCGCGACGCCTCCTGGATCGCCTGCTGCGGCAGCCTCCCGCGCGGCCTCGCCCTCTCCTGGTACGCCGATCTGGTCGCCCGCACGCACGCCGCCGGGGCCCGGATCGCCCTGGACACCTCCGGTCCCGCCCTGCTCGCGGCCCTGCGCGAGCGGCCCGACGTGGTCAAGCCCAACGCCGAGGAACTCGCGGAGGCCGTCGGCCGCCCCCTCGCCACCGTCGGCGACGCCGTGAAGGCCGCCGAGGAACTGCGCCAGATGGGTGCCCGGGCCGTGCTCGCCAGCCTCGGCGCCGACGGGCAGCTGCTGGTGTCCGACGAGGGTGCCTGGTTCGGCAGCGCCCGGGTGGCCGCCGTCCGCAGCAACGTGGGCGCCGGCGACTCCTCCCTCGCCGGCTTCCTGATCGCCGGCGGCAGCGGCCCCGAGGCCCTCGCCTCCGCGGTCGCCCACGGCGCGGCGGCCGTCCAGCTGCCCGGCAGCGTGATGCCGACGCCGGGCGACCTGGACCCGGCAGCGGTGACGGTCACGGCCGAGGTCCCGGCGGACCGTGTGCTGAAGGAGCCGGTGTCATGACCTACGACGAGCAGCGCGGACCCATCCGCGAGCGGCGGGACTCCCCGTTACGCCCCGCCTTCACCCCCGTCACCCCCCGCACCCCCGTCCCCCTCCCGCCCACCTCACCGACCGGGCGATACGCGTGCTAAGGAGCCCGCGATGAGCGACATGATCACGGCGGAGCTGGTCGACCTCGACCTGTCCGCCGACACCAAGGAAGCGGCGGCGCGTGCCCTCGCCGAGCGCATGGTGGCCCTGGGCCGGGTGACCGACCTCGACGGCTTCCTCGCCGACGTGGCCGCCCGCGAGGCCCAGATGCCGACCGGCCTCGACGGCGGCATCGGCATCCCGCACTGCCGCAGCGAGCACGTCACCGAGCCGACGCTCGCCTTCGGCCGCAGCGCGGCCGGCATCGACTTCGGTGCCGCGGACGGACCCGCCGACCTGATCTTCCTGATCGCCGCGCCGGCCGGCGCCGACGACGCCCATCTGACGATCCTGTCGTCGCTGGCCCGGCAGCTGATGAACAGCGAGTTCACCGACGCCCTGCGCGCGGTGGGCGACCCGGCGGCCGCTGCCGCGCTGATCCGCGGCGACGAGGCTGCCGAGTCCGCCGCGGCCTCCGAGGCCGGCTCCGAAGACCCCGTGGCGTCGGCGGGAGCGGCCTCTCCCGCCGCCGCCACGGTCACCGATGACGCCGCCTCCGAGGGCGGGGAGCCCGGGGAGCGCGGAGAGCGCCCCTTCCGGGTCGTCGCCGTCACCTCCTGCCCCACCGGCATCGCCCACACCTACATGGCGGCCGAGTCGCTGGAGAACGCCGGCCGTGAGGCGGGCGTCGAGGTCACCGTCGAGCCCCAGGGCTCGGCCGGCTTCACCCGGCTCGCCCCGGAGGTCATCGCCGCGGCGGACGCCGTGATCTTCGCCCACGACGTGCCCGTACGGGAGAAGGAGCGTTTCGCCGGCAAGCCGACCGTCGACGTCGGCGTGAAGGCGGGCATCAACCGCCCCGCGGAACTCATCGCCGAGGTCCGCGAGAAGGCCGCCCGCGGTGAGGTCACCTCCGGGTCCGCCCCGGCCACCCCGGTGGAGCGCTCCGGCGACTCCGGCGAGGGCTACGGCACCAAGCTGCGCAAGTGGCTGATGTCCGGCGTCAGTTACATGGTGCCGTTCGTCGCGGCGGGCGGTCTGCTGATCGCCCTCGGCTTCGCGATCGGCGGCTACAGGATCGACAAGGCCCCGTCGGTGATGGAGCAGTTCGCGTGGATGCAGGCCGACAGCTGGGCGGCCCTGCTCTTCCAGATCGGCGGCGTGGCCTTCGGGTTCCTGGTCCCGGTCCTGGCCGGCTACATCGCCTACGGCATGGCGGACCGGCCCGGTCTCGTCCCCGGGTTCGTCGGCGGCATGATCGCGCTCAACATCAACGCGGGCTTCCTCGGCGGTCTCGCCGCCGGTCTGATCGCCGGTGGCGTGGTGATGGCGATCCAGAAGGTGAACATCCCGGCGGCGCTGCGCGGCATCATGCCGGTGGTGGTGATCCCGCTGATCTCCTCGGCGATCGTCGGGTTCCTGATGTTCGTCGTCATCGGCAAGCCCATCGCCCAGGCCCAGAAGGGCATGACCGACTGGCTGAACGGCCTGTCCGGCAGCAACGCGATCCTGCTCGGCGCGCTCCTCGGCCTGATGATGTGCTTCGACCTCGGCGGCCCCGTCAACAAGGTCGCCTACACCTTCGCCACCGCCGGTATCGCGGTCGCCAGCCCCAGCGACTCCGCGATGAAGATCATGGCCGCGGTGATGGCCGCCGGCATGGTCCCGCCCCTGGCGATGGCCCTCGCGACGACCGTGCGCGGCAAGCTCTTCACCCAGACCGAGCGCGAGAACGGCAAGGCCGCCTGGGTGCTCGGCGCATCCTTCATCTCCGAGGGCGCGATCCCCTTCGCCGCGGCCGACCCGCTGCGTGTCATCCCGGCCTCCATGGCGGGCGGCGCGATCACCGGCGCCCTGTCGATGGCCTTCGGCGCCACCCTGCGCGCCCCGCACGGCGGCATCTTCGTGGTCCCGCTGATCGGCAACCCGTTCCTCTACCTGGTCGCCATCGCCGCGGGTGTCTGTGTCACCACGGCCCTGGTGATCGTCCTCAAGGGTCTGCGCAAGCCGGCCCCGGGCGCCGCACCGGCCTCCGGCGAGGGCACCGCCGCCCAGGCGTCGGCGAAGCAGCCGGTGGCGGCGTAGGGCGCACGGCAGCCGGTGGCGGAGCAGGGCTCAAGGCCCGCGGGTGCGGGGTTCGCCCCTTTCGGGGCGTGTGAGCCGTTCATGCCACCTGCGAGATAGATCACGAAAATCACGGCCCGGGACCGAAGTCCCGGGCCGTGGTGTCTACTGGGCGTATGCCCGAGTACGTCTCCGGATGGCCCGAAGGCCACCCTCTCCCCGCCCTCCCGCAGCAGCGGCAGACGGGCCCCCGGTCGGAGTCCGTGGAACTGACCTGCGAGGAGAGAGACGCCTTCGCCGAGCTGGTGCGTCAACTCGGCGGCAGAAGCTAGTGCTGCGCCGCCCGACGCTCCATCGCCTCACGTGCCGCGTCCTCGCTGACGTACACCTCGCACATGTGCCGCCCGTCCGGCGTCGCCGTGTGCTCGACCTCCCAGAGGGAGACCTCCTCGCCGTCGCGCAGCAGGAACGCGTGCTCGTAGAGCGAGAAGCCCAGCCCCGCTCTTCCCGCGCGGCAGGGGCGGCCGAAGGCCTGGGTGATCTGGTGGCCGGACGCCGTGGCCAGCAGGGCCGCCGTGTCCGCGCCCGGCCGGTCGGTGTTCTCCGCCCGGCGCAGTAATCGGCGCGCGTGGTCCGCCGAGTCCTCCGCCGCGTAGGCGTGCCGGAGCGTGGGGGCCGGGGACAACTGCACCGTCACCGGCAGTTCGAAGTCGGGCGTGTCCGGCGGCAGCGGCAGCCGCGCGGTCGCGGCGCGCAGCTCCTCCTCGTCGACGTACACCTCGTGCTGCGGTTCGCCGCCCGGCACGGTGTTGTGGACGAGCTCCCAGAGCGTCAGCGCCGAACCGTCGGCGAGCAGCCAGGTGTGCCGGTACGTCTCCCGGTGCAGGCCCGCGCTGTGATGCGCGGAGTGCAGCGAACCGTCGTGCGCCAGCGCGCAGTCCAGCAGTCTTATCGTCTCGTCCGGCAACTCGAAGGAGTTCAGGGCACGGCCGAGGAGTCGCGCGAGGTGCTCCTCCGGAGACTCGGGCGAGTCATGGGGTTCGTACGCTGCCGTCTCGTACGGAACGCTCAAGGTTTCTCCCGGCGTTGCTGCATGTCACCTTGTGAGTGCATACCGTAGCCCCTCGGTCGGACATCATGTCCGGGAACCGAGAAAACGTACGTCCGGGAAAACGCGCGGGCCGCGCGAAAAGTTCCCGCGCGGCCCGGTCGGTCCGTCAAAAACCCCAGTTGGGGCGAGCTCCAGAGTGTCAGGAGGCGCTGCCCGCGACCCACTGACTCCACGCCATGTTCCAGCCGTTGAGCCCGTTGTCCGGCGTCACCGTCTTGTCGGGGGAGTTCTTGACGATCACCACGTCCCCGATGAGGGAGTTGTCGTAGAACCACTTGGCGGGCGTACTGCCCCCGGCTCCCCGGACGTCGGCGAGTCCGACGCAGCCGTGGCTGGTGCCCTGGCGGCCGAAGGGCGGGTTGCCCCTGCTGTACCAGTAGTTGCCGTGGATGAACGTGCCCGACGTCGTCAGGCGCATCGCGTGCGGCACGTCCGGGATGTCGTACTCGCCGCCCAGCCCGACCGTCCGGCTGTTCATCCGGGTCTGCACGAACTTCTCGGAGATCACCATCTGCCCGTTGTACGTGGTGTGCTCCGGGCTGCCCGCCGAGATCGGCATCGTCTTGACGGTCCGGCCGTCCCGGACGACCGTCATGGTCTGCGTGCCGGCGTCGACCGTGGAGACCTGCGAGCGCCCGACGGTGAAGGTGACCGTCTTCTTCTGCACGCCGTAGACGCCGTTCGCGCCCTCGACCCCGTCCAGGTCGATCTTCATGGTGACCTTGGAGCCGGCCTTCCAGTACTCCTCGGGCCGGAAGTCGAGCCGCTGTCCGTTGAACCAGTGTCCGACCACCTTCTGCCCGCTGCTGGAGGTGACCGTGATGTGCGACTGCACGGCCTTGCGGTCCGAAATGGCCTTGTCGAAGGTGAACGACACCGGCATGCCCACACCGACCGTCGTGCCGTTGTCCGGCGTGTACGTCCCGATGAAGCTGTTGGAGGACGTCACAGTCGTGAAGATCGAGTTGGCCGCGGCCGTCCGGCCGTCCGCGTCCTTGGCGGTCGCCGATATCCGGTACTTCGTCCCCCGCTCCAACTGCTCCTTCGGCTTCCACGCCTTGCCGTCGGCGGAGACCGCGCCCGCGACGGTCTGACCACTGCCCGCGACCGTCATCCTCACCTCGGTCAGCTTGCCGTCGCTGACCTTCACGCCGGTCCTGTTGATGGACGCGCCGGTCGAGCCGTCCTTCGCCGAGATGGCGATCTTCGCGACGGACGTCTTGGTGCCGTCCGTACCGCCCTTCTCGTCGTCCTTGGCGTTGGCGCTGCCTCCGCAGGCGGTGAGCGTCAGGGCGCCGACCACCAGGGCGGCACAGGCCCCCAGTACGCGCCGCGCTGCAATGTCCGGCGTTGTCACGGGCTGCTCCCAGTTCATGTGATGTGCGTGGTCCGCTCCAGTACGTGAGGGAAGAGGGGCCGGGTGGCCGGCCGGGTTCCGTCCGTGCGAGGTGAAGGCCATCGCGTGACAGAACCGCGACAAAGTCCGGCTCCGGTGTGAATCGCGGTGCGTGGCGGGCCCGTTCAGCGGCCCGCGTACAACTCCTCGTACGACGGCCACGCTCCGCCCGGGCCGTCCACCGACTCCGCCGCCCGCACGGCCCGCACGATCGCCCGGGTCACCACGTCCGCGCCCGCCGCGAGGACCTCGTTGAGGGCGAGCGGGTTTCCGGCGTCCAGGGCGTGGTCGCCCGTCGCCAGCGCGAACACCGTGTCCCCGTCGTTGAGCAGATGCACCGGCCGCACCGCGCGGGCGATGCCGTCGTGCGCCGTGCCCGCCAGCTTCTGCGCCTGCGCCTTGGACAGGTCCGCGTCCGTGGCGACCACCGCGAGCGTGGTGTTGAGCGGGGGAGGCGCGCTCCGCGCGGCCGTCTCGGCGAGCCGCCGCCGCGCCGCCGCGTGGACCTCCACCGCCGGGTACTCCACCCGCCCCTGGAACAACTCCCCGTACAACACCCCCGTTTCCGGGTCCACCGTCGACCCCGCCGCGTTGGCCACCACCAGGGCCGCCACCGTGACTCCCGAGTCGAGCACCGTGCTCGCGCTGCCGACACCGCCCTTCACGACCCCGGTCACCGCGCCCGTACCGGCACCCACGCACCCCTGCGGTACCGGTGTGCCGGGCCCGCTCGCCGCCGCCGCCTCGACCGCGGCACGGCCGGTGGCCGCGTCCGGCCGGGCCCGGAAGTCGCCGCCCCGCCCCAGATCGAAGACACAGGCGGCGGGCACCACCGGCACGACCTGCGCCGGATCCACCCCGACACGGATCCCGCGCCCCTGCTCCTCCAGCCAGGCCATCACCCCCGACGCCGCGTCCAGCCCGTACGCGCTGCCGCCGGTCAGCACGATCGCCTCGACCTTCCGCACCACGTTGCGCGGGTCCAGCGCGTCCGTCTCCTTGGTGCCGGGCCCACCGCCCCGCACATCCACGGCCGCCACGGCCCCGCCCTCCGGGGCGAGCACGACCGTGGTGCCGGTGAGCCAACCGTCGCCGGTGCGGGTCGCGTGCCCCACGCGCAGGCTGGAGACATCCGTCAGAGCGTCAACTGTCATGGAGCCCAGTCTCGTCCAGCCGTCGGCACCGGCGGGCGCATTACGGCGGTGTGCGCGACCGGCCTGCCAGGGCGGCGTCTCTCAGGTGACCGGCCCGCCCGCCGCGGCGGCGTCTCTCACGTGACCGGCTTGCCCGCCCGCCGGGCGGCGCCTTCCGCCTGGCCGGCCTTGTCGACCGGGGGAGCGGGGCCGGGTCTTGATTCCCAGCGCGGCAGACGGCGCGGGGATTCTCTCCGCGACCGTACCCTGGACGCATGAGCACCGCCCCCGAACCCGAGCCGCGCGAGCCGAAGCCCGCGCTGGTCTTCGACGACCCGCTCGACCAGCAGTCCTCCGATGACACCGATTGCGGCTGGGGCGAGCGCACCGGCTCCGGCGGGAGCGCGGCGGACCTCAAGCGCTTCCTGGACGAGAAGCCGCCCCACCACATGTGAGCCGGACTGCTCCACCCCCTGTGAGGCAGACCGTCCCACCCCCTGTGAGCCGGACCGCCCCACCATCCGCGAGCCGGACCGCCCCACACCTTCCGAAGCAGCCGCGCTACGGCCGGTCGTGCCCCGAGCCGCGCTGTGCGATCAGGGCGTCCCGGATCTCCTTCAGCACCTCCAGCTCGGTCACCTCCATGACCTCCTGCGTGCTCTCCTTCGCCTTCCGGCGCGCCTCCATCCGGGCCAGGTACTTCGCCATGGGCAGGACCATCAGGAAGTAGACGACCGCCGCGGTGATCACGAAGCTCAGGGTGGCGCCGAGGACGGAGCCCCACAGGATCTGGATGCCCTGTTCGCCCCGGCAGGTCGCGCTCAGACACGCGCTGTAGTGGTCGAGGTTCTTGGTCCCGATGGCACCGACGACCGGGTTGATGATCCCCTTCACCACCGCGTTGACGATGTTGGTGAAGGCGGCACCGATCACCACCGCCACCGCCAGATCGACGACGTTCCCGCGCATCAGGAAGGCCTTGAAGCCCTCCCAGAGACTCGGTTCCTTCTTCTCGCTCACCCCGGGGCCTTTCCTCGTACGAGCAGCTTGTGGAACAAAACGCTCCGCAACCTACGTCAAGGCGGGGCCGAACCGGGCACCTGGGTCCCTCGAACGAGAGCCTTGACGGAACCGCACGCGTCACCGCGCACGTGACCTCCGCGGACCTCACCACAGCGTCACCGCCAACCGTCCCGTGGTGCTCGCCCCGGCCAGCCGGGCGGCGGTGTCCCGCGGCACCGAGAGCACGACCAGCGCCCCGCTGTCGCCGGCGCCCGCCACGGCCTCGGGAACCTTCGCGACCCTGGCCCCGCGCGCGACCACCCGGGCGTCCCCGCCCGCCACCGTCTCCGCGGCGGCGATGACGTCGACCCTGTCCCCGGGCCGCAGCAGCCCCACGGTGGCCGCGTCGGCGATCCGGACCGGAGCCGTCACCGCCCCGGCGGCACCGCGCGTCCGCGCGGACTGCTCCCCGGACACCGAGGCCGGGTGCGCGGGAGGCCGGGCCCGGGGATGGCCACGGGCCCCCTCGGCGTCACGCGGTCCCGCCGCCACGAGCGCGGTCGCGGTGACCGCCAGCCCGACGGCCAGGGCCCGCCGCCGGTGCCGGACGAGCCGGCCGGACCGGCCTCCTCCGCGTACCCGTACCGGATCGAACCGGGGCACCTCGCGGGTCGCGGGCACCTCCGCTCCGGGGGGACCCGGGGGCATGGACCACGAGGGAGACGAAGACCGAGCGAGAGACACGGAGACCACCACCTGCGACGAGGGACCGGCTTGCGCTCCCCACGATGAGGCTTCGCACCACCGCCCGCTCAGGCCTGTGGACGTACCGCCGCCCTGGGGACAACTCCCTCACCCGAACGGCGACTTCCGGTCCTGCCGCCTACGGCAGCGCGAATCCCGGATCCATCCCTCCCAGCGCACTCACACACAGGCAGTCCCGCTCGCCCTCCGCCGGCAACCCGGCCACCGCGTCGAACAGCACCCCGCGCAGCCGGTCCACATTCGCCGCGAACACCCGCAGCACCTCGTCGTGCGAGACGCCCTCCCCGGTCTCCGCCCCCGCGTCGAGGTCGGTGACCAGGGTGAAGGACGTGTAGCAGAGCTCCAGCTCGCGGGCGAGTGCCGCCTCGGGGTGGCCGGTCATGCCCACCACGGACCAGCCCTGCGCCTGGTGCCACAACGATTCCGCACGGGTCGAGAAGCGGGGCCCCTCGACCACGACCAGGGTGCCGCCGTCCACCGGCTCCCAGTCCCGGCCGCGCGCCGCCTTCAGCGCCACGGCCCGCCCGGTGGGGCAGTAGGGGTCGGCCAGCGACACGTGCACGACGTTCGGCACCGAACCGTCGGGCAGCGGCAGCCCGTCGAAGTAGGTGTTCGCGCGGGACTTGGTGCGGTCGACCAGCTGGTCCGGCACCAGCAGCGTCCCCGGCCCGTACTGGGGGCGCAGTCCGCCCACGGCACACGGGGCGAGGACCTGGCGCACGCCGGCCGACCGCAGCGCCCACAGGTTGGCCCGGTAGTTGATCCGGTGCGGCGGCAGATGGTGGCCCCGTCCGTGCCGCGGCAGGAAGGCGACCTTCCGGCCGGCGACCTCGCCGAGGAAGAGGGAGTCGCTGGGCGGCCCGTAGGGGGTCTCGACCTGGATCTCGCTCACGTCGTCGAGGAACGAGTAGAAGCCGGAGCCGCCGATCACGCCGATCTCTGCGTTCGCCTTGTTCGCCATGTGCGCACCCTAACCGCACGCGGAAACGCGGAGGACCCCGTCGCCCGAAGGCGACAGGGTCCCGTAAGAATCAGGCCTTACGCGGCGGTGGTGCTGCTGCTGGAGGAGCTGCCGGTGCTCGACGACGAGCTGGAACCGGAGCTCGACGAGCCGGAGTCCGAGGAAGACGAGGAGGAGCTCGACGACTTCGACGCCGGGGAGCTGCTCGACGAGGAGCCGCGGCTGTCGTTCCGGTAGAAGCCGGAGCCCTTGAAGACGATGCCGACGGCCGAGAACACCTTCTTCAGGCGGCCCTGGCAGCCGGGGCAGTCGGTGAGCGCGTCGTCGGTGAACTTCTGCACCGCCTCGAGGCCCTCGCCGCACTCGGTGCACTGGTACTGGTAGGTCGGCACTGTCTTCCTCCTGGCACTCTCACTCGATGAGTGCTAACGACGGTCCATAGTGACGTATTCCGGCCGCTCAGTCCACTGCCACCGGCACGCGGTGACCCACGCCACGTGCGACGGTCCGGCCGTGAACCCTCGGCAGCAGCCGGGAACGCAGGGCCAGCAGGGTCGCCAGGGCGATCACCGTGCCCCCCATCGGCACCAGGAACCCGGCACCGCCCCAGAGGCGGTCCTCCAGCTGACCGGCGACCGTGACGGCGGCGGCCTGGCCCAGTGCCACCGCACCGGTCAGCCAGGTGAAGGCCTCGGTGCGGGCGCCGGACGGGACCAGGCTCTCGACCAGGGTGTAGCCGGTGATCAGGGCGGGCGCGATGCACATGCCGACCAGCAGTCCGAGGCCGGCGAGGACCGGCACCGAGTGGGCGGCCCACAGGCCGGACGCGGTGAGGGCGAGCGCGGTGTAGCCGATGACCAGGCGCTTCTGCGGGGCCGCCCGCCAGGCGATCGCGCCGCAGACGAGGCCGGAGAGCATGTTGCCCGCGGCGAAGGTGCCGTAGAGGACGCCGTTCAGGCCCGGCTCGCCGATCGACTCGGTGAACGCGGCCAGGGAGACCTGCATGCCGCCGAAGACGGTGCCGATGCCCAGGAAGATCACGATCAGCACGCGTACCCCGGGGACGCGCAGTGCCGAGACGTGCTCCACGCGCGCGTGCCCGCCGCCGGAGACCGAGGGCTGGGTGCTCTTCTGCGCGGCGAACAGCAGGCCGCCGACCAGGGTCAGCGAGGCCTCCGTGACCAGTCCGGCGGCCGGGTCGACGGCCGTGCACAGGGCGGTGGCCAGCAGCGGCCCGACGACGAAGGTCAGTTCGTCCGTGACGGACTCGAAGGCCGCCGCGGTCGTCATCAGGGGCGAGTCCTTGAGCTTCACACCCCAGCGGGCCCGCACCATGGGCCCGACCTGCGGCACCGAGGCACCGGTGGGGACGGCCGCCACGAACACCGCCCACAGGGGTGCGTCCATGAGCGCCAGCGCGGTCAGCGTCAGCCCGGACAGGGCGTGCAGCAGCACCCCGGGGACCAGCACGGCACGCTGCCCGTAGCGGTCGGCGAGGCGGCCGCTGTAGGGCGCGAACAGGGCCATGGAGACACCGGTGACGGCCGCGGCGGCGCCCGCCGCCCCGTAGGAGCCGGTGGTGTGCTGCACCAGCAGCACGATGGAGATCGTCAGCATCGCGAACGGCTGGCGTGCCGCGAAGCCGGGGAGCAGGAACGTCCAGGCGCCGCGGGTGCGCAGCAGCCGGCCGTATCCCGGGCGGGCGGAGGATGCCGGGTGCTCCGAGGTCTTCGGGTCCTTCGGCTTCTCCGAGGTGACCGTGGACTCCACGGCCCGTGCCTTTCTGCCGCCTGGTAGCGCGGCCCGGTCAGGGGGCGGCGCCGAGAGCTGTCCTCTTGCGCGGAACTGCGGTAGATGCCGGGGCCCGGTGAGGAGGGGTGTCCCGACCGCCATACGGTCGCGCCAGCTCTGCGTCAGGCAGAGTTGGTTCGATCTGGGTAACGCCTTCATCGTACAGGGATCATGGGGGGCGTGCCTGTGAAAGTGAGCACCATGGGGCGGCTCACCTTACAAACGGGAACGGTCCACAAGGGCCGTCAAGGGCTCGCCGCCCCGTCCGTCCCCAGCCACCCCGCCAGCTTGCCGCCGTGCCCCACCGCCCGCAGCCGGCGCTCGGTCGCGTCCCGGACGGGGTCCGTGGCGACGACGAGGAGCTCGTCTCCCCGCTGCAATATCGTCGTCGGCAGCGGCACGAAGGACTCGCCCTGCCGCACGATGAGCGTCACGGCGGCACCGTGCGGCAGGCGCAGTTCGGCCACCTCCACGCCGTGCATCTTCGATCCGCCCGGGATCGCCACGGACAGCAGATGCCCGCGCAGCCGCTCCAGCGGGGCCGACTCGATGCCGAGGTCGGCGGCCTCCGAACCGTCACCGAGGTGCAGCTTGCGGCCCAGCCAGGGCAGCGTCGGCCCTTGGACGAGGGTGTAGACGACGACCAGGATGAAGACCATGTTGAAGATCCGGCGGCTGGCGTCCAGGCCCGCCACCATGGGGATCGTCGCCAGGATGATGGGCACGGCCCCGCGCAGGCCCGCCCAGGACATCAGGGCCTGCTCCTGCCACGGCACCCGGAACGGCGACAGGCAGAACACCACGCTCAGCGGACGCGCCACCATCGTCAGCACCAGCCCGATGACCAGCGCGGGCACGAAGTCGGCGCCCAGCTCGTGCGGGGTGACCAGCAGGCCGAGCAGGACGAACATGCCGATCTGGGCCATCCAGCCCAGCCCGTCGGCGAACCCGCGCGTGGCCGGCCAGTGCGGCAGCCGCGCGTTGCCCATGACCATCGCGGCGAGATACACCGCGAGGAAGCCGCTGCCGTGGGCCAGCGCGCCCGCCGCGTACGCCACCACGGCGATCGCCATCACGGCGATCGGATAGAGGCCGGACGCGGGCAGCGCCACGTGCCTGAGGCCCAGGGAGCCCAGCCAGCCCACCGCGAGCCCGATGGCCGCGCCGATGGCCAGCTCCAGCAGGATCACGCCCAGGAGCACGTACCACTGGTCCACCGGCCCGGCCGTGGACAGGGACACCACGAGGATGACCACGGGGGCGTCGTTGAAGCCGGACTCCGCCTCCAGCGTGCCCGTCACGCGCGCGGGCAGCGGGATCTTGCGCAGCACGGAGAACACGGCCGCCGCGTCGGTCGAGGAGACGACCGCCCCGATGATGAGCGCCTGCCGCCATTCCAGCCCGATCAGGTAGTGCGCGGCCGTGGCCGTGATCCCGACGCTCACCGCCACACCCGCCAGCGCCAGCACGGTGGCGGCCGGCAGGGCCGGCTTGATCTCCTTCCACTTCGTGCCCAGGCCGCCCTCGGCCAGGATCACGACCAGCGCCGCGTACCCGATGACCTGGGTCAGCTCGGCGTTGTCGAAGTGGATGTCCCCGATGCCGTCCTGGCCCATCGCGACGCCGATGCCCAGGTACACGAGCAGGCTGGGGAGCCCGCTGCGCGAGGAGATCCGTACCGCTGCGACGGCGACGAGCAGGACGAGCGAGCAGACGAGCAGGAGCTGGTTGAGGTGGTGAACAGTCAGCGGCCGATTCCTTCCCTGGCCCGCACGCACGCGCGTGGGCTCACGTACATCGCACATGAAGCTGTGGCGCATCGCGCCGACTACTTCGTTACCTTACCTAACTCTTGACGATTTCTTGACGTTCGAGAGGGCAAGATCGAACGTCCGTCCGTGCCGGTTCCCGACTCCGCGTCAAGGGCCGCAAGGCCCTGCGCCTATCGTTGCTCCAGCGCTCAGTTAAAAGCACAGCCGAACCTGCCGCTCGCGTTAGGACAGCAAGGACAGCGATGCCCCCCAACACCACCGCCTCCACGGGTCAGCAGCCCGCCAAGTCCGGCAGGAGAAAGGGGCGAAAAGCCCGTCTGATCGTGCTCGTCCTGGTGCTGGCCCTCATCGGGGGTATCGGCTTCGGGGGGTACTGGACCGTCAGCACCGTCCGGGCCTCCTTCCCGCAGACCAAGGGCACCCTCCCGCTCCAGGGCCTCTCGGGACCCGTCGAGGTCAAACGCGACGCTCACGGCATCCCGCAGATCTACGCCTCCTCCGACGCGGACCTGTTCATGGCGCAGGGCTACGTCCAGGCGCAGGACCGGTTCTACGAGATGGACGTCCGCCGCCACATGGCGGCCGGGCGCCTGTCGGAGATGTTCGGCAAGAGCCAGGTCGACAACGACGAGTTCCTGCGCACCCTGGGCTGGGACCGGGTCGCCAAGCAGGAGTACGACACCAAGCTGTCGTCCGCCACGAAGCAGTACCTCCAGGCCTACGCCAAGGGGGTCAACGCCTACCTCCAGGGCAAGGACGGCAAGGACATCTCACTGGAGTACGCGGCGCTGGGCTTCACCAACGACTACAAGCCGCAGCGGTGGACCCCGGTCGACTCGATCTCCTGGCTGAAGGCGATGGCCTGGGACCTGCGCGGCAACATGCAGGACGAGATCGACCGCGCCCTGCTGACCAGCCGCCTCGGCCCGAAGCAGATCGCCGACCTGTACCCGGAGTACCCCTACAGCCGGAACAAGGCGATCGTCCAGGAGGGGCAGTACAGCGAGCTGACGGAGGCGTTCGGACAAGGCGGTGCGAACGGCGCGTCCGGAACCAGCGGAACGTCCGGGACGAACGGCACCCCCGGCGCGAACGGGACCGGCGGCACCGCAGCAGGAACCGCAGGCACCGCGGGAGCCTCGGGCACGGCTCAGGACACATCCGGCGCCGCGGGCGCCTCCGGCACCTCGAATCTGGACAGCCAGCTCACCGGCCTCACCCAGGTCCTGGACGACCTCCCGCCGGCCGTCGGCGTGAACGGCGACGGCATCGGCTCCAACTCCTGGGTCGTCCGCGGGAAGCACACGATCACCGGCAAGCCGCTGCTGGCCAACGACCCGCACCTGTCGCCCTCGCTGCCGTCCGTCTGGTACCAGATGGGCCTGCACTGCCGCAGCGTCTCCAGCACCTGCCAGTACGACGTCAGCGGCTACACATTCGCCGGCATGCCCGGGGTGATAATCGGCCACAACCAGGACATCGCCTGGGGCATGACCAACTCCGGCGTGGACGTCACCGACCTCTACCTGGAGAAGATCACCGGCGACGGCTACCTGTACGACGGCAAGGTCAAGCCCTTCGAGACGCGCGAGGAGACCATCAAGGTCGCCGGGGGTGAGTCCAAGAAGATCGTCGTACGGCAGACCGAGGACGGGATGCCCCTGCTCTCCGATCGCTCCGACGAGCTCGTGAAGGTCGGCAAGAAGGCCACCGTCGACACCGCCGCACCCGACAGAGGCGACGGCTACGGTGTCGCGCTGCGCTGGACCGCCCTGCAGCCGGGCACCACCATGGACGCCGTCTTCGCCATGGACCGGGCGAAGGACTGGACCGACTTCCGCGAGGCCGCCGCGCTGTTCGACGTGCCCTCGCAGAACCTCGTGTACGCCGACACCCAGGACAACATCGGCTACACCCTGCCGGGGAAGATCCCCACGCGCGCGAAGGGCGACGACGGCTCCGTCCCGGCGCCCGGCTGGGACCCCGACTACCGCTGGACCGGCTACATCCCGCAGGACGAGCTGCCCTACGAGTACAACCCGGACCGCGGCTACATCGTCACCGCCAACCAGGCCGTGATCGACCCGGACAAATACCCCTACACGCTCACCACGGACTGGGGCTACGGCACACGCAGCCAGCGGATCACCGACCTGATCGAGTCGAAGATCAAGGACGGCGGCAAGGTCTCCACCGACGACATGCGGCAGATGCAGCTGGACAACAGCAGCGAGATCGCCCGACTGCTGGTGCCCACGCTGCTCAAGATCGACCCCGAGAGCGAGGACGTCCGCGAGGCGCAGAAGCTCCTCGAGGGCTGGGACTACACCCAGGACGCCGACTCGGCGGCCGCCGCGTACTTCAACGCGGTCTGGCGCAACGTCCTCAAGCTCGCCTTCGGCAACAAGCTGCCCAAGGAGCTGCGGCCCAAGGGCCAGTGCCTGTGGGTCGAGCCGGTCAACACCACCGGTCCCGCCGACGAGGCCGCGAAGGTCCGCGAGTGCGGCCAGCGCGACCCCGACCAGGCGCAGCCGGACGGCGGCGACCGCTGGTTCGAGGTCGTCCGGGGACTCATGGAGCAGCCGGACAGTGACTGGTGGAAGACGCCCGAGGTGCGCACCCGCCCCGCCGCCGACAACCGCGACGAGCTGTTCAAGCGGGCCCTGATCGACGCCCGCTGGGAGCTGACCGCCAAGCTCGGCAAGGACATCGACAGCTGGAGCTGGGGCCGGCTGCACCGCCTGTTCCTGAAGAACCAGACCCTCGGCACCGCGGGCCCCGGTTTCCTGCAGTACGCCCTCAACCGCGGTCCCTGGGAGCTCGGCGGCGGCGAGGCGACAGTCAACGCGACCGGCTGGAACGCCGCCGGCGGCTACGGGGTCGTGTGGGTGCCGTCCATGCGGATGGTGGTGAACCTCGGCGACCTCGACAAGTCCCGCTGGATCAACCTCACCGGCGCCTCCGGGCACGCCTACAGCGCCCACTACATCGACCAGACGGACAAGTGGGCCGACGGCGAACTGCTGCCCTGGTCCTTCTCGGACCAGGCGGTCGAGAAGAACACGACCGACAAGCTGGTGCTCAAGCCGTGAGCCACTGACACGGCAGACAACCGGCAGCCGGACGGCCCTCCACGCACGCGTGGAGGGCCGTTCCGTGTCAGGGCTCCTGCCGGAACCGCCGTACGCCCGACGGTGTCACCACCGCGTGCACCGGCCGGTCGTGCGGCTCCTCGGGGACGTGCTCGACCACCTCCGCGTCGTACAGCAGCACCACCAGGGAAGGCCGGGCCCCCGCCCGCTCCAGCCGCGCCAGCACCCGGTCGTACGAGCCGCCGCCCCGGCCCAGCCGCATCCCGCGCGCGTCCACCGCGAGCCCCGGCAGCAGCACGGCGTCGGCCCTCGTCACCGCCTCCGGCCCGAGGCGCTCGCCCGCGGGTTCGAAGAGGGCCATCCTGCCGCCGTGTTGGACCCGCGCCAGCGAGCCCTCGCCCTCGTACACGCCCCAGTCGAGGTCGTTGTCCGGGAGCAGCACCGGCAGCAGCACGCGCACGCCCCGGGCGCGCAGAGCGTCCAGGAGCGCGAGCGTTCCGGGTTCACTCCCCACCGAGACGTACGCGGCCACCGTGCCGGCCCGCGCCAACTCGGGCAGCTCCAGCGCCCGACCGGCCAGTGCCGACGACGTTTCCCGCAGGTCATCCGCCGTCAACCTGCTCCTCACCGCGAGGAGTCCGCGCCGCAAAGCGCGCTTGTCAGGCTCGCCCGGACGTGCGATAGGGCTCAATGGTTGCTCCCGAACTATGGCAATACGCTCATATGAGCGCCTATGAACCGGAGCCGCAGATTCCATGCAAAGGCACCGGATAAGGTGGCGGGCATGACTCAGTCGCACCCTCGGATCAGCAAGGCTGTCATTCCCGCAGCAGGCCTCGGTACCCGGTTCCTGCCGGCCACCAAAGCCACTCCCAAGGAGATGCTGCCGGTCGTGGACAAGCCCGCGATCCAGTACGTGGTCGAGGAGGCAGTCGCCGCGGGTCTCGACGACGTCCTCATGGTGACGGGCCGCAACAAGCGTCCCCTCGAGGACCACTTCGACCGCAACTACGAGCTGGAATCGGCCCTGCAGAAGAAGGGCGACGCCCGCCGTCTCGCCAAGGTGCAGGAGTCCAGCGACCTCGCGACCATGCACTACGTCCGCCAGGGCGACCCCAAGGGCCTCGGCCACGCCGTCCTGTGCGCCGCGCCGCACGTGGGTGACGAGCCCTTCGCCGTCCTCCTCGGTGACGACCTGATCGACCCCCGGGACCCGCTGCTGCAGCGCATGGTCGAGGTCCAGGAGCAGCGCGGCGGCAGCGTCGTCGCACTCATGGAGGTCGCTCCCGAGCAGATCCACCTCTACGGCTGCGCGGCCGTCGAGACCACCGAGGACAGCGACGTCGTCAAGGTCGGCGGCCTCGTCGAGAAGCCCGACCCGGCCGACGCCCCGTCCAACTACGCGATCATCGGCCGCTACGTCCTCGACCCGCACATCTTCGGCATACTGCGCCGGACCGAGCCGGGCCGTGGCGGCGAGATCCAGCTCACCGACGCCCTCCAGCAGCTCGCCGAGACGCATTCATCAGCGGCTACCGCCGCGGGGAAGACCGGCGGCCCGGTGCACGGCGTCGTCTTCAAGGGCCGCCGCTATGACACCGGCGACCGCGGCGACTACCTGCGTGCCATTGTCCGACTCGCATGCGAACGTGAAGACCTGGGCCCGGACTTCCGGACCTGGCTTCGCAGTTACGTAGCCGAGGAGATGTAGCACGTTGAGCAGCGCCGCGACCCGCGTCACCGGCCAGGACCACTCGGGCCCCGACCACCTGTGGTCGGTGGACGAGCACCTGGAGGACATCCTCGCCACCGTCCGCCCCCTGGAACCCATCGAGCTGCACCTGCTCGACGCCCAGGGGTGTGTCCTCGTCGAGGACATCACGGTGCCGGTGTCCCTGCCGCCCTTCGACAACAGCTCGATGGACGGCTACGCGGTACGGGTCGCCGACGTGGCGGGCGCGAGCGAGGAGTTCCCGGCGGCCCTCGAGGTCGTCGGGGACGTCGCCGCGGGCCAGGCCGAGCTGCTCCACGTGGGCCCCGGCCAGGCCGCCCGCATCATGACCGGCGCCCCGCTGCCGCCCGGCGCCGAGACGGTCGTGCCCGTCGAGTGGACCGACGGCGGGCTCGGCGAGGGCCCGGTGCGCGGGATGCGCGCCCGCAGCCTCGGCCCCGAGGGCGCCACCGGGCAGGTGCAGGTGTACCGCCCGGCCGCGGCACGCGCGCACGTGCGCGCCAAGGGCAGCGACGTCAGGGCCGGCGACCGCGCCCTGGAGGCCGGCACGATCCTCGGCCCGCCCCAGATCGGCCTGCTCGCCGCGATCGGCCGCGGCACCGTCCGCGTACGCCCGCGCCCGCGCGTGGTGGTGCTCTCCACCGGCAGCGAACTCGTCCAGCCGGACACGGACCTGGGCACCGGTCAGATCTACGACTCCAACAGCTTCGCCCTCACCGCCGCCGCCCGCGACGCCGGTGCCCTCGCCTACCGGGTGGGCGCCGTCGCCGACGACGCCGAGACCCTGCGCTCCGCCATCGAGGACCAGCTGGTCCGCGCCGACCTGATGGTCACCACCGGCGGCGTGAGCGTCGGGGCGTACGACGTGGTCAAGGAGGCCCTGTCCCACGTCGCTGACGAGGACGAGGCCGGCAGCGGCATCGAGTTCCGCAAGCTCGCCATGCAGCCCGGCAAACCCCAGGGCTTCGGCTCCATCGGCCCCGACCACACCCCCCTGCTGGCCCTGCCCGGCAACCCGGTGTCGTCGTACGTCTCCTTCGAGCTGTTCGTCCGCCCCGCCATCCGCACCCTCATGGGCCTTCAGGACGTCCACCGCCCCACGACCCGGGCGGCCCTGGCCGCGGACAAGGCGCTGACCTCCCCGAAGGGCCGCCGCCAGTTCCTGCGCGGCACGTACACCGAGGGGCGGGTCACCCCGGTCGGCGGTGCCGGATCCCACCTGGTCGCGGCCCTCGCCCACGCCGACGCGCTGATCGTCGTCCCCGAGGACACCGAGTCCGTCGAGCCCGGCACCGAGGTCGAGGTGGTCCTGCTCGGCTGAGAGGCGCTGGTTGGGGGTACCGTGTCGCGCACAACAGGCCCGTGCGCCGCACCGCGACGGGCCCGGACCGGGAGCGCCACACAGCATGAGCACGCAGGACCCACCCACGCGGGACGGCCCCGCACAGGACCGGCTGACGCACATCGACGAGGCGGGCGCCGCCCGCATGGTCGACGTCTCCGAGAAGGACGTGACCGCGCGCACCGCCCGCGCCAGCGGACGCGTCCTCGTCTCGCCCCGCGTGATCGAACTGCTGCGCGGCGAGGGCGTCCCCAAGGGCGACGCCCTCGCGACCGCGCGGATCGCCGGGATCATGGGTGCCAAACGCACCCCCGACCTGATCCCGCTCTGTCACCCCTTGTCGGTGTCCGGTGTGAAACTGGACCTGTCGGTCGCGGACGACGCCGTGGAGATCCTGGCCACCGTGAAGACGACGGACCGCACGGGTGTCGAGATGGAGGCCCTCACCGCGGTCTCCGTCGCCGCGCTCACCGTGATCGACATGGTCAAGGCGGTCGACAAGGGAGCGGTCATCACGGACGTACGGGTGGAGGAGAAGACGGGCGGCAAGTCGGGCGACTGGAGCCGGGCATGACCTACCGCGCTCTCGTCGTCACGGCCTCGAACCGGGCCGCCGCCGGGATCTACGAGGACAAGGGCGGCCCGCTGATCTCGGACGGTCTGAAGCGCTTCGGCTTCGAGGTCGACGGTCCCCAGGTCGTCCCCGACGGCGACCCCGTGGAGGCGGCCCTGCGCGCCGGGGTCGAGACCGGCTACGACGTCATCGTCACCACGGGCGGCACCGGCATCTCGCCCACCGACCGCACCCCCGAGGCCACCCGCCGGGTGATCGACCACGAGGTGCCGGGCATCGCAGAGGCCATCAGGGCCTTCGGCCGGGAGAAGGTGCCGACCGCGGCGCTCTCCCGGGGCCTGGCCGGAGTGACCGGGGGCACGCTGATCGTCAATCTGCCCGGATCCAGCGGCGGTGTGAAGGACGGCCTGGCCGTCCTGGAGCCGCTGCTCGTCCACGCCGTCGAGCAGCTCCGCGGCGGCGACCACCCCAGACCCGGCAGCGGGGGTGTGAGCTGAACAGCCCGTCCTGGCCCGTCGAGCTGGTGGACGGCGACATCGTCCTCAGGCCGATAAAGCTGCGCGACCAGCGGGCGTGGCGCGAGGTCAACCGGCGCAACCGCGACTGGCTGCGCCCCTGGGAGGCCACGATTCCGCCGCCCGCGCCCGGCGGGCCGATGGGGCACCGCCCGACCTTCCGCCAGATGGTCCGCCACCTCAGGGCGGAGGCGAACGCGGGCCGGATGCTGCCCTTCGTCATCGAGTACCAGGGGCGGCTGGTCGGGCAGTTGACGGTCGCCGGGATCACCTGGGGATCGATGTGCTCGGGGCACGTCGGGTACTGGGTCGACGAGGGGGTGGCCGGCCGCGGCGTGATGCCGACCTCGGTCGCGCTCGTCGTGGACCACTGTTTCCGCACGGTCGGACTGCACCGCATCGAGGTCTGCATTCGACCCGAGAACGGCCCCAGCCGCCGGGTGGTGGAGAAACTCGGATTCCGCGAGGAGGGCCTGCGGCCCCGCTATCTCCACATCGACGGCGGCTGGCGCGACCATCTGGTCTTCGCGCTCACGGCGGAAGAGGTGCCGGACGGGCTGCTCAGACGCTGGCACCGGGCACGATCGCAGAGTAATCCGGGAATCCGGCACCGCCCCGGAAATTGAATACTTGTTCGAAATTGATCGCGTGATGACCGTCTTGGGGCAATGAATTCCGGCCTGAGTGGTCCGCTGATCGCATCTGTCGCAAAAAAAGTTCGAAATATCAGCCAGATCGTGCGACACACCGGCTCAATTGGCGGATGGCCTCACGCAAACCCCTCTACGGTGTGAGGCGTGAGCAGCAGCGGCCTCATCTACGCAGTCATTGTCGGGGCCTGGGCCGCCTACTTGGTGCCGATGTGGCTCCGTAGGCAGGACGAGCTGAACGAGGCCCGTCCGACGGAACGCTTCAGCACCGCCATCCGGCTGCTGTCCGGACGGGCGGGGATGGAGCGCCGATACGCCAGGGACCTGCAGGCGCGCTCCACCGACGAGGGGGAGCGGGACGCCGACGACCTGGACGCCGTCACCGAGTCGGTGGACGTCCGGGCCTTCGCCGTGTCCAAGACCCGTCCGCAGACCCAGGCACCCGTACCGTCGCCCGCCCCCGAGCAGCCGGCCCGCCCGGCGCCGCCCGCGCCGAGCGCGGCGGCAGCGGCGGCAGCGGCGGGAGCCGAACGCGCGCGCAGCCGCGTGCCCGCGGCCCGGCGCATGTCCCCGCAGGCCGAGGCGGCCGCGGCGCGGGCCCGGCGCTCGAAGGTGCTCGCGCGCCGCCGGCGCACCACCACCATGCTGTTCCTCGCCTTCACACTCGGCGCGATCGTCGCCGCGGTCGGGGGACTGGCGTTCCTGTGGGCCCCCGGTGTGCCCGCCGTCATGCTCAGCGTCTACATCGCGCACCTGCGCTCCCAGGAGCGCCGCCGTTTCGCGTACCAGATGGACCGCCGCCGGGCCGAGGCCGCGGCCCAGCGGCTGCGGGAGCGCCAGCGCCAGCCCCGTCGGCGCTCCCTGACCGATGACGAGGCCGACGAACCGGGGGAGGGACCCGGGCCGGTGACCGACCCCGGCCTGTCGGCCCTCGCGGCGGACCGGCGCGCCCTCGTCGAGCAGACCGACCACGCCGAGTGGGTCGACCAGCAGCGCGAGCGGCAGCGGCGGCCCGGGCAGGGCGGCGACAGCTGGGAGCCGGTGCCGGTGCCGCTGCCGACGTACGTGACCGCACCGGTCGCCCCCCGGGCCACCAGCGACGTGGACCTGGGCGCCCCCGACACCTGGAGCTCGGCCCGCTCCAGCACGGTCGCCCCCGACGCGGAGCCCGAGACCGACGCCGCCGACCCGGCCGAGGCGGACCCCCATCCGCACGACGCGGCGGACGACGACGGGCGCACCGACGCCCGCCGGGCTGCCTCCGCACGGCGGGCGCGGGAGCGCGGCCGCACGCCGCTGTTCGACCAGTACGAGGACGGGGAGCGGCCCCGGGCCGCCAACGAGTAGCCCCGCGAAGCCGCAGGTGACGGCCCCTCGGGAACGGATTTCCAAGCAGGCCGATCGGGGTGCTAAGGTTTCACTCGTTGCAAGGGCCTGTGGCGCAGTCCGGTAGCGCACCTCGTTCGCATCGAGGGGGCCAGGGGTTCAAATCCCCTCAGGTCCACGCACGACTGTTCTTGAGTTCGCTCGGGGGCGGTTGACCGAGATCCCGCCGATCTTCACGATCGGTCGGGATCTTTGTCGTTTCCGAAGCCTGCACAACTCTGTCCGGGGCGATGGAGGGCAGCGGTCCTTGATCGGAGCTGGGGCGGGGCGCCGTCTCAGGCCGCTGAAGACATCGCGACCGGCCACGAGGCTCCGCTGCGGGCCATGCTCAAGCTGCCCGATGCCTGCGAGCAAGGCCAAGACGCATCTGGCAGTTGGGAATGTGCAACGTCCCCTGGGCGCAACTCGGTTGCTGCGCCTGAGCGTTCTTGACAGGGTCTCGGACATGCCCACCTTCGCGGCGTATGACGGAACCGAGCTGGCGTACCACGTCATCGGCGACGGCCTTCCTGTGGTCTGCCTGCCCGGGGGCCCGATGCGGGCCTCCGCCTACCTCGGTGACCTCGGAGGTCTCTCCGCGCATCACCGCCTGATCATGCTCGACCTCCGTGGCACCGGCCAGTCCGCGATCCCTGACGACACCGCCTCGTATCGCTGCGACCGACTTGTCGGCGACGTCGACGCCCTGCGTCAGCACCTCCGCCTTGACCGGATGGATCTGCTGGGGCACAGTGCCGGCGCCAACCTGGCTGCACTGTGTACCGGCGAAGGTGATCCAGCAGGTCTCCCGGGGTTCGACGGCGAAGGCGTGGAGGTCGGGCTCGGGCAGGAAACGGACCCACCGGAAGGCGTCCGGCAGTGTGGCGAGGAGCAGCTCCACGCTGCCGGGCTCCCGGCGAGCCATCGCCGCCATCATCCGGGTGCCCGCCGACACCACGGTCTGGTAAGAGAGGGTCGCAGCGCGAGCGGCCTTTGGTGCCTCGCGCGTGCCCTTGCCGTCGGCGACCCCGTTCCCCGCTGCTCGGGACGATCTCCAGCTGATCAGAGCCGCTTCGCGAAGCAGCGGCTCGAGTCGTAGTGGCGGTAGTAGCCGAACTTGGCGCACGGCTCGTAGCCGCTGGAGGTGTAGAGGGCGATGGCCTCCGGCTGCTTCGTGCCGGTCTCCAGGACCATGCGGACGCGGCCGGCGAGCCGGGCGTCCTCCTCCAGGGCGGACAGGATGCGGCGGGCGAGGCCCCGGCCGCGCATCTGTTCGATCACGTACATGCGCTTGAGCTCGGCGTCGCCGTCCAGGTTGCCCTCGCCGTTCGTGTCCTGGGCGCGCCAGCCGCCCGAGGCGACGGGGGTGCCGTCCTCGTCGTACGCGATCAGGTAGACGCCGTTCGGCGGGTCGAAGTCCGCGGCGGCCATGGGCGTGGCATCGCCGTCGTCCCCGTAGCGGACGGCGTACTCGGCCTGGACCTGGTCGTTCAGCTTCACGGCGTCGGGGTGGTCGAAGGAGACCCGGCGTATGCGCATGGCCGCTACCGTATTCGATCCGGAACTGGACCTCGTCCAGCGTGCCGGTATCGTGCCCGGGTGCTCACTGTGACCTCTGTGAATGTGAACGGGCTGCGTGCCGCCGCGAAGAAGGGCTTCGTCGAGTGGCTCGCGGGGACCGAAGCCGATGTGCTGTGCCTGCAGGAGGTGCGGGCCGAGCCGGAGCAGCTGCCGGAGCACGTCCGTGCGCCCGAGGGGTGGCATGTGGTGCACGCGCCGGCCGCCGCCAAGGGGCGGGCCGGAGTGTCCCTGTACAGCCGCCGCGAGCCCGACCGGGTGCAGGTCGGCTTCGGGTCCGCCGAGTTCGACGGCAGCGGACGGTACGTGGAGGCGGATCTGCCGGGGGTCACCGTCGCCTCGCTGTACCTGCCCTCGGGTGAGGTCGGCACCGAGCGGCAGGACGAGAAGGAACGCTTCATGGGCGAGTTCCTCGCCTACCTCAAGGGGCTGCGGCAGCGTGCCGCCGCCGAGGGGCGCGAGGTGCTGGTCTGCGGCGACTGGAACATCGCCCACCAGCAGGCCGACCTGAAGAACTGGCGCGCGAACCAGAAGAACTCCGGGTTCCTGCCGGAGGAGCGGGAGTGGCTGGGGCGGGTCCTCGACCCGGCTGACGGAGGGTACGTCGACGTCGTCCGGGCCCTGCACCCGGACACGGAGGGGCCGTATTCCTGGTGGTCCTACCGTGGGCGGGCCTTCGATAACGACAGCGGCTGGCGGATCGACTACCACCTCGCGACCCCCGGCCTCGCCGAGCGGGCCGTCAAGGGGTTCGTGGAGCGGGCCGCCACGCACGCGGAGCGGTGGTCCGACCACGCGCCGGTGACCGTCGCCTACGACCGTTAGGACCTGCCGGCCGTCAGCGCCCGCCCCCGCGCATCCTCCGGTCCAGCGCCAGCGACAGCTCCGCCTCCACCACGCTCCGTGCCAGCGGGCGCAGGCGGGGGAGGTCCTGGTCGGAGGCGTGGCGCAGGACCAGGGTCGTGAAGAGGTCGGCCAGGGCGTCGGCGTGGGTGCGGACCTCCTGGGCGGCGCCGAGGACCTCCGCGAGCGGGATGCCCTCGCGGACCAGGGCCGAGGAGACGTCCAGGAGGCGGCGGCTGATGTGGACGATCTCGCCGCCGTCGGTGCCGAGGTAGCCGAGTTCCATGGCGGCGGCGAGGTTCTCCGGGGTGGCCTCGCCTGCGAAGTGGTCGGCGAGTTCCTCGGGTGTGAGGTGGACCGGTTCCTCCTCGGTGGGGCCGCCGACGCCGAGCAGGTCGCCGACGTCCCGGCCGTGGTCGAAGGCCTCCGCCAGTTCCGCGATGCCGCTGAGGGTGTGGCCGCGCTCCAGCAGGGCCGTGATCGTGCGCAGCCGGGCCAGGTGCTGGTCGTCGTACCAGGCGATGCGGCCCTCGCGGCGGGGTGGCGGGATCAGCTTGCGTTCGCGGTAGAAGCGCAGGGTGCGCACCGTGATCCCGGCCATGCGGGCCAGCTCTTCCATGCGGTATTCACGCTTCTCGGCCACCTGGGCACCTTAAGGCGTACCGAGGGTAACTTTCCTGGCCCGCCCCCTACCCAGCGGTACGGTGCTGCCCTACGCTCCCATTGCGCCAGTGTTCACTGGCATGGTTCTCGTGGTGTGTGGAGGTGTCGGCATGGGCGAGCGCGAACACGAGCATGTGCGGGTCGCGGTGGTCGGGTCCGGGTTCGGCGGGCTGGGGGCCGCCGTGCGGCTGCGCCGGGAGGGGATCACCGACTTCGTCGTGCTGGAGCGGGCCGGCAGCGTCGGCGGCACCTGGCGGGACAACAGCTACCCGGGCTGTGCGTGCGATGTGCCGTCCCACCTGTACTCCTTCTCCTTCGCGCCCAATCCCGACTGGCCGCGCACCTTCTCGGGGCACGAGCACATCCGCGCCTACCTGGAACACGTGACGGACACCTTCCGGCTGCGGCCACACATCCGCTTCGACTCGGAGGTGAAGCGGATGACGTGGAACGCCGAGCGGCTGTGCTGGGACATCGAGACCAGCAGCGGAAACCTGTCGGCGGACATCGTCGTGTCGGCCACCGGGCCGCTGTCCGACCCGAAGGTGCCGGACATCCCCGGCCTGGACTCCTTCCCCGGCAAGGTCTTCCACTCCGCCCGCTGGGACCACGACTACGACCTGCGCGGCAAGCGCGTCGCCATGGTGGGGACCGGCGCCTCGGCCGCCCAGATCGTGCCGTCCATCCAGCCGGACGTCTCCCGGCTCACCCTCTTCCAGCGCACCCCGCCGTGGGTCATGCCCCGTGTCGACCGGGCCATCAGCGGGCCCGAGCGGTGGCTGCACCGGCAACTGCCCATCACCTCGCAGCTGCGGCGCGGACTGCTGTGGGGCATCCGGGAGTTGCAGGTCCAGGCGTTCACCAAGCGCCCGAACGAACTCGGCCTCGTCGAGCGGCTGGCCAAGCGCAACATGGCCCGCGCCATCAAGGACCCGGCCCTGCGGGCGAAGCTCACTCCGGACTACCGCATCGGCTGCAAGCGGATCCTGCTGTCCAGCGCGTACTACCCGGCGATCGCGCAGCCGAATGTGGACGTCGTCGCGAGCGGCCTGGCCGAGGTCCGCGGTTCGGCCCTGGTCGCCGCCGACGGCAGCGAGGCCGAGGTGGACGCGATCGTCTTCGGCACCGGCTTCCACGTCACCGACATGCCCATCGCCGACCGGGTCGTGGGCGCCGACGGGCGGACCCTCGCCGAGGCATGGAAGGGCGGCATGGAGGCCCTGCGCGGCGCCAGTGCGGCCGGCTTCCCCAACTTGGTGACGATCATCGGGCCCAACACCGGCCTCGGGAACTCCTCGATGATCCTCATGATCGAGTCGCAGCTGAACTACCTCGCCGACTTCGTCCGCCAGCTCGACGTCCTGGGGGTCCCCCCAGGCCCTTCGGGCTCTGGGGGAGGCCGGGTCGCCCTCGACGCCCGCCCGGGCGCCGTGCGCGCCTGGAACCACCGGGTGCAGGAACGGATGAAGCGCACCGTGTGGAACACCGGCGGCTGCACCAGCTGGTACCTCGACGCGAGCGGCCGCAACACCACCATCTGGCCCGGCACGACGGCCGAGTTCCGGCGGGCGACGCGACGGGTCGACCTCACGGAGTACGACGTCGTGCGGGCCCCCGTGACGCAGATGGCTGAGCAGCAGGCCGCGAAGAAGGCCGGGGTGGACGCGTGAGCCGCCTCCTCGCCGTCGACTCCGGCCCCTACGCCCCGCCCGCTCCCGCGCGCGAACTGACCGCCGTCTCCGCCGACGGCGCCCGGCTGCACGTCGAGGTGCACGGGCCCGAGGGCGCCCCCGCCGTCGTCCTCGCCCACGGCTGGACCTGCTCGACCGCCTTCTGGGCGCCTCAGATCCGCGCCCTGGCCGCCGACCACCGGGTCATCGCCTACGACCAGCGCGGCCACGGACGCAGCCCGGCGAGCCCGGCGTGCAGCACCGACGCGCTCGCCGACGACCTGGAAGCCGTACTCGAAGCGACCCTCGCGCCCGGCGAACAGGCCGTGATCGCCGGGCACTCCATGGGCGGCATGACCGTGATGGCGGCCTCCGGGAGAGCCGCCTTCCGTGCGCACACGGCCGCCGTCCTGCTGTGCAGCACGGGCAGTTCGCAGCTGGTCGCGGCCTCCACCGTCATCCCCCTGCGGCCCGGGCGGCTGCGGACCTGGCTGACCCGGCGGATCCTCGGCTCCCGCGCCCCGCTCGGCCCGGTCACACCGCCGGCCCGCCGGATCCTCAAGTACGGGACCATGGGCCCCGGTTCGGCCCCGCACGTGGTCGAGGCCTGCGCCCGCATCGTGCACGCCTGCCCCCGCACGGTCCGCCACGCCTGGTCGCAGGTGCTGGACCTGCTCGACCTCGACCACGGCGTACGGGAGCTGACCGCGCCCACGGCCGTGGTCGTCGGTACGGCGGACCGGCTGACACCGCCGGTGCGGGCCCGGGCCCTGGCCGAAGCGCTGCCGCACTGCACCGGGATCACCGAGCTGCCCGGCATCGGCCACATGACGCCGCTCGAGGCGCCCGAGCTGGTCACCCGGAAGATACGTGAACTCGTCCACGCACACATCCAGGTCGTCACCGAGGAGAGCGCATGAGCAGGGTGAGCCTCGAAGGCAGGGTCGCCGTGGTGACCGGGGCGGCGCGCGGGGTAGGGGAGTTGCTGGCCCGCAAGCTCTCCGCACGCGGCGTGCGGATCGCACTGGTCGGGTTGGAGCCGGACGCCCTCAAACAGGTCTCCGGGCGGCTGCACAGCGACAGCGACCACTGGCACGCCGACGTCACCGACCACGAGGCGATGGCCCGGGTCGCGAGCGAGGTCAAGGAGCGCTTCGGCCGGGTCGACATCGTGGTCGCCAACGCCGGTGTCGCCACCGGCGGGCCGTTCGCCGACTCCGACCCGGAGTCCTGGCGGCGGGTGATCGAGGTCAACCTGATCGGCTCGGCGGTGACCGCCCGCGCCTTCCTGCCGCTGCTGCTGGAGAGCCGGGGGTATCTGCTGCAGATCGCGTCCCTCGCGGCGATCACGCCGGCGCCGATGATGACCGCGTACTGCGCGTCCAAGTCGGGCGTGGAGGCGTACGCCCACAGCCTGCGCGCCGAGGTCGGGTACCGGGGCGTGACGGTCGGAGTCGGCTATCTGTCGTGGACCGACACCGACATGGTGCGCGGGGCCGACCAGGACGACGTCATGCGAGAGTTGAGGCAGCGGCTGCCCTGGCCGTCCAACAAGACGTACCCGCTGGGACCGGCGGTGGACCGGCTCGTGGCCGGCATCGAGCGCAGGTCGGGCCATGTCTACGGGCAGTGGTGGCTGCGCGGGATGCAGGGCGTGCGCGGCTACCTGCCCGGGGTCATCGGGGCGGTGGGCCGGCGTGAGATGCGGCGGTTCGCGGACCGGCTGACGGGCATCCGCACGGGCCTGGTCGGGGCGGGTGGAGCGGCCGACGAACAGCAGCGCACTACGCTCCGTGAGTGATCGACATGCGGACGGTCACGGCCCGTGTGAATCTGAACGAGCCAGATCCCCTCACCCCCAACGGGAGTGAACCCACATGGGTATGAAGGACCAGTTCCAGGAGAAGTCCGAGCAGTGGCAGAACCAGGCCCGCGAGAAGGCGGACCAGGCTCGCGAGCAGGTGCAGGGCCGCGGCCGCCGGCGTGACGAGGACATGGACCCCTCGCAGCCGCAGCGCGATCGCGACCGCGAGCGTGAGCGCGAGCAGGAGGACCGCTTCGACCAGGACGACTACGCCTGACGTCGCGTGCTGAAAGGAAGGGGTGCCCCGCGCGGGGGCGCCCCTTCCTCACGTCCCGGGCCGGGTCCGCGGCGGCAGCTTCGGACGGGAGCGGTCCGGTACGTCGCCGTAGGCCGGCGGCGTCGCGGGCGGGTTGGTCTCCAGCAGCCCCAGGGCCAGCTCCACCGCGTCGGCCAGTTGGGCATGCCGTCCCTCGGCCCAGTCCAGCGGGGTGCGCAGGACGTCGACGTCGGGGGCGACGCCCTTGTTCTCCACCGACCAGCCGTACGCCTCGAACCAGGCCGCGTTCATCGGCACCGTGATCACCGTGCCGTCCCCCAGCTCGTGGCGGCCGGTCATGCCGACCACCCCGCCCCAGGTGCGCTGCCCCACCACCGGGCCCAGCTTCAGCAGCTTGAACGCGGCGGTGATCATGTCGCCGTCGGAGGAGGTCGCCTCGTCGGCCAGGGCCACCACCGGGCCCCTCGGCGCGTTCGCGGTGTACGAGACCGGCTGGGCGTCGCGGGTCAGGTCCCAGCCCAGGATCGTGCGGCTCAGCGTCTCGATGACCAGCTCGCTGATGTGTCCGCCCGCGTTGCCGCGCACGTCCACGATCAGTGCCGGGCGGGACACCTCCATGCGCAGGTCGCGGTTGAACTGAGCCCAGCCCGAACCGCCCATGTCCGGGATGTGCAGGTAACCGCACCGTCCCCCGCTCAACTCCCGCACCACCGCCCGGCGTTTGGCCACCCAGTCCTGGTAGCGCAACGGCCGTTCGTCGGTCAGCGGCACGACGGCGACCCGCCGGGGCGGGCCCGTGCCCTGCGCCGGGGAGAAGGTCAGCTCCACGGTCGTCCCGCCCGCGCCCGCCAGCAGCGGGTACGGGCCCGCGTCCGGATCCACCGGGCGGCCGTCGACATGGGTGAGGAGCGCGCCCTCCCGGATGCCCGTACCGGCCAGCGGTGAGCGGGCCCTGGAGTCGGAGGAGTCGCCGGCCAGGATCCGTTTGACCATCCAGCCGCCGTCCCGGCGGACGAAGTTGGCGCCCAGCAGGCCCTGCCGGCGCTGGTAGTGCGGCGGGCCCTCGTTGCGCCGGGCGGCGGTCACGTACGCGTGGGAGGTGCCCAGCTCGCCCAGCACCTCGCGCAGCAGGTCCGCGAACTCGTCCGGGGAGGCGACCCGTTCGACCAGCGGACGATACTGGTCCAGCACCCCCTCCCAGTCGATGCCGCACATGCCCGGCTCCCAGAAGTACGCCCGGATCAGCCGCCCGGCCTCCTCGTACGCCTGCCGCCACTGAGCCGCCGGGTCGACCACGTGCAGGATCCGGCGCGCGTCGATCCACACCGTCGAGTCGGAGTCGCCCGGCTCGGTCGCGGGCACCGCGCGCAGTTCGCCCTCGTCGACGATCACGAGCCGGCTTCCGTCGCCGCTGACCGCGAAGAAGTCCAGGTGCTGGGCGAGTTCGGACTTCCTGGCCTTGGTGATGCCGAAGTGCTCCAGGGTCGGCCGGCCGCTGGTGTCGTCCGGGTTGGCGAACGTCTCGCCCAGCGCGCCCGAGATCGGCCAGCGCAGCCACACCAGCCCGCCGCCCGCGACCGGGTGCAGCGCCGAGTACTTGGAGGCGGTCACCGGGAACGGCGTGACCCGGCTCTCCAGCCCCTCGGCCTCGACGGTCACGGCGCCGCCGTCGCCGTTCTCGTCGTCCTCCACCGGGTCCAGGCCCCCGGCGGCCGGGCGGCCCTCAGGGTTCAGCGCGAACGGGGAGGGCGTAGCGGAGGACAGCGGCGCGAGGTACGGGCGGCAGCCCAGCGGGAAGGACAGGTCGCCGGTGTGCACGTCGTAGACCGGGTCGAAGCCGCGCCAGGACAGGAAGGCGAGGTAGCGGCCGTCGCGTGTGAAGACCGGGTTCTCGTCCTCGAAGCGGCCGTCGGTGACGTCGACGACGAACCTGTCCCCGTCCGCCGTTCCGGCGAGCCGGGCCAGTTTGATGTGCCGCAGCGCCCGCCCGATGCCCGGGTGCGACCAGGTCAGCCAGGCCCCGTCCGGGGAGAAGGCGAGGTCCCGCACGGGCCCGTTGTCCGACCGGATCAGCTCGGTGACCGCGCCGTCGGACCCCTCCGCCACGTCGACGAGGAGCAGCCGGCCGTCGTGCGAGGCGACCGCCAGCCGCTCGCCCTCCGGGTCGGACACGAGCTCCCGTACCCGGCCCAGGGCCCCCGGGGCCAGCCGCCTCGGCCCGCGGACGCCGCTCGCCCGGGGCAGGAAGGCGATCTCGATCGCGTCCTCGCCCTCCGCGTCCGTCACGTACGCCACCCGCCCGCTCCCGCCGAGCATCTCCGGCATCCGCACCCGGACGCCCGGGGTGTCGGCGAGGGCGCGGGCCGGGCCGTCCCGGTGGGTGAGCCAGTACAGGCTGCCGCGTACGACGACCGCGCCGGCCCGGCCGGTCTCGTCGACCGAGATCCCGTCGACGTGCTGGGCCGCCGCCACCTGGTACGGACGCCGCCCGGTGCGCGGCCCGCCCAGCCGTACGTCCAGCCGGCGCGGCTCGGAGTCCGGGGACAGGTCGTCGACCAGCCACAGGTCGCCCGCGCACTGGTACACCACCCGGGTGCCGTCGCTGGCGGCGTGCCGGGCGTAGAAGGCGTCGTGGTCGGTGTGGCGGCGCAGGCCGGAGCCGTCGTAGGCGCAGGAGTAGAGGTTGCCGACGCCCTCGTGGTCGGAGAGGAAGGCGATCCGGCCGCCGACGAACATGGGGGAGTGCAGGTGGCCGTCCAGGCCTTCGAGTAGCCGTTCGCCGTGCAGCCACAGCCGGCCCGTGGCGCCGCCCCGGTAGCGCTTCCAGGAGGCCGGTTCGTGCGGTGGGGTGCCGGTGAGGAGGAGGGACTTGCGCTCCCCGTCCAGATCGGCGACCTGGATGTCCGCGACCGGGCCCCAGGGAAGTTTGCGGCCCGGGTGGCCGTCGGGGGAGACCTTGTAGGCCCAGGTGAAGTACGAGAAGGGCTCGCCGTGCGAGGCCACGGCCAGGATCTCGCCGTCCGGGGTCCAGCCGCAGACCCGGGTGTCGGCGCTGCCCCAGTGGCTCACCTGCCGGCCCGGGCCGCCGTCCACCGGGGCGAGATGGACCTCGGGCACCAGACTGCGCCAGCTCGTGTACGCGAGATGGCGGCCGTCGGGCGAGAAGCGGGGGTGTCCCACCTTGGTGCGGTCGACGGTGAGCCGCCAGGCACGGCCGGGGCCGTCGAGCGGGGCGAGCCAGAGGTCGTCCTCGGCCACGAAGCACAGCAGGTCGTCATGGAGATGCGGCAGACGCAGATAGGTCACGCTTTCATGCTTTGCCGGGGGACGGAGTGCGGCAAGTTCTGACAAACCGGCGGCCGTGTCACCTCGTGACGCAGCGCACGTACGAAACCGTTTCGTTTTCTTTGGAGGTGCGCTACCTTCGTGACGTACGAGACAGTGTCGTTCGAGCAGTGCCGTTCAGAACCAGTGCCGTTCAGAGCAGGAAGGTGAGAGAGATGGCTGAGGCTGCCACCGCGCGTCGCAGTCGGATCACCCCCGAGCGTGAGGCCGAGCTGTACGCGGCCGTGCTCGACCTGCTCCGCGAAGTCGGCTACGACGCCCTCACCATGGACGCCGTGGCCGCTCGCACCCGGTCCAGCAAGGCCACGCTCTACCGCCAGTGGGGCGGCAAGGCACAGCTGGTCGTCAAGGCCCTCCGGCACAACAAGCCGGTCAAGAACCTCGACGAGGTCGACACCGGGTCGCTGCGCGGCGACTTCCACGCCCTCATGGAGCGCGCGGACGACGCCGACCTGGAGCAGAGCGGCGCGCTGATGCGCGGGCTGGCCACGGCGCTGCACGCGAATCCCGACCTCCAGAGCGAGTTCCGGAGCCAGATCATCGAGCCGGAGATCGCGGACTCGCGCCGGGTGCTCCAGCGCGCGGTCGACCGGGGCGAGGTCCGCGCGGACTGCCCCGCCCTGGAGTTCGTGGTGCACATGATGCTGGGCGCCTTCGTCACCTGCTCGGTCCTCGACGACAGGCCGCCCACGTCGGCCTTCCTTGCCTCGTACATCGACGCCGTGGTCCTCCCCGCCCTCGGCGTACCCACCGAGTAGTCCCCGCTGCTAGCCCACACCTGACGTCTCCGCTCACGTCGTCGGGCTGATCACCCCTGCCCTGAAGACCCACGACTGACCGGGAGTACGCCCTCGTGGCCACATTCCTCTACAAGATCGGCCGGCTCTCGTTCCGGCGGCGGCACTTCGTCGCCCTGATATGGGTGGCCCTGCTGACCCTCGCCGGTGTCGGCGCGGCCGGCGCCCCCGCCGCGGGCAACAGCTCGTTCTCCATCCCCGGCACCGAGGCCCAGAAGGCCTTCGACCTGCTGGAACAGCGCTTCCCCGGCATGAGTGCCGACGGCGCCACCGCACGCGTCGTCTTCAAGGCGCCGGACGGCGAGAAGATGACCGACCCGGGCAACAAGGCGACGGTCCGCAAGACCGTGAAGGAGCTGGCCGACGGCTCCGAGGTCACCGGCGTCACCGACCCGTACCAGGTGAAGGCCGTCAGCAAGGACGGCACGATCGCGTACGCGCAGGTGTCGTACAAGGTCTCCGGCATGGAGCTGGACGACGCCGCGAAGGACGCCCTGCAGGACAGCGCGCGGGACGCGCGGGAGGCCGGGCTGACCGTCGAGATCGGCGGTGACGCGCTGCAGGCGGTGCCGCACACCGGCTCCAGCGAGATCATCGGCATCGCCGTCGCCGCGGTCGTCCTCGTCATCACCTTCGGTTCACTGGTCGCGGCCGGGCTGCCCCTGCTGACGGCGCTCGTCGGCGTGGGCATCGGCGTCTCCGCGATCACCGCCCTGGCCAGTGCTCTGGACCTGGGCACGACCACCTCCACCCTCGCGATGATGATCGGCCTCGCGGTCGGCATCGACTACGCGCTGTTCATCGTCTCCCGCTACCGCGCCGAACTGGCCGAGGGCCGCGACCGCGAGGAGGCGGCCGGCCGGGCCGCCGGCACGGCCGGCTCCGCGGTGGTCTTCGCCGGCCTGACCGTGGTGATCGCCCTCGTCGGGCTGGCCGTCGTCAACATCCCGATGCTGACGAAGATGGGTGTCGCCGCTGCCGGCACGGTGGCCATCGCGGTGCTGATCGCCCTGACCATGATCCCGGCGCTGCTCGGGTACGCGGGCCGCAGGGTGAAGCCGGCGGGGGAGAAGGGCAGGCTGCTCGGCCGGGCCAAGGCACAGGCCGAGCAGGACGAGCCGGCCAAGCCCAACCTGGGCACGCGCTGGGCGAGCTTCGTCGTCCGCCGCCCGGTCGCGGTCCTGCTGCTCGGCGTCGTCGGCCTCGGTGCGGCGGCCGTCCCGGCGGCGAGCCTGGAACTGGGCCTGCCGGACGACGGCTCCCAGCCCACCTCCACCACCCAGCGCCGCGCCTACGACCTCCTCTCCGAGGGCTTCGGGCCGGGCTTCAACGGCCCGCTGATGGTCGTCGTCGACGCGAAGGACAGCGACGACCCGAAGGCGGCCTTCGCCGAGACCGGAGACCGGATCAAGAGCCTGAAGAACGTCGTGACGGTCACGCCGCCGCAGCCCAACAAGGCCGGCGACACCGCGACCATCACCGTCATCCCCGGCTCCAAGCCGTCCTCCGTCACGACGGAGAACCTGGTGCACGGCATCCGGGACGCGGGCACGGACATCAAGGCGGGCACGGACGCGAACGTCCTGGTGACCGGCAGCACGGCGATGAACATCGACGTCAGCGAGAAGCTCAACGACGCGCTGGTGCCCTACCTGGTCCTGGTCGTCGGCCTGGCCTTCCTCCTGCTGATCGTGGTCTTCCGCTCCATCCTGGTCCCGCTGAAGGCGGCCCTCGGCTTCCTGCTGTCCGTGATGGCGGCCCTCGGCGCCGTCGTGGCGGTCTTCCAGTGGGGCTGGCTGTCGGACCTGATGGGCGTCGAGCAGACCGGACCGGTCATGTCGATGATGCCGATCTTCATGGTCGGCGTGGTCTTCGGCCTGGCGATGGACTACGAGGTGTTCCTCGTGACCCGGATGCGGGAGGCCTACGTCCACGGTGAGAAGCCCGCCCAGGCCGTGGTCACCGGGTTCCGGCACGGCGCCCGGGTCGTCACCGCCGCCGCGGTCATCATGATGGCCGTCTTCGCCGGCTTCATCGGCTCGTCCGAGTCGATGGTCAAGATGATCGGCTTCGGCCTGGCGATCGCGGTCCTCTTCGACGCGTTCATCGTCCGCATGGCCATCGTCCCGGCCGTCCTGGCACTCCTCGGCCGCACGGCCTGGTGGCTGCCGAAGTGGCTGGACCGGGCCCTGCCGAACGTGGACGTCGAGGGCGAGGGCCTGCGCACGGACACCGACCGCGGCGACGGCGACCGGGAGCTGCTCCGCGCCTGACACCGGCGAAAACCGGCCGGTGAGGACTCCGTGCGGACGGGGATCCTCACCGGCCTCTCTCCGCGTCCGTGCCGGACGCACGTCACACCAGGACGATCGGGGCCGCGAGCGGCCCCGGCGCCGTCCTTCACTCACTCGTGCGGATGAAGGACGACCTTGGTGTAGCCCTCGACGCGCTTGTCGAACTTCTCGTACGCCGACGGGGCCTGGTCGAGAGGCAGCTCGTGCGAGACGACGAAACTCGGCTTCGCGCGGCCCTCGATGATCATGTCCCGCAGCTGGCGGTTGTACCGCTTGACGTTGCACTGGCCGGTGCCCACGCGGAGCCCCTTCTCGAAGAGGCGCCCGACGGCGACCATCAGCATGCCGTGCTTGGCCTGGTCGTCCGGCCCGCCCGGGTCGCTCGGGACGTACAGGCCGGGCACACCGAGAGCACCCGTCGGCCGGACCGTCTCGACGAGCGAGTTCAGCACGATCGCCGGTTCCTCGCGGTCCTCGCCCTGGGCCTGGGCCTGGTAGCCGACGGCGTCGACACCCTTGTCCGTGCCCTGGCCGTCGGTGTGCTCCTTGATCTGCTCCGCCGGGTTGCCCTGGGTGAAGTCGACCGGCACGGCGCCGATCTCCTCCGCCTTCTGCAGCCGTTCCGCCACCCGGTCGACCACGAACACCTTGCTCGCGCCGCGCAGCATCGCGGAGTAGGCGGCCATGAGCCCGACCGGACCGCCGCCGTACACGGCGACGCTCTCACCCGGACGCACGTCGGCCAGTTCGTTGCCGTGGTAACCGGTCGGGAAGATGTCGGCGAGAAGGACGAAGTCGGTTTCCTTCTCGGTGCCCTCCGGGAGCTTGAGACAGTTGAAGTCGGCGTACGGAACGCGTACGTACTCCGCCTGCCCTCCGGTATAGGGGCCCATCGCGACATAACCGTAGGCACCGCCGGCGAAGCCCGGGTTCACGGTCAGGCAGAAGCCCGTGAACCCCGCCGTACAGTTCTTGCAGAAGCCGCAGGCCACGTTGAACGGCATGACCACCCGGTCGCCGCGGCTGAGCGAGGTGACTCCCTCTCCTGTCTCCTCGACGACGCCGAGGTTCTCGTGACCGAACACGATCCCCGGCTCCGCGGCGGTACGGCCCTCGTACATGTGCAGGTCCGAGCCGCAGATGGCCGTCGACGTGACCCGGACGATCACGTCGTTCGGATGCTGGATTCCAGGATCCTCCACTTCTTCTATCGCTACCTCGAAGGGCCCCTTGTATACGACAGCCCTCATCGTCAACCACCTCCATGTGTGCCCTGGCTCATATACCAGCGTGGTGCACGATGAGATGATTTGCACTCAGAGGAGAAAGGATCTACGACCTTGTCACGACGTATCGGCACCCTGCTCGTCGCGGTTCCCGGACTGTCCGGCCAGACCTATCCCGTGGGAACCCGGGTGGCCATCCGGGGCACCGGGGGATCCGTCGACGGCTTCGTCGACGGCGACTGGCTGCCCCTGGCGTGGTGGGAGTTCGCGGATGTCCCGGCGGAGGACGGCACCGTCTGAAACCGGCTCGCGTGCCCCGGACACGCACCGTTAGCGTGCCCGCATGACGACGACAGCCGCCACTGACGCCGGGAACTCCGGAGCACACCCCCGATTCGTCGAGGCCCTGCGCGAGGCCGGGCTCGGCGACCTCGTGAGCCGGGTCCGCCGGTTCCCGGAAGCCACCCGTACCGCAAGCGAGGCCGCCGCCGCGATCGGGTGCGAGCTGAGCCAGATCTGCAAGTCGCTGATCTTCGCCGTGGACTCCGTGCCCGTACTGGTGCTCATGGACGGGGCCTCGCGGGTCGACGTCGAGCGCGTGCGCGAGGAACTCGGGGCGGAGAAGGTCACCCGGGCCAGGGCGGACGTCGTGCGGGAGACCACCGGGTACGCCATCGGCGGTGTGCCGCCCTTCGGGCACCGGACCCGGACCCGTGTCCTCGCCGACCGGTCCCTGCTGGAGCACGACCTCGTCTGGGCCGCCGCGGGGACGCCGTACGCCGTGTTCCCCATGGCGCCGGAGGACCTCGTCAGCCAGGCCCGCGGCACCCTCGTGGACGTGCGCGAACGCACCTCGTGACACCGCTGGTCACCGCCGCCGTCCTGCTCGCCGCCGTCACCCACGCCAGCTGGAACGCCATCGCCCACAAGATCACCGACAAGCTGGCCGGCTTCGCGCTGATCTCGGGCGGAGGGATGGTGATCGGGCTGGCCCTGGCGCCGTTCGTGGCGTTTCCGGCGCCCGGAGCATGGCCGTATCTGCTCGGCGCCGCCCTGTCCGTCGCCGCCTACGCCCTTGTCCTGTGGGCCCAGACCAGGGCCGAACTCGCGCCCATCGCCGCCTTGCGCGAGTCCTCGGTCAAGCCTTGCTCAGGCAGCAATAGCCTTCTTGCTTAGCAGGTTTGATCACGCCAGATCGGCAGTCTGGATCAGGGATCACGCCTGTTGGGAGCAACCTCACCGTCTGCGATTTTCCCGACACGGCCGTGCACGGGGCGGGCTCTTGGCCGATGGTTTAGAGGTTGTCCCACGTGGCAAGTTTCGCGAGCTTCTTGCGGAAGCTCAGGGCAGTGGCCATGGCCAGGCTTCGACTCTTCCGGTCGTTGCGGTCCACGTAGGGGATCTTGAGGCCGCGAGTAGTCCATGGCAGGCTCATGCCGCATGATCGATGAATTCGCCAAGGACACCCTGCACGGGAGACTACGGCGGGACCGCAAGGCGCTGCTCTGGAAACTCGACGGCTTGTCCGAATACGACGCCCGCCGACCATTGACAGCGACCGGGACCAACCTCCTCGGCCTGGTCAAACACGTGGCCACCGTCGAGGCCAGGTACTTCGGCGAGGTCTTCGACCGCCCTTCGCCGGAACCGCTGCCTCGGTGGCAGGACCATGACGGCAGCGATCTCTGGGCGACTGCCGACGAGACCCGCGATCAGATCATCGAGTCCTACCGGCGCACGTGGGAACACTCAGACGCGACGATCAACGAGCTTCCCCTCGACACACCCGGCCACGTGCCGTGGTGGCCGGAGCCTTATTCCAACACGAACCTGTTCGCCATCCTGGTCCACGTCCTCGGCGAGACCAACCGGCATGCCGGGCACGCCGACATCCTGCGCGAAGACGTCGATGGCCGAACCGGGATGCGGCCCGAACACGAGATGCAGATCGATGAGGAAGCCCGCGACGCCTACTGCGCGAAGATCGAGCAGGCCGCCAGATCGGCCGCATCGGTCAAGGCATAGAAGGCTGTGCCACGTGACTTGATGTTCGAGCGGCATGATGCCGGCCGTGAGTGCTGATCTGTCGAAGCGTCTGGTTCCTGATGAGCTCTGGGAGCTGGTCGCCTCGTTACTGCCGACGTTCGCGGCTCGACCGCAAGTGGCGGGACCGCTCCGCGTGACGAGCGGGCCGTGTTCACCGCAGTGGTGTACGTGCTGACCAGCGGCGTGCCTGGCGTCATCTGCCGCCGACGTTCGACACGTCTCCGCCACCGCGCATCGTCGCTTTACGGTATGGACCGAGGCCGGCCTGTGGCGTCGGCTGCACCGGGCGGTGCTGGACGAACTCGGAGTCAGGGGCGAGGTGGACTGGACCTCGGCGATCGTCGACGCGGCCTCCGGTCGCGCCAGAAGAGGGGATCTCTGACGGGGCCGAACCCGGTCGATCGCGGCAAGAAGGGCAGCAAGCTGCACGTGCTGTCCGATGCCCAGGGAGTCCCGCTCGCCGTCGCCGTGTCAGGTGCGAACATGCACGACAGTCTCGCCCTCAAGCCGCTCATCCTCGGCATCCCTGCGGTCCGGTCCCGCCGGGGTCCACGGCGGCGCCGGCCCGTCAAACTCCGTGCGGACAAGGCGTACTTCTCCGCCGAACACCTCAGCTGGCCGCGCGAGCGTGGGCTCGTCGCGCGCATCGCGTGGCCAGGCATCGAGTCCGGCGAACGCCTTGGTCGGCACCGCTGGAAGATCGAGCACTCGATTGCTTGACTCTTCGGCTACCGCCGCCTGACCGTCCGATACGAACGAAAGGGCTCGCACTTCCTCGCCTTCCTCGGCCTGGCCGCTGCCCTGACCTGCTACAAGAAGCTCGCGAAACTTGCCACGTGAGACAACCTCTTAGGGGTCCTTTCAAAAAGCTGGGATCTTGCGGGCGAGGGTCATGCAGTGGGCGAGTTGGAGGAAGGCGTCATGCATGTCGTCGCGGGTCTCCCAGCGGGTCCGTAAGCGGCGCGGGCCGTGGAGCCAGGCGATGGCGGACTCGGCAACCCATCGCACCTTGCCCAGGCCCGAGCCATGGAGCTGACCGCGCCGGGCGATCTTCGGGACGATGCCGCGCTCGCGCAGACGGCGGCGGTACACGTCGTGGTCGTAACCGCGGTCGGCGTACAACATCCGGGGCTTGCGCCGGGGCCGGCCCCGCTTGCCCCGCACCGGCGGTACACCGTCAACCAGCGGCAGCAGCTGCGTGACGTCGTTGCGGTGCGGCCCGTCAACGACACCCGCAGCGGGGTGCCGTGCGCGTCGGTCAGCACGTGATGCTTCGAGCCCGACCGCGCACGGTCAACCGGACTCGGGCCGACTTTTGGGCTGCTTCGACCCCGCTTGGCCTGCACGTGCGAGGCATCAACGGTGACACGGGAGAAGTCCAGGCGGTCCGCCGCCCGCAGCCGGTCCAGCAGCACCCGCTGAAGTTCCTCCCACACCCCGGCCTCCTGCCACTCGGCCAGCCGCCGCCAGCAGGTAGGCCCGGAACCGAACCCCAACTCCTGCGGCAGATACTCCCACTGAATGCCGGTGTAGAGGACGAACAGCACACCCTGCAGCGTCTTGCGGTCATCGATCCGCTTGCGCCCCGGGTACCGGAACCGCCTCTCATGCTTCGGCAGCAGCGGCTCAATGACCGCCCACAACTCGTCGCTGACCTCCCACGGCTTTCGCCGAGCCATGATCACCCCCAAGCACGGGATCACGTCCATCTCCACCGTGCCACAAGAAGATCATTCTGCAAGGACCCCTTAGACGTTGTCAGGACAGTGCTGCGGCCGACGGTGCGGTCGTTGCTATCGGTCTGTGGCCTTGTGGAGGTTGAAACGCCCACCAAGAGCACGGAGCTCAACAGCTGGAGCTATTTTTCCCAATCCTCCAGCAGAGGACCAAAAAGCACATCATGCCAAGGGCGGATCCACTCCTGCATATAGCAGACATCACTGGAAGAGGGGGCCGGATTCGCTTCTTTCAACTTCACCACAGACGGCATGACGGCGGCATCACCCAACAATAGGGCTTCTCCCGATGACAGCATAGGTAGGGAATCGGTAAGTGGACCAAGCGAGTCAGGAATAAGCCTACGTACATAACGCTGATCTTCAGGGTTAGTCAGGCGCATAGCTAGAAAGTTGCTACACTGAGAAAAGATCGTCTCAGAAATCTCAGCAGGCCTTTGGCTTACAATGGCGGCCGTAATCCCATATTTCCGCCCCTCCTTCGCAATTCGTTCAATGGCGGCGCGCGAAGCGCTGAATCGCGAGAGTTCACTTCGAGGGGCGTACTTGTGAGCCTCCTCGTAAACGACCAAGATTGGCGTTTCCGCCTTCCCTTCCCTATGCGTCTTCTTGTAGTAGAAGGCGTAATCAAAGAGTAGGCGGGAGATCAGCGAGACACTGATACTGAGCACTTCAAATGGAACTCCGCTAAGATCAACGATCGTGACATTCGATGACTGATCTTTTCGATACCCAGTGAACTGTCGAAGCACCTCCTCAAGGGTTAGATCTTTCACCTTCTCCCCAAGTAGGAAGTCAAGTCGTCTATCCGTGTATTTGTTCTCCAGGCGGGTAAGGAAGTTAACCAGTTTCCCCTTTAGTGGCCCATTTACAGGCTTATTGTTGGCCCCCGGAACCATCTCCTCGTTCTGGGCTTGAATGTATTCGATCACCTCCCCGATGTCGAAAAAGAGAGGGGAGTCGTAATGAATTAGATCTCGCTTTTCATCCGGCCCACAGTAGTGCTTTCTGCGATTCTCTGTGATGCCGCGCTTCAGGGTTGCAACTTGATTGTGTGACTGCTCTTCGGCACTCTCGATGAACAGAGATTGCAACTCTTCAGAGTTGAGCAGCCAGTATGGAAGAGTAAGAGAATCAACACTCAGATAGTTGGCGTCAGGAAAGGCAGACAAGTACTCTGAATGGATGTCAAAGATGACGACGTGTGAGTTGTTGAGGGAGTAGTGATCAAGCTTGCGATCCCTGATCTCAGTTGCAGCCTGAATTACTCGCGCCATCGCATGTGACTTACCCGAACCCGTCGAGCCTACAACGGCGATATGCCTGTTGAAGAACTTGTCACCGTCGACGGGAACTGCTACCTTCTGATCTTGGGAGAGCTGCGCAAAGTGAAACCTGCGAATATCGTTTCCAAGCGCATCATAGATCTTCTGGATCTCGCTATGACTCGCAACCGTTACCTCCTTGGGAGGAATCGCGATCCCTCCGCCTCCGCGCTGGAAGTTGCCATCCTCGCCAATGAACCCAAGAGGAATAGCTTCAATTAGGTAGGCCTTCCTCATCTCCCCGTCGGGAGATTCCTCCCCTCTCACCTCAATTGAGTAGTTTTCGATGATGGCGATTAGCGATGTCTTCTCGTCGTCGTAGACACGCAGATAAGACCCGACCTCGACGGGTTCACCTTTACCTAAGTCCGCAATCTCATGGACTGCGATCTTGATTTTGTTTGGATAGACAGCTACCACTTCTGCGCCGGACACTGAATCTCCTTTACTTGAGTACTTTCGTTACATCCTGCGGACGTTCAACAAAGCGACGATAGACCCGGGCTCCGGCAGGGTCTTGAACCAGATTCGAGGGAGAAGAAATGAAGAAATCATAAATGTCGGCGAACTCTGTCATCTCTATGATGCCGGGAATGTTCTCCTCCCCAGAGATTTTAAGTTCGACTGGGCGGCCAATCTTCGGCGCAACGAGGTCACCTAGTCTCAGCTTGTCTCCGTTGAAGTACGTGCCATCGAATATTTTCACCTCGGCATCAATCAGTAGGCGCTTCACTTGGGTCAGGTCACCCACTCCCCGGAGTACCAAGTATGGAGAGAAGGCGTTGTGTCGCCTGTAGAACCTATTTCGCACAGCTACTGCGATATCTACAAGATCATGCGCATTAACGTAAGGTCTCGTTTCAACGACAAACAACCGTTCTCGCTTGGGCAAATTGATCCCGCGTTGCGTTACTTCCGACTTTAGTAGCCTTAGATATCGTTCATTGCCGAGGAGTCCCTGGTATGCGGAATGGAAGATTGATGAACGTGTAGAGTCAACGACTTCTCGAAGCTTGTCTCCCGAGACCTTACGCGCTTCAGGAGGGTTGTTGACTACCAGATCAAATAGGTACTTCTGAATAACGGCGTGACAAGCGACGGCCTCTGCTTCTGTCTGAAGACAATGTTCCTTCATCAAGAGCGTTACGACAGTCTTGAACTGCTCCTTATAGTCGACAGAGAAGCGGATGGTGAGACACTTGGAAAACTCCTCAAGCAGTTCGTCTGAAATTTCATCAGCGTCTTGTTTGGTGATTCTTCTTAGGTCATCGACAGCTAGCGTTAGCTCGCTTCCCGGCGCCTTATCCTGGAAGTAACAGTAGAGCAGGAAACGCTTCTCCCGGTTCAGGGAAAACTGTTTGATCATTTGCCTGACGGCATCAGAGATTGCAGCGTTAGAAAACTTCTGAGCGCGGTGCTTGACTTGGATGTATGAGTCTTCGACGCTAAGGTCCTGCTCTCCCTCTAGTTGGAATTCCCTGCCCGGATCGCCATAAATCTTGAGTAGGGAGGCATCAAACTGGAAGATAAAACCCTTTAGAGCGTTGTAGCCACCATCCCGCCGTCCTGCAATTTGTCCCATTTCGCGATCTAGCCTGCTCTATCAGTGATTTGAGAGCCCCATGAAGTCCAAGATGGAGTTGTTCCCCTATGGGGTAGGTGTGACAGGGTATCGGACTCGGTAACGGACCGCTGCGTCTTGTTCACATCTGGTCAGGGCTCGCAGCGGTCACATCTTCGCGCGCTGGCACCAGGCGGCTCTGCCCACAACGCCTCGAAGGCGTCATGGCTGTTGAAGTCGTCCGCTGACCGTTCTCCGAGCCGGCACTCGTCTTCTCCTCTGACTCCTCGGTACGGTCGTAGTCGTGTCCGGCGTGCGTTGGGTTGGTCACCCGTTGGCGTGGGCTGGTTGATCGTGCATAACTAGGGGAGCTGGTACGGGCATGACGGTTGACGCTGCTCGGTCGGAAGAGGGGTTCACGTCGGCAGCTGCAACGGGGGTGATGGTCGCCGCTTGCCAGGCTGCCGGGCTCGATGAGAGTGGCGCAGAGCTGATCCGGCTGGGTGAGAACGCGTTGTTCCGACTGGCCTCAGCGCCGGTGATCGTACGTGTGCCTCGTGGGCGGGAGTGGCTGGCAACAGCGAGTAAAGAGGTCGCCGTGTCACGGTGGCTGGAGGAGGAGGGCTTTCCCGCAGCTCGCATCATTGAAGATCTTGAGCAGCCCTTGGTCATCGACGGGCACCCTGTGACGTTCTGGCACCTGATCGCCGAGGGAGAGCGGAAGGCTACGTATGGGGAGCTTGGGACCATCCTCCGAGAACTGCACTCACTGAAGCTGCCGGAGGGGCTTGAGTTGCCCTCGTTCGATCCCTTCGACAAGCAACAGCGTCGTCTTGACCTGGCTGTGATCCCGGAGGGCGACAAGGTGTTCCTCCGGAAGCGGTGGCACGAGCTGCGGGACAAGTTCGACGAGCTGTGCTTCGAGTCGTCCAAGGGACCGGTCCACGGTGACGCGCACGTGCAGAACCTCATGGTCGACGATCAGGGGCACGTGATCCTGATCGACTTTGAGGCCTTCTGCTTTGATCGCCCTGAGTGGGATCTCATGGTCACGGCTGTTGAGCACCACAGCTTGGGGTGGCAGACCGATGAGCAGTATGGCGACTTCGTGCGCGCATACGGTCGTGACCTGTATGACTGGCCGGGATACGAGACGTTGCGGGGGCTGCAAGAGTTCGGCATGACGACGTGGCTCATGCAGAACGTGCAAGAAGACGAGCGGACGGCGGCCGAGTATCGTCGGCGCATGGCTGGCCTACGTGATGATGAGGCACCACGCGACTGGCGGCCTTGGTAACCGCTACTCGTCGTCGTCCAGGCGGGCGAGTGCCTCTCGCACCTGGTCATTGAACGCGGCGACGACGGGGTTCGCTGAGTGGGCGCTCACCTCAGCCTGGAAGTCGGTCACGTAGCGCTGGAAGCGGGTGGACTGGAGGGAATCACCGCCGTCGACTGCCAAGCTGGCGGTAGTGACGGCGGCCTCCAGTTCGCCGTTCAATAGCTGACTCTGCGCGAGCACCATCCGGCAGAACCCCAGGGTGCGAGCGTACTTCGGGTCGGTGGCGTTCACGGCGCGTTGAGCCTGCTCGATGGCCTCACGGCGCATCTTGAGGTCGCGGTAGCAGTGGCAGAGTTCGCCCATGAGCTCCGCGGAGTCGAAGTAGGCGAGCCATGCGGGGTCGTCGGCTGTGTCGGCGCGCTCGAAGTGGCGCTCTGCCTCGTTCATCGCGCGGCCGGCGGCGTTGCGGTCACCTGCGTTGGACAGCGCGCGGGCTTCCATCGCTGAGTAGTTCGCCATCGCGCGCGGGCTGGCCCGGCCTTTGGCTCCCTCGACGGCGGCGCGGGCGAGTTGGATCGCCTGGGTGTGGTGGCCGAGGTAGTTCGCCTGGTGGCTCAGGTTGCCGAGGATACGGGCGCCGAACATGCGGTCGTCGATGACCTGGGTCAGGCGGAGCGTGGACGTCAGGTAGCGGTAGGCGAGTCGGTGGTTTCCCGTGTCATACGCGGTCCACGCGAGTAACTGCGAGACCTCTGCGGCGGCACCGAATAGCGCGGTGCCCACCTTCTCGCTGTAACTGGCGTCCAGCAGGGGAAGAACCTCGTGCCGGAAGTAGTGGCGTAGAGCCTTGTGGCCGTGACCGCCGCCGTACTTGAAGTCGAGCTGCATGAACATGCCTGCGGCGTCCCTGATGGCGCGGACGTCGCGCATGCCGACTCTTTGGTGTGTGGGTCGATCGGCCTGGATGCCGTCAGGGCGCGCGATCATCCAGGACAGCACCGCTGCACTGAGATCACTGTCCTCGACGGTGAATCGGTCGGAGGAAGGGGCCTCGGAGCGCTCGTCGGCGAGACCGCACAGTGTGGACAGTGCGTCGGGCAACGTGCTTGGGTAGCCGATCGGCCGAGGGGCGGCCGGCCGCGCGAGATCGAAGAAGCCGAGGTCACCGGACGAGATGCGGCGCCCCAGTTTGGCGCTCAGTACGTCAGCCATGATGGCCGCTGTCTGCGGCTGGATACCCGCGCCCTCGCGCCAACGCTTCACGGAGACGTGTGTGGTCCCGAGGGTGATGCCGCGTTGTTCAGCGGCGTCCTGCATTCGCTTCGCCAAGCCCTTGTTCGAGACCTTCGCCTCGTCCATGACGGCGATCAACTGGGCGTTCGGCTCTCGGCTCATGCTCCCCTGCCAACCCGAGAATGACGGCGAGTGTTCATCGTGTCACAGCATTCTCGCGTCGGGGGGTTCATTGGTGAACCCCCCTTGCGTTTGCCGGTGTTCACGTGAACCCCCTGGTGAACGCTCCCGGTGACGTCCCGTGCGTCGTGTACTGGCTTTCCGGAAAGCAAGCGGTGCCATGAGGGCCGTAGAGGTTCGGAAGGGGACGTCATGGATGCGGGGAAGGCCATGCACCTGGCGAGTGAGTTGGATGCATACGCGCACTGGTTCGTGGCACCGAAGCCGTCCTCGGGCGGGCACTTTCTAACGCTGACGCTGTTCGCCGAGTGCGGTAACACGGCGCGCATCGCACGGGACACGACGTCCGTGTTCCTGCGCGGCGTTGTTGCGGAGGAACTCATCTACGACGCTCGGCTGGCTGTGTCCGAACTGGTCGGGAACGTCGTGAACCACGCGGTGCCGGATCGAGGCAAGGCGCATCCCGGCGGCTGTCGACGCATTGACGTGGCGTTCAAGCTGTACCCGAAGTGGCTCTTCATCGGCGTCACGGATGAGGACTCGACGCCCCCGCTCCTGCCCATGGGCGACGTGTACTCGCCCGAGCTGATGGCGGACATCTCGGAAGCGGTCCTGCCCGACAGTGGACGCGGGTTGCTGATTGCTCAGCGGGTGGCAACGGCGGTCTGGTGGACGCCTGGCGAGCGGGGCGGAAAGACGGTCTGGTGCCGCTTCGACCTGGACGGCCGGGAACTGAGCGAACCGTCCTGATGATCTCCGGGCCCCTGCCTCCTCGTTACTCCCACGCGATCGGGAGTCGGTGGGGGCCCGGAACCCCGGCCGGAGCTGACCTCTCCGGCCAATGGGGCGCGGCCCTGGTGCATACGGGACCCCGCAGGATCCCCTGACCCCGAGCACGGGGCCGCGCTTCACAACCTCATACCGAGACCGGACCACCCCCGCGCCTGGCAGCAACCGGGGTGGTCCGGGAGGGGACACAGCGTTCCCCGGTGCCCGATGGTACCGGGGTCGTTGTGCTGCTCATACGCCCCGGGCCACGAAGAGTTGACGATCCGTTACCTGTACGGATGGGAGTGGCCAAGTGACTGGCGCGGGTGAGGACTGGCTGCGTGACGGCCTGGACGACATCGCGGACGTGGAGCCCAGCATGTGGGCGCGCGGCGTCGACTACATCGCAGGGTGGCGTGAGGCGCGCGCTGCCGCAGACCGGTTGAACAGGGCCCTTCTGGGAGTCGGGTTCGAGTTGTCCGGTGTGCGTGCGGTGGCCTCGACCGACGGGGCTGGGCGGGGCGTCGTCCGGCTGGCGGGGCGGCCGATCGAGGTGGAGGAGCTGGCCGGTCTTCTGGAGACGCTTGCGACCACTGACGGCGGCGTGGGATGAACGGCGTTTTCGCTGATGAGCGGCGCGGGTGGGCACGTCGTCGGCTGGAGAGACTTTGGGCGGGAGCTGCCATGGGGCGAGTGAACAGGGGGCCCTACGCTCGCCCGGCGAATCGGGCAGGTACTGGTCCTGCCCGCGTTTGTGCCCGATGGGCCCCCTGTTCTTCGAGGCTCGCCCCATGGTGGCTGCCTAAAGTCTCGGAGGCCGGCGACCCCCAGCCCGGTGGGCTCCGGCCCTCGGCGACCGGTCGAGGCGCGAACTCCTCGGGCGCGGTGCGGTGCGGGGCGCCGGGCGACCGGACGGGACCGGCGGTCACGCCGCATGCCCGGCCGGGGCGGCCGGGCGCCCCGGCGCGCCGCAGGCGCGCCCTTGAGGAAGTGAAGGTGGTTTCGACCGATCATCGGTGCCGCTCAGGCCTGACGGCGTTTGGCGGGCTGCTTGGCGGCGGTGATTCGGTAGGCGGCTTCCGCGCGGTCGGCTCCGATGCGGAGTTCTTCGAGGATCAGGGCGCGGTCGGCGCTGCCGTGGGTGACGCGGGTCAGGTGCAGGATCGGGGTCGCGTCGGGGAGCTGGAGCGTAGCGCGCTCGTCGGGCAGCGGCATACGGGCGCGTACGGCTTCCGACCACCACAGCGTGTGTCCGGCGTTGGTGAGCTCCTCATAGACCGCTGTCGGGCGCTGGCCCGGTTCTTCCGCGAGTGCGGGCACGGTCTCGGCGACCTCGAAGGGGATCAGCGTGCGGTGCATCGCGCGTGTACCGGTGGTGGCATCGGCAAAAAGCCTGTCGCAGCCGAACAGTTCCTCTTCTTCGCCCAGGTTGAGCAGTCGGCCGGTGGCCTTCGTGGTGCGGGTGCGGTAGACGCTCGGTTCCTCGGCCTCGTCCCAGGCGTCGCCGTTGGGCATGACGAACTGCCCGTTCGGGGCGCGGTTGATGCGGCGTTCGAGCGTGAGTGTTGGCTGTCCGTCGGAGCGTACGAAGCTGCCCTTGCCGTGCCGGACGTCGATCAGTCCTTCGGCGCGCAGTGCCGCGATGGCGTTGCGGACGGTGGGGCGGGAGACGCCGTAGCGGGCCATGAGCTGGGCTTCGGACGGCAACAGGGACTCGGGGGCGAACTCTCCCGCCAGGATCGCTTCCCGGATGGCTGCGGCCACCTGTTGGTAGAGGGCTCCGGGGCGCTGGATCTCCGTCATCTCGGCATCTCCGGTTCCGGGTCGTAGGCACGTCGCACGCGCGACATCACTCGTCAGCATAAGTAGTTGCATCCTCGCCGTACAGCACTCCATAGTCGAAACTCGTAAGGACAAGTGACGTCAGCACATCGCTGGCGCTCTGACAGGCCAAGGAGGCCACAGAACATGCAGTCCATTCCCGTGGACACGACGCGGCTCGGCGTACTGCGCTGTGCTATCGCGCCAGAAGCCAAGCTCAGCAACCCCGAGACACAGGAGGTGAAGAAGGACCGGGACGGCAATCCGGTCTACACCGTGGCCGTGACGGTGCGACAGGACCGACGGCGGATCTCCGTCATCGAGATCGCCGTGACCGGTGAACCCAAGGGCATCGAGGAAGGCCAGATCGTCAAGGTCACCGGGCTGACCGCGTTCGTGTGGTCGATGGGCGAACGGCACGGAGTCAGCTTCCGTGCCGACGCGATCACCCCCATACCTGGCACGGCGGCGCACGCCAAGGGCGGTGCGGCGTGATGCGGCCGGTCCTGCTCGCCTTCGCCCTGGCGGCGCTGGCCTGGGTGCTCGTTGTGGGGGACCTTGTGCGCCGGCATCGTCCGGCCTGGCACTGGTACCTCGTCGGCTACCCGGTTGCAGCCTTCCGAGTGGTCGTCACCTGGCGCAAGGTGGCCATGCTGAACGACCTCGCCGTCTCCCGGCGTCCGTCTCGCGGCCTGCTCGGCGACCTGATGGTCAAGGGTGATCCGCTGCGGCCGGTAGCTCCGCGGTTCTCCTTTCCTCGCGCCACGCGTATGGGCCTGACTGTGATCGTGCGCCTGCACGCAGGTCAGACACCGGCGACCTACCTGAAGGCTGCCGACGCGTTCGTTCATGCGTGGAAGGTCCACGCGGTGCGGGTGACCTCGCCCGAACGCGGGCTCGTGCTCCTGACGGCAACAGCAACGGATCCACTGGAGCGGCCTGGCTTAGCCTCCGCCCCGGCCGAACTCCTCTCCGCGCTCATCGGCGTGATGGAGAGCGGCGGTGCCTGGGTGATGAACCTGCGGCTCGTACCGCACTGGCTCATTGCCGGGGCCACCCGGTCCGGCAAGTCGACGCTCCTTGCCCGGCTGATCACCCAACTCGCTCCGCAACGTGTCGCCCTCGTCGGCATCGACTGCAAGGGAGGTATGGAACTTGGGCTGTTCGCCGGACGTCTGAGCGCGCTGGCGACCTGCCGCCGGGAAGCGGTCGCCGTCCTCTCCGCGCTCGTGAGCGACATGCAGGACCGGATGAGTGTCTGCCGGTCGGCCGGCGTGCGCTCGATCTGGGAGCTGCCCGGCAAGTTGAGGCCAATCCCGGTCGTCGTCCTGGTCGACGAGATCGCTGAGCTGTACCTGTCCGACGGCACCCGCGAGAGCAAGGCGGAAGCGGAACAGTGCTCGACGCTGCTGCTGCGGTTGGCGCAGCTGGGTGCCGCGCTCGGTCTGCACCTGGTCGTCGCGGGACAGCGGGTCGGCTCCGACCTCGGGCCCGGTGTCACCGCGCTGAGGGCCCAGCTCGGCGGCCGTATCTGCCACCGAGTGAACGACCCCGGCACGGCAGAGATGACCTTGGGCGACCTCAACAAGGACGCCGTGGCCGTCGCTCAGGCGATCACGGCGGAAGAACGGGGCGTGGCTGTGTGCACCGGTCCGGACGGTGGCTGGAGCCGCGCCCGCTCACACCTGACCGCTACGGATGAGGCCGTGGCGACGGCCCGGAAGTACTCCGGCATGACCCCGGAACTCCCTGCCATTGACCGCGCCCTTGCGGTGCTGGAAGGAGACGGCAAGTGATCAGCGAAGGTACGGCGTTCACGTTCGCGGTGGTCTTCGGGATCATCACCGTCCTCCTCGTCCGCTCCCGCGACGTACGCGCCTGGGAAGCGGTCTGCGTCGGCCTCTTCGGTCTCTACCTCGGTCAGACGCCGGTGATCTATACGGTCCACGGCCTCGTCACGTGGCTGATCAACAGCTTCTCCCACACCTGAGCAGGAAGGACACACCATGCCCATGCCTCGCGTGAGGTGCCCTCACTGCAAGGGCGACGGAGCCCGCAGGACCTGGACGGGACGGCAGCGACGCTGCCGCGTCTGCCGGGGCACCGGAACCATCCGCTGACCCCTCCCAACGCCCTCCTACGCGGAAGCGAGTGATCCCCATGACCGACAACGCACCACCACCCGCCATCAGTGCTGCTTCGGCGGCCCACTTCGGAAGGTCACCACCATCACCCCGCAACTCACTCCGGCTGACCGGCGCGCCGCCCTAGACCGCGCGGCGCGCCTGCGTCAGCTCTCCGAAGCAGATCGCGATGCCATCCGCATCGCGCAAGACCCGAAATTTTCGCGCTGGCTGGAGCAGGTCACCGGCACAGGTGGCTGCGCTCACCCCGTCCATCTCTCCGGCTCCACCACCGTTCTCGACGGGACGACCGGCGAGATCCTCCGCCGCTACGACACCCGCAACGAACCCGGCGAACGCCTCCTCATCCGCTGCCGCAACCGGCGTGCAAGCGTCTGCCCGGCCTGCTCCCGCCTCCACGCGGGCGACACCTTCCACCTCGTCCGCGCCGGGCTCCTGGGTGGCAAGAACGTTCCCGCCACAGTCCGCACCCGGCCCCGGCTCTTCATCACCCTGACTGCGCCGTCCTTCGGGCCGGTGCATCGAGCGGGGGAGTTGTGCCGTCCTCGTCGCGGTGGCGGGACCTGCGAGCACGGTCGTCCGCTCGGCTGCGGCACCGTTCACGCCCCAGACGCATCGATCGTGGGCCAACCTCTCTGCCCGGACTGCTACGACTACGCCGGGCATGTGCTGTGGCACGCTCACGCATCCAAGCTGTGGGACAGGTTCGTCATCGACGTTCGGCGGCGCCTGGCTTCTTCGGCCGGCCTGGTGCAGTCACGGTTCGCCCACCACGCTCGGTTGTCCTTCGCGCGTGTCGCCGAGTACCAGAAGCGGGCGGCCGTCCATGTGCACGCCGTAGTCCGCCTCGACGGTCCCGACGGACCGGCCGATGAACCCCCGGCTTGGGGCACCACCGATCGGCTCATGGATGCGGTGCGCGCCTCGGCTGGCCGGGTTCTGGTCCACACCCCGTACAGCCCGGCCGTAGGTGAGTTGGTGCTGCGCTGGGGTGCCCAGATCGATGCCCGCTCTCTGCGGACTGGTGACGACGGGCCTGACGACGATGCTGTGGCTGCGTACGTTGCGAAGTACGTCACCAAGGGAGCGGACGAGACAGGCGCCGGCATTGACCGCAGGGTTGTCGCTCGGGACGACATCGACGTGGCCCCTGTGACGCCTCATGTCCGCACCCTCATGCACACGTGCTGGCGTCTCGGCGGCCTCCCCGAGTACGCGCCCCTGCATCTGCGCACCTGGGTCCACACGCTCGGCTACCGGGGCCACATCCTGACGAAGTCCCGTGCCTACTCGACCACCTACGCCGCACTCCGCGCCGAACGTGCTCAGCACGTAGGAGACCTTGACGTCCCCGAGACGATCACGGATGCCCGCTGGCGCTATGTCGGATCTGGTCATAGCCCCGGTGCCGCACTGCTGGCTGCTGGAGTCGCCGATGACATCGCCACGAATCGTGAGATTGCCCGTGAAGAGCGTGAGGTGCTGCGGTGAAAAGACGTCGCAGCGAGCGGTGGCTTCAGGCCGTTGAGCGCCAGGCGGCCAAGTTCCCCACCCGCGTGGGGCCGAAGAGCGCTGCGCGCCTCGCGCGGCTCCTCAGTCCTGCGTCGAGGGATTCCTGGTAAGTAGCGCGGGATAGGTCCGCTGACGCATCGTCGGCGACTCAGGACCCGCACTGGTTCGTGAGGAGATATAGCGCCATCTCCGTATCGTCCTCGTCCGCACGGCCCCCTCCTATCTGATCTCCGACCTCGTAGATGCCTTCCTTCCGCAGGAGTTCGCACGTTGCCTCCTGCATCTCAACATCCATGCCGTCCCACGCGATGTCCCAAGCGACTGTGTTTCTAAGCTTCGTGAGGCTGTCGTCTTCATGGTCATCGAGGACCTGGACCACGAGCCCGGCGTATTCGACGGGCGTGAGACTTGCGCACTCCGGGTCGACGGATATATCCCTTGGCACACCAGACACATAGATCCGGTCCAGACGTTTGAGGCAGTCGTCCCGGCCGTATACGGGTGAAGCCTTGGCTGCCGATTCGGAATCGGATCCCACTTTCGTGCCGTCGGTGCTGCACGCGGTCAGCGTGGCGACGGCCATGACTGTGGCAGCGATGATGCGCTTCATCGAGTCTCCCCCCAGAACGATATGCAGGGGGATCGTAACGTTTGGCAAGCCCGGCCCGTGAGTCACCTGATTACCGCTGCCCGGGCCCGTCAGCCTAGAGGATTTGGCTTGATGTCCACCCGGTCCGTATCGAACCCCCTGCCCTTCCTCGTCGGGGGATGGACGAACACAGCGGCGAACAGGAACCGGTAGATCGCGTTCATCCGTGCGTAGTCCTCCGCCTTCTCCAGCCTCTCCCAGTTCGCCTCTGCGTCCGGACCGGCGATGCCCTCCAGGACGGCCACGGGGCGCTTCACCGTCTTGCGCTGCCGTTCCTTCATCCGCTTGACGATCGGTGCACGCATGGCCTGGAAGTCGGCTGTGCCGAAGTCGTCGTCGTTGAGCCACAGCTCTTTCAGCTCTCGCAGCTTCGCGCGGTCCTTCTCGTCCGCGATGACGTCGGCCTCGGGGCGTGTGGTCGTGGCGGGCTCGTAGCCGGACGTGTCCAGCTTCGTCAGTACCTTGATCGCCACGTCCCGTACGAACTCCTCAAGCGGCCCGGCCGAGATGGAGCGGTTGCACTTCTGCTGGTCGGTGTTGTCGGAGCGGGTGCACCGGTAGTAGGCGTACCGGCCGCTGTTCGTGCCGCCCATACGCGCGCCGCACATGCAGGTGGCGACTCCGCGCAGGAGGTAGTTCCGAATGGGCCGCTTCTTCGTGTCCTGGTGCTGCTGGGCGCGGTACTCCCGGAGCCGCTGCACCTCGTCCCACTGCCCGCGGTCGATGATGGCGGGCCACGTACCGACGGCCACTTCCTCGCCCAGGTGGAACCGCAGCCCGGCCACGAAGTGGGACGCCAGCAGATGTCGAACGTTCTCGGGGTTCCACGCCTTGCCCTTCGACGTGGGGATGCCCCGGGCGACGAGATCTTGAGCTATGGCGTGCGGCGACTCCCCGTCCAGGTAGCGGCGGTACACCTCGCGGACGATCTCCGCCTCCTCCTCGACGATCGTGCGGCCGTCTCCGGTGTAGCCGTAGGGCCGGTTCCCCACGTGGGGCCGGCCTTCGCGGGCATGGTCCTTCAGGGCGTCCTTGAGGCGGCGGGACGTGTCGTCGGAGGAGCGGCACGCGTGGGCGACCTCGATGCGGAGGATGAAGCGGTCATCGGGGTCAGAGAGGTCGCGGCGGTTCGCCTCGCCGTGGAGCAGGACGCGCTTGTCGTCGGCGATGGAGAGCAGCTCTTCGAGATCCTTCGGCTGCCGCATGAGGCGGTCGGGGTGGTAGACGATGACGTGCCGGATCTCTCCGTCCCCCATCGCCCTCAGCATCGCTTCCCAACCGGGGCGCTTGCGGTCGCGCTGCCAGGCGGAGCGGTTGTTGTCGATGTAGACGTGTGTCGGCTCGACGCGGAGCTGGAGGCGTTCGGCGATGTCCCGGCAGATGCGTTCCTGCCGGTCGACGCCGGTCTGGTCCTCGTCCCTGGTATGGGAGATGCGGCAGTAGATCGCTGCGGGCTCGCCCGGTGTGACGGCGGCCCTTCCTAACTTGGGTCGGGTCATGCCAATCACTGTATGAGCCGGGTATGACATCGGTCATCGTGGGCGCCGCCATCGGGGCCGTGTTCTTCAAGGAGCGCTTCGGGGCGCTGAGGATCGCGGCGGCCGGGCTGCTCGTCGTCGGCATCGGGCTGATGCTGCACGCCGGATAGTGGCGGTCAGGCGGGTGCGCCCGGCCGGTGCGAGGAGCACCCTGGAACTAAGTGTTCCGGAGGTGATCCGCATGATGCACACCACAGTCGGATGGCACGTCGAGATGGAGTTCAAGGAGGACGACCAGCACACGGAGGCGGCCGCGATGGTCCGCTTGCCCGACGGCACGGAGGTACGGGCGCATGGGCAGGCCAGCCGGCACCGGTCCGACGCCAATCAGCCCAGAGTCGGGGAGGAGATCGCCGCGGCCCGGGCGCTCAACGAACTCGCCATGCAGTTGCTGACCAAGGCCCACGACGAGATCGACCAGGCCTCCGGGCGGACCTCCCACCCCATTCACGTCTAGAGGCGTCTCGGGCGTTGGGGCGTCTGGAGGCGTCTAGAGGTTCAGCACTCGGCGCACCGCCCGCACCAGCGCCTGGGCCCGCGGGTCCGCCGTCACCGTCTTGCGGAAGCCGTTGGTGACATAGCCGAAGGCGATCTGAGTCTCCGGGTCCGCGAAGCCGAGGGCGCCGCCGCGGCCCGGGTGGCCGAAGGAGCCCGGGGCGAGGAAGGGGGAGGCGCTGCCGTGCAGCATGTAGCCGAGGCCGAAGCGCGTACCGACCATCAGGACCCGGTCGGGACCCGCTGACTCCTCGGCCCGGGCCAGTTCGACCGTCTCGGGCGTGAAGAGGCGTGCGGCGCCGGCCGTGTCGCCGATCAGCGTCGCGTAGAAGCGGGCCAGTCCGTCCGCCGTCGCTATGGCGTTGGTCGCCGGGAGGGCCGCCGCGCGGTACGCCGGGTCGTTCTGCTCCGGGAACGGGGTGATCGCCGCGAAGGCCCGGCGGGTGAGGGAGGCCGGGTCCCCGTAGGCCTGGGTGACCGAGCGCTTGGGGCGGGCCCGGAGGCCGCCGGCCGGCTCGGCTCCCTCCACGCGGCCCACGCGTCCGGCCCGCCCGGCCTCCGGATCCGGCAGGCCCAGCCAGAGGTCCAGGCCCAGCGGCCCGGTGACCTGCGACGCGAGCCACTCGCCGGTGCCCTGCCCGGTCACGCGCCGCACCAGTTCGTCGAGCAGCCAGCCGTAGGTCAGCGCGTGGTAGCCGTGGTCGGTGCCGGGCTCCCAGACCGGGGCCTGCGCGGCGAGGACCTGGGGGCCCTTCAGCGGGTCGAGGGCGTCCCGCGGGGTGAGTGGCCGGTCGAGGACCGGGAGTCCGGCCCGGTGGTTCAGCACGTGCCGGACCAGCACCCGCTCCTTGCCCCGCGCCTTGAACTCCGGCCAGTAGTGCCCCACCGGCGCGTCCAGGTCCAGCTGTCCGCGCTGGTGCAGCACCAGGAGCACGGCGGCGGCCACGCCCTTCGTCGCCGAGCGCACGACCTGGGCGGTGCCCCGCTCCCACGGGTCCGTGCCGTCGACGTCCTTCGTGCCGCCCCACAGGTCGACGACCTTCCGCCCGTCCCGGTAGACGGCGACCGCAGCACCCCGGTCGCCGAGCGTCTCGAAGTTCCGTACGAACGCTTCCCTCACCGGCTCGAAGCCCTCGGCCACTGTGCCGTGCACGTCCACGTCCGTACTCCTCGTCTCGCCGCGGTGCTCCCCCTGCTCCCCTTCAGCCAAGCAGGACGGTCACGTCGATGTTCCCGCGGGTCGCGTTCGAGTACGGGCAGATCTCGTGGGCGGCGTCGACCAGCCTGGTCGCGAGGTCGGAGTCCACGACCGGGAGCGAGACGCTCAGGGCGACCGCGAGGCCGTAGCCGCGCTGCCGGTTGGGGCCGAGGCCGCGCAGCACAGCCGCTGGTCCGGCGGCGGCGAGCGCTCGGTCTCTCGTCCGTCACCCGCCCTTTGTCACGGACGGGCCGGGGCGGCCGGCACGGACCGCGGATCGAAACCGAACGGCAGCTCCAGCCGGTGGGCCCGCATCAGCTCCTCGTCGGAGAGCAGCTCGCCGGTCGGACCGTCCGCCGCGATCACGCCCTCGCTGAGGACCAGGGAGCGCGGGCACAGCTCCAGGGCGTACGGCAGGTCGTGCGTGACCATGAGCAGCGTCACGTCGAGCGAGCGGAGGATGTCGGCCAGTTCGCGGCGGGAGGCGGGGTCGAGGTTGGAGGAGGGCTCGTCCAGGACGAGGATCTCCGGCTCCATCGCCAGCACGGTCGCCACGGCCACCCGGCGGCGCTGGCCGAAGGAGAGGTGGTGCGGGGGGCGCTCCTTGAACTCCGCCATGCCGACCCGCTCCAGCGCCCGGTCCACGCGCTCCTCCAGCTCCGGGCCCTTCAGCCCGGCCGCCGCGGGCCCGAACGCCACGTCCTCCCGGACCGTCGGCATGAAGAGCTGGTCGTCCGGGTCCTGGAAGACGATGCCGACCCGGCGCCGGACTTCGGCCATGTTCCGTTTGCCCACGGGCAGCCCGGCGACCTTCACCGTGCCGGCGCCGCCGGTCAGGATGCCGTTGAGGTGCAGGACGAGGGTCGTCTTGCCGGCGCCGTTCGGCCCGAGCAGCGCGACCCGCTCGCCGCGCGCGATCGAGAAGTCGACGCCGAAGAGGGCCTGGTGCCCGTCGGGGTAGGCGAAGGCCAGTCCGGCCACTTCGAGAGAAGGTGTCACAGGGGCAGAAGGTGTCACAGGGTCCATCCCAGCAGACAGACGACGAGAGCCGCGCTCGGGAGGGCGAAGGCGTACGACCACTGCGCCCGGGACGCGGTCACCTCGTCGATGACCGGCATGGAGCCGGCGTACCCGCGGCTCACCATGGCCAGGTGCACGCGCTCGCCGCGTTCGTAGGAGCGGATGAACAGCGCGCCCGCCGACTGGGCGAGCACGCCCCAGTGCCGGACACCGCTCGCCTCGAAGCCGCGTGACTCCCGGGCGATCCGCATGCGCCGCATCTCGTCCGTGATGACGTCGCCGTAGCGGATCATGAAGGACGCGATCTGCACGAGGAGCGGCGGGAGTTTGAGGCGCTGCAGGCCGAGGAGCAGTTCGCGCAGTTCGGTCGTGGCGGCCAGCAGCACCGAGGCCGCGACCCCGAGCGTGCCCTTGGCGAGCACGTTCCAGGCGCCCCACAGGCCGTTGACGCTCAGGGACAGGCCGAGGACGTCGACCCGCTCGCCCTCCGCGACGAACGGCATGAGCACCGCGAACGCGACGAACGGCACCTCGATCAGCAGCCGCCGCAGCAGGAACCCGGCGGGCACGCGCGCGGCGTACGCGACGACGCCGAGCAGTACGGCGTACAGGCCGAACGCCCACATCGCCTCCCGCGGTGTCGACACCACGACGACCACGAACGCGAACACGGCGGCGAGCTTGGTGTGCGGCGGCAGGCCGTGCACGGGCGAGTGCCCGTGCCGGTAGAGCTTGTGCGCGTGCCCGGCTCCCATGTCAGGCGCGCGTGGTGCTCGTCGCGTCCGGCTTGCCGGCCGTGTCCGGCGTGCTCGTCGTGCTCGTCGTGTCCGACGGGGAGACGTCGTCGGTGCGGCGGCGGCGGACGGACCAGAAGACCGCGCTGCCCGCGACGACCGTGAGACCCACGCCGATGACGCCCGCCAGCCCCCCGGACAGGCGGGCGTCGTCGACGTCCTCGACGCCGTAGTCGGCGAGCGGGGAGTCCGCCACGGCGTGCTCCTCGGTCTTCCTGTCGATGCCGTGGTCGGCGGCGACCTTCTCCAGGCCGTCGGGATTGGCGGAGGCGTAGAAGCTGACGAACCCGGCCAGGACGAGGGAGGCGGCCAGGCCCGCCGCCCACACCTTGCGGTGCGAGGTCCGGGCTGCCACGGGGGCGGGCTCCGGCTCGGCCTGCGGCGCGTCGACCAGTTCGCCGTTCACCCGCAGCTTGAGCTTCTGCGTGAGGCCGCGCGCCCCGTACACCAGGTCCGGGCGTACGGCGATGACCGAGCCGACGGTCAACGCGGTGATCACGGCCTCGCCGATGCCGATCAGGACGTGCACGCCGACCATGGCGGTGGCGACCTTGCCGATGGAGACGTCGGTGGTGCCGCCCACGGCGTACATCAGCGTGAAGGCCAGGGCGGCCGCCGGGACGGAGACCAGGGCGGCGACGAAGGAGGCCGCGGTGACCGACCGGCGGGTGCGGGGCAGCACCTTCACCAGGCCGCGGAAGAGCGCGTAGGCGACGACCACGGTGACGATCGCCATGTTGGTGATGTTCACGCCGAGCGCGGTCAGGCCGCCGTCCGCGAAGAGGATGCCCTGCATGAGCAGCACGACGGAGACGCACAGCACCCCTGTGTAGGGGCCGACGAGTATCGCGGCCAGCGCACCGCCGAGCAGATGGCCGCTGGTTCCCGCCGCGACGGGGAAGTTCAGCATCTGCACCGCGAAGATGAACGCCGCGACGAGCCCGGCCAGCGGCGCCGTGCGCTCGTCGAGCTCACGGCGTGCGCCGCGCAGGCTCACGGCGACGGCGCCCGCGGCGATCACACCAGTGGCGGCGGAGGTGGGGGCGTTGAGGAAGCCATCAGGTACATGCACGGTTCGATGATGTGGCTTGATGCGAATAGTTTGCAAGAGCGTGAGGTTCGTTTATCTCATCCGCGATGTATGCCGCCTCATAGGGCGCAATCAGGAAAATATGCGACATTGGGGGAGTGGACGCATGGCCTCCATATAGGTGACGCACAGTGAAGGGGTCGTCCGATGTCCGTAGTCGAGCAGTACGCGCGAGCCCACATCGTCACGGACGCGACGGTTCCGCTGATCGACGAGCTGGAGGCGATTCCGGTCACCCTGCGGTACGACCCCGAGCGTGATCCCCGCCGCGTACGGGTCGGGCTGCCCGGTGCCGCGGGGCGGGAGTGGACCTTCGACCGCCGGCTGCTGGAGGAGGGGCTGCGGGCACCCGCGGGTAGCGGCGAGGTACGGGTGTGGCCCTGCGGCCGGGTGCAGGTCATCGTGGAGTTCCACTCCGCGCAGGGCGTGTCGGTGGTGCAGTTCGAGCGGCAGGCGCTGCTGCGCTTCCTGCGGCGGACCTACATGGCAGCCGCGGAGCCGGTGATCCACTGAGCCCGTGACAAACTGGGCCCGTGCCCCACGGAACTATGCCCCGCTGGGCCTGTGCCCCACGGAACCTATGCCCCGCTGGGCCCGTGCCCCACGGGGCCTATGCCCCGCTGGGCCGTGACCACTGAACCCATGACCCATAGAGCGTATGCCCCGCTGGGCCCGTGCCCCACGGAGGCCGCGGGCCCACGGAGTTCATGCCCCGCCGGGCCCGTGACCGCTGAGCCTCGGGTTCAGCCGCCCGCCTTCAGCAGGGCCGCCACGATCGGACCGGCCGTCGAACCGCCGTGCCCGCCCTGCTGGACCACCCCCGCCGCCGCGAGGTCGCCCCGGTACGCGGTGAACCAGCCGTTCGGCTTCTTCTGGCCGTCGACCTCGGCGGACCCGGTCTTCGCGCCGACGTCACCGCTGACCCCGGCCATCGCCTCGGCGGCCGTACCGGCCGCGGCCGTGTACGCCATCAGCTCACGCAGCTGCGCCAGGGCGCCCGCCGACATCGTGCGCGAGGCCGTCGCGAGCTCCCGCCCGTCGACGTCCGGGGAGACCAGGTACGGCTGGCGGAAGGTGCCGGCCTTGACCGTCGCCGACACCGACGCCATGTTCAGCGGGTTCATCCGGACCCCGCCCTGCCCGAGCAGCGAGGCACCCATCTGGGCCTTCGACTGCACGGGCACCGCGCCGTCGAAGGACGGCACGCCGATCGCCCAGTTGTCCAGCCCCAGGCCGAAGACCTGCTGGGCCTGCTTGGTCAGGTCGTCGTCCTTCAGCTTCGGCGCCTGGCTGATGAAGGCGGTGTTGCAGGAGCGGGCGAAGCTCGCCTTGAAGGTGCCGCCCTTGATCTCGAACTTGTCGAGGTTCTGGAACTTCCAGTGCCCGTACGTGAAGTACTTCGGGCACGGGTGCTTCTTGTCCGCGGCGGCCAGGCCCTTCTCGATCAGCAGCGACGAGGTGATGACCTTCATCGTGGAGCCGGGGGCCAGGGAGCCCTGGAAGGCGGTGTTGAAGCCGGGGGAGGCGTTGGCGGCGGCCAGGATCTCGCCGGTCGACACCCGCACCACGGCCACCGACGACCGGGCCTTCTTCGCGACCTGCTTCTCGGCCGCCTCCTGGAGCGCCGGGTCCAGCGTGGTCTTCACCGTGCCCGGCGTGCCCTCGCTCAGCTCCAGCAGGGTCTTGTCGGACAGGTCCTTCGCCTTGGCCGCCTTCCCGCGCACCACCCGCAGCTCGATGCCGGCCTTGCCGCCGGCCTCCTTGCCGTACTTCTCGCGCAGTCCGTCCAGGATCGGGCCGATGGAGGCGTACTTCGCCTTGGTCAGTTCGCCGCCGTCCCGGTCGAGCGCCTTGACCGGGGGCGTGCCGGCCTCGCCGGTGACCAGCTTGTCACCGTCCCTCAGATCCGGGTGGACGACCGCCGACTGCCAGTCGACCAGGGGCTTCCCGTCGCTGGTGCGGCGGACGACGGTGAGGGAGCTGTCGTACGCCAGCGGCTTCTCGGTGTCCTTGTACGACACCGTGGCCTTGACGGAGAACGGCACCTTGTCGCCCGTGCGCGTGCCCGGGGTGAGGGTGACGTCCTTGATGCGGGCGTCCTTGGTGTAGCCGGTGAGCAGGGACGTGGCCGTCGCCGAGTCGTCGGTGGCCGCGGCGGCCTCGGTGAGCTTCCCCGACTGCCAGGCGGTGAGGAAGGCCCGGGCGGTGGTGGTGACCTCGGTCGCCGACAGCGGCCCGGTCTTCACCTTGGACTTCTGGTCGCCGGAGGCCGCCCGGGTGCCGTCGGCCGCCGTGCCGCCGGACAGCGCGTAGGCGCCGACCCCGGCACCGCCGACGACCACGGCGATCACCCCGCCGATCACGGCGGGGCTCGTCTTCCGTCGCTCGGCGACGCGCCTTCTGTTGCCCACTGCTGCTCGTTCCTCCGCGAATCCCCAGGGTCTCCGTCGCCCTCGGCTGTCCCAACGACGGCCACCACCCTAGAGTCCCGTGCCGCGGAGGTGAGATCAGCCTCCGGTTCGTAGCACGGCTGCGACAATCGGCCCGGCCGCGTCGCCGCCGTGGCCGCCCTCCTCGGTCATGGCCGCCGCCGCGAGGTCGCCCCGGAACCCGGTGAACCAGCTGTTGGACTTGGCGTTCCCGTCGACCTCGGCGGAACCGGTCTTGGCGCCGATGTCGCCGCCGAGCCCGGCCATGGCCTCCTGGGCGGTGCCCCGGGTGGCGGTGAGCCGCATCATCTGCTTCAGCTGGGCGGCGGTGCTCGCCCGCAGGCCCTGGGCCCGGGCCAGCTCACGGTCGTCCAGCGTCGGCGAGACGAGATAGGGCTGGCGGAAGGCGCCGGTGATCGCGGTCGCGGTCACCGAGGCCATGTTCAGCGGGCTCATCTGCACCTGCCCCTGACCGATGGCACCGGCCGCCCGGTCCGGGCCGCTGACCGCGGGGACCCTGCCGTCGAACGAGACGATGCCGGTCTTCCAGTTGTCCTGCCCCAGCCCGAAGCGCTGCTCGGCCTCCCGGGTCAGCGAGGCGTCCGTGAGCGGCTGCTCGTCGATGAGCTTGATGAAGGCGGTGTTGCAGGACCGCATGAAGCTGTTGGCGAGGGTGGCGTTCTCGTTGGGCTCCATGCCCGTGAGGTTGTTGAAGGTCTGGCTCTGCCACGTCGCCGTGGGCGGGCAGGGCGCCGGGCCGTTCATCGAGGTGACACCGTTGTCGATGAGCATCGCGGCGGTGATGATCTTCATCGTGGAGCCGGGCGCCGCCTGGCCCTCGAAGGCCGCGTTGAAGCCGTCCGTGCGGTTGTTGGCGACGGCCAGCACCTCGCCGGTGCTCGGCTTGACCGCCACCACCGACGACTGGGCGAACCGCTTGACCGCCTTCTCGGCCGCCGCCTGCGCGCTCGGGCTGATCGTGGTGGTGAGCTTGCCGGACTTGCCCTCGGCGAGGGTGAGCAGCGGGGTGTCCGGGGCGTTCCCGCCGGTGTGCCGGACGACCAGCTCGACGCCGGGGGAGCCGCCGGCCTTCTCGCCGTACTTGTCGCGCAGGGCGTCCAGGACCGGGCCGAGGGAGGGGTACTCCTCCTTCGTCAGCACGGAGCCGTCACGACCGACCGCCTCGATGGGCGGGTTGGCCGACTGCTCCGTGACGAGCGTGTCGTCCTTCCCCAACTCGGGGTGTACGAGGGCCGGCTGCCAGTCGACCAGCGGCCGCCCCGTGGTGAGGCCGCGCACGACCTTCAGCTCGCTCTCGTAGCTCAGCGCCTTGGACTTCCCGTCGAAGGCCACCTTCGCCTTCACCTTGTAGGGAACCGTGGTGCCGGTCGCCGCCCCGGGCGTGATCTTCACGTCTTTGATGTGGGCGTCGTCGGCGAAGGCGGTCAGCAGCCGCTCGGCCGCCGCGTCGTTGTTCGTGTACGACGCCGCCGACGCGGCCGCGCCCTCCTCCCAGGCCGCGAAGAACTTGGCCGTGGTCCGCTCGACCTCGTCCTTGCCGGGCGGCCCCGACTTCTTCTCCGCGGCCACCCCGGCCGTGCCGCCCCCGCCGCCGTTCAGCGCGCTCACGATGTTGTAGGTGCCGTATCCGGCCCCGCCCACCATCACCGCGAACACCCCGCCTATGACGGCGGCCTTGACCCCCTTGCCCATTGGGCGGTCCCCTCCCCGTCGAGCCCCACGCGATCCTTTGAACGCGTTCAGAAAGCCCGGTCCCGTAGCACTCTAGGTGCAGGGGGTGACGGCAGGGGTGATTGTTTCGATTTTTGACCGAACATGGGTCAGACCCAGGTGTCCAGCCACATCCGCGCCCGCCAGTCGTCGATCGGTATGGCCTGGCCCGTGTACAGGGGCCAGAAGTAGATGAAGTTCCAGGCGATCAGCAGGACCAGGACGCCCGCGGCCGTGGCGCCCGCGACGCGGCGGGTGTCCGTGGAGCGGGGCGGGCCGGTGATCGCGCCGAGGAGCATGGCCACCGCCAGGCACAGGAACGGTAGAAAGACGACGGAGTAGAAGAAGAAGATCGTCCGTTCCTGGTACATGAACCAGGGCAGATAGCCGGCCGCGATGCCGCAGGCGATGGCACCCGCCCGCCAGTCGCGGCGGAAGAACCAGCGCCACAGCACGTACAGGACCGCGAAACAGGCGACCCACCACAGCAGCGGTGTGCCCAGGGCGAGGACCTCACGGGCGCACTTCTCGCCGGCGTCGGCGGGGCAGCCGTCCTTGCCGGGCGCCGGGGACTCGTAGAAGTACGACACCGGGCGGCCGAGGACGAGCCAGCTCCACGGGTTGGACTGGTACGTGTGCGGCGAGGACAGGCCGACGTGGAACTCGTAGACCTGGTGTTCGTAGTGCCACAGGCTGCGCAGCCAGTCGGGCAGGAAGGTCCAGCTGCCGCCCTTGCCGTCGGTCGCGGCCCAGTTGCGGAAGTAGCCGCCGGAGCCGTTCGTGGGGGAGAGGATCCAGCCGGTCCAGGACGCGAGGTAGGTGACCAGGGCGACTGGGACCGTGGCGAGGAACGCGAGGCCCGTGTCGCGCCTGAGGACCGCCGAGTACGGGTGGCGGGCACCGGCGACCCGGCGCGAGCCGACGTCCCACACCACCGCCATCAGGCAGAACGCGGCCAGGATGTAGAGGCCGTTCCACTTCGTGCCGATGGCCAGGCCCAGCATCAGGCCCGCCGCCCAGCGCCAGGGGCGCCATCCGAGGCGGGTCGTCTCGGCCGTGTGCCGGTCGGGGCGGACACGGCCGTCGGCGTCCGCAGGCAGGGCGGCGGCGAGTCTCCCGCGGGCCCTGTCCCGGTCGACCAGCAGGCACCCGAACGCGGCCAGCACGAAGAACATCAGCACACCGTCGAGCAGCGCCGTACGGCTCATCACGAAGTGCAGCCCGTCCAGCGCCATCAGCGTGCCCGCGAGGCAGCCGAGGAAGGTGGAGCGGAACAGCCTGCGGCCGATCCGGCACAGCAGCAGCACCGACAGCGTCCCGAGCAGGGCCGTCATGAACCGCCAGCCGAAGGGGTCGAAGCCGAACAACAGCTCGCCGAGGCCGATGACGTACTTGCCGACCGGCGGGTGCACGACGTACGCCGCGTCCGTGGGGAGCGTGACGTTCCCGCCGGACGAGAGGACCAGGTCGTTGGCGTTCTTGTCCCAGTTGACCTCGAAACCGCGCTGGACGAGCGCCCACGCGTCCTTCGCGTAGTACGTCTCGTCGAATATCACCGCCCTGGGGCTGCCCAGGTTCCAGAACCGCAGCACACCCGCCAGCAGCGTGACGAGCAGCGGGCCGATCCAGCCCGACCAGCGCACCATCCGCCCGGCCAGGGTGTGCGGGATGCCGAGCGTCGCCCACAGGCGCGGGCCGGGTTCGGTGTACGGCGGCACCAGGCGGTCACGGACGTCACGGGCGTCGCTGCCGGGCTGCCCCTGGTAGCCGAAGCGGCGCAGCCTCTGCTGCCAGGGCGGCCGCTGTTCGTGCGGCGTCTGGTCCTGCCGGGTGTCCGTGGAGGACGCGGTACTGGTCACCGCGCCATCGTAGGGAACCGTGCTGTGTGAGTCCCGTGCATGGCCGGTATGCGTCCGCATCCTCCGCCCCTGGGAGGAGTGTGCGTTCCCGGCCCCTGGGAGGATGGGGGGTGTGACCGGAACCCTCGTACTCGCAGGCACCCCCATCGGCGACATCGCGGACGCCCCGCCCCGGCTCGCCGAGGAACTGGCCGGGGCGGACGTCGTCGCCGCCGAGGACACGCGGCGGCTGCGCCGGCTGACCCAGGCGCTCGGCGTCACGCCCAAGGGGCGGGTGGTGTCGTACTTCGAGGGCAACGAGGCCGCGCGGACTCCCGAACTGGTGGAGGAACTGGCGGGCGGGGCGCGGGTGCTGCTCGTCACGGACGCGGGGATGCCGTCGGTGTCCGACCCGGGGTACCGGCTGGTCGCGGCCGCCGTCGAGCGGGATGTGCGGGTCACCGCCGTGCCGGGACCGTCCGCGGTGCTCACCGCGCTCGCCCTGTCGGGGCTGCCCGTCGACCGGTTCTGCTTCGAGGGGTTCCTGCCACGCAAGGCGGGGGAGCGGCTGGGGCGGCTGCGGGAAGTGGCCGGGGAGCGGCGGACCCTCGTGTACTTCGAGGCTCCTCACCGGCTGGACGACACCCTGGCCGCCATGGCCGAGGTGTTCGGGGCGGAGCGGCGGGCCGCCGTGTGCCGCGAGCTGACCAAGACGTACGAGGAGGTCCGGCGCGGAGGGCTCGGGGAACTGGCGTCCTGGGCCGCGGAGGGCGTGCGCGGGGAGATCACCGTGGTGGTGGAGGGGGCGCCGGACAAGGGGCCTGAGGAGGTCGGACCGGAGGAACTGGTCCGGCGGGTCCGGGTGCGGGAGGAAGCGGGGGAGCGGCGCAAGGACGCCATCGCCGCGGTGGCGGTGGAGGCGGGTGTGCCCAAGAGGGTTGTCTTCGATGCGGTGGTCGCTGCGAAGAACGCCGCTCGGTAGCCGGGTCCGGGTCCGGGTCCGGGGGCGGGTCTGAGGAGGGCGCGGGGGCAGGGGGCAGGGGGCCGGAGTGCTTCGCGGGGTGGGGGCCGTGTGGGGTGGACCGCGCGGTCCTTCCCCCGTGCCCCCGCGTGGGACGTGAACACCCTTTGAGCGGGGCGCATTTCGGATGAGCGGGCGCCCCATGAGTGGGAAACGGGCGCCCTATGGGTGGGTAAAGGCGACCGTGGTCTGGGGCAAGGGAGGCCCAAATCGGGGCCAACAGTCGACAGGTCCGCTGTCTTCGGTCCGGCTGAGGAGTCCACTGGGGTGCGGGGACGGAATCGTCCTCACGCCACAGCGGAACAGGAGCTGGCATGAGTGAGATCGCGGGACGGACCGGGCTCCGCGCCGGTGCGAGTGCCGTCGTCAACGAGGCGTACTCCTTCGCCTGCATGCGCTGCGGGCACGGCTGGGAGCAGTCGTACGAGATAGAGCACCACACGGACGCCGAGGGGCACGAGTTCGTCCTCTACGTGGCGGACGGCACGGTCGTGCCCTCCCCGTTGAGCAGGCCCACCTGCCAGAACTGTGACGGGCACGTCGTGCGGATCATGCGGCCCGGGCGGGTCGCCTCGGCGCGCGACGCGGCGCGCCGGCCCCGCCGCGTGCCGCCGCCCGCCGGGCCCGTGGAGGCGCCGACGGCGGACGCCGGGGCCGGGGCGGCGGCCGGTCAGGAGCGGCGCGACCACCACTGGCACCTCTCCGACCTGCTGCACCCCTTCCAGCGCAAGGCGAGCTGACCCGTCCGGCTTCCCTTGTAGACGCCCTCCCCGGCCCTCCTCCATCGGGGAGGGCGTACCCCTTTCGTAGGTTTCGTAGGATCGGGGCATGCCTTCGAACGACTCCGGCCGGCCGGACAAGAACGCCGCCCCGCCCCTCCCGGAACCCCTCCGGGTACCGGTCGCCGACTCCCACACCCACCTGGACATGCAGTCCGGCACGGTCGAGGAGGCGCTGGCGAAGGCGGCGGCGGTCGGCGTGACGACGGTCGTGCAGGTCGGCTGCGACCTCAAGGGCTCCCGCTGGGCGGCCGAGACCGCGGCGGACCACGACGCCGTCCACGCGACGGTCGCGCTGCACCCGAACGAGGCGCCCCGGATCGTCCACGGCGACCCCGACGGCTGGTCGAGGCAGGGCGCACGCGAGCCGGGTGGGCAGGCCGCCCTGGAGGACGCGCTCGCCGAGATCGACCGGCTGGCCGCGTTGCCCCAGGTCAAGGGCGTCGGTGAGACGGGCCTGGACTACTTTCGCACCGGGCCCGAGGGCAAGGACGCGCAGGAGCTGTCCTTCCGCGCCCACATCGAGATCGCCAAACGGCACGGCAAGGCCCTGGTCATCCACGACCGCGAGGCCCACGCCGACGTCCTGCGGGTACTGAAGGAGGAGGGCGCCCCCGAGCGGACCGTCTTCCACTGCTACTCCGGCGACGCCGAGATGGCGGAGATCTGCGCGGGCGCGGGCTACTTCATGTCCTTCGCCGGCAACGTCACCTTCAAGAACGCCCAGAACCTGCGGGACGCCGTGGCGGTGGCGCCGCTGGAACTGCTCCTCGTGGAGACGGACGCGCCCTTCCTCACGCCGGCGCCGTACCGCGGGCGGCCCAACGCCCCCTACCTCGTGCCGATCACGGTGCGGGCCATGGCCGGAGTACGCGGCATCGACGAGGACGCGCTGGCCACGGCACTCGGGGCGAACACCGCACGCGCCTTCGGCTACTGACCCCGGCCGCACGACTGTGCGTAGCCGCGTCGCTTTGGAGAGTGACGGCCGCTCCGCTAGGTTCTTGGGGCCCGATCCGGACCCCTCTGGACCCCCTCCGGCCCCTGGAGCGTGTCGGCGTGAGCAACTCGCGGTACGAGACGTACGAGACGTACGAGACGCACGAGACGTATGGCCCGGCCTGCGCCGACCCGGTGTACGGCGGCTTCGGCGCGCCCCCGGCCGATCTGCACAGCGCCGAGACGCTCGGGTACGGGGCGCCCGGTGCCTATGAGGACACCTACCGGCCCGCCTATGAGGACGCCTACCGGCCCGCCTATGAGGTGCCGACCCTGCCCGGGCTGCCCCGGCAGGGGACGCTGGGTGAGCGCGTGGGTGGGGGTGCGGGCGAGAGTGAGGGTGCGCGTGCCGGATCGCGCGCCGCGTCGCGCACCGGCTCGCACCGCAAGGCCGCGCGCCGGCGCAAAGCGCGGTACACCGAGCCCCGGGGGCAGCGCACGGACGGCTCCATGCGGCGGCTGCTCCCGCAGGCCCTGGTCGTGGCTTTCCTGGCGGGCGGCACCACGGCGTTCGTCGCCAAGGACAAGGCGATCGAACTGAACGTCGACGGCAAGGCGCGCACGCTGCACACCTTCGCCGACGACGTCACCGAGCTGCTCACGGAGGAGGGTGTCGAGATCGGCGCCCACGACGTGGTGGCGCCCGGGCCCGGCACGGAGATCGCCAGCGGTGACGAGGTGGCCGTGCACTACGCCCGGCCCGTGCGGCTCACCCTCGACGGCCACCGGCGCGAGGTGTGGACCACGGCCCACACGGTGGAGGGGGCGCTGCGGCAGCTGGGGGTGCGGCAGGAGGGCGCGTACGTGTCTGCGTCGCGCTCCCGGCGCATCGGGCGCGAGGGGCTCGCACTGGATGTGCGGACCGAGCGCACGGTCACGATCATGGCGGACGGCCGGGCCCGAACCGTCCGCACCAACGCGGCGACCGTGCGGGAGGCCGTCGAGGAGGCCGGGATCACCCTGCGCGGGCAGGACACCACGTCGGTCGCGCAGGGGAGCTTCCCGCGCGACGGGCAGACCGTGACGGTGCTGCGGATCACCGCCGGCAAGGAGGTCCGCGAGGAGGCGATCGCCTTCCAGGTGCGACGGACGGAGGACCCGACCCTGTTCCGCGGCACGGAGGTCGTGGAGCGCGCGGGCGAGCCGGGCCTGCGCCGGGTCACCTACTCCCTGCGCACGGTCAACGGGGTCAGGCAGAAGCCGCGCCGCGTCAGGTCCGAGGTGGTGCGCGAACCCCGCCCGCAGGTGGTGAAGGTCGGCACGAGGCCGCGCCCCGCGTCCGTGCGGGGGGCCGACCACCTCAACTGGCAGGGGCTGGCGGCCTGCGAGTCCGGCGGCCGTCCCGACGCGGTCGACGCGTCCGGCACCTACGGCGGCCTGTACCAGTTCGACACCCGGACCTGGCAGGCCCTCGGCGGGAGCGGCCGCCCCCAGGACGCCCCGGCGGCGGAACAGACGTACCGGGCGAAGAAGCTGTATGTGCGACGGGGGACGAGCCCCTGGCCGCACTGCGGGGGCCGACTGCACGGGTAGGGGGCCAGTGGGACGGGTGGGCGGGTTGACTGGATGGACAGGCGGGGGTGGCACGGGCGGGCGGGCCGCGAACAGGCGGGCGGGTTGCAGCGACCGGCGCCCGGCCGCACGGACCGGCGCCCGGCCGCACGAACAGGTGTGAACGAAACCCGTACCCTTGTCCCCGTGACCAGCCCCGCCCCCGACGCCCTCCTCGGCCCCGCCGACATCCGCGAACTCGCGGCAGCCCTCGGCGTACGCCCCACCAAACAGCGCGGACAGAACTTCGTGATCGACGCGAACACCGTCCGCCGCATCGTCCGCACCGCACAGGTCCACCCCGACGACGTGGTCGTCGAGGTCGGCCCGGGGCTCGGTTCCCTCACCCTCGCGCTGCTGGAGGTCGCCGACCGGGTCACGGCCGTGGAGATCGACGACGTGCTCGCCGCCGCGCTGCCGGCGACCATCACGGCCCGCATGCCCGACCGCGCCGACCGGTTCGCGCTCGTCCACTCCGACGCGATGCACGTCGCCGAACTGCCGGGCCCCGCCCCGACCGCGCTGGTCGCCAACCTCCCCTACAACGTGGCCGTTCCGGTCCTGCTGCACATGCTCGACACCTTCCCGAGCATCGAGCGCACCCTCGTCATGGTCCAGGCGGAGGTCGCCGACCGGCTCGCCGCCGCACCCGGCTCGAGGGTCTACGGCGTCCCCTCGGTCAAGGCCAACTGGTACGCCGAGGTCAAGCGCGCCGGATCCATCGGACGGAACGTCTTCTGGCCGGCGCCCAACGTCGACAGCGGCCTGGTCTCCCTCGTCCGCCGGTCCGAGCCGCTGACTACGACGGCCTCGAAGGCCGAGGTCTTCGCCGTCGTCGACGCGGCCTTCGCCCAGCGCCGCAAGACGCTCCGGGCCGCCCTCGCCGGCTGGGCCGGATCCCCCGCCGCCGCCGAGGAGGCCCTGATCGCCGCCGGGGTCTCGCCGCAGGCCCGGGGCGAGTCGCTCACCGTGGAGGAGTTCGCGCGGATCGCCGAGCACAAGGCCGGCCGGCACCAGGAGAAGGAGCCCGCGTGAGCGTCACGGTACGCGTCCCCGCCAAGGTCAATGTGCAGCTGGCGGTCGGCGCCGCCCGCCCCGACGGCTTCCACGACCTGGCCAACGTCTTCCTCGCGGTCGGCCTGTACGACGAGATCACCGTCACCCCGGCCGACGCACTCCGCGTCACCTGCGACGGCCCGGACGCCGGCCAGGTTCCCCTGGACCGCACGAACCTGGCCGTGCGGGCGGCCGAAGCGCTGGCCGAGCGGTACGGCCGGACGCCCGACGTCCACATCCACATCGCCAAGCACATCCCCGTCGCCGGCGGCATGGCGGGCGGCAGCGCGGACGGCGCCGGCGCGCTGGTGGCCTGCGACGCGCTGTGGGAGACGGGTGCCTCCCGGGACGAACTGCTCGACATCTGCGCCGAGTTGGGCAGCGACGTACCGTTCAGCCTGGTCGGCGGGGCGGCCCTCGGCATCGGGCGGGGCGAGCAGCTGACGCCCCTGGAGGTCGGCGGCACGTTCCACTGGGTGTTCGCGATGGCCGGGCGGGGCCTGTCGACCCCGGCGGTCTTCCGCGAGTTCGACCGGCTCGGCGAGGGCACGGACATCCCCGAGCCCGTCGCCTCCCCGAAACTCCTCGCCGCCCTCGCCAAGGGCGACCCGGACGAGCTCGCCGCGGCCGTCTCCAACGACCTCCAGCCCGCGGCCCTGTCCCTCTTCCCGGAACTCGCCGGCACCCTGGCGGCCGGCCGTGCCGCGGGCGCCCTCGCCGCCCTCGTCTCGGGCTCCGGCCCGACCACGGCGTTCCTCGTCCGTGACCCGGAGTCGGCGGCGGCGGTGGCACAGGCGCTGCTGACGTCCGGCACGTGCCGGACGGTGCGCACGGCATCGGGTCCGGCGCCGGGGGCCACGGTCGCGGGGCGTTGATACCGTACGGCGGCTGCCCGGCCCGGCGCGACGACCCGCGCCGCGTGGAGGCCGAGCACCGGACCGGCCCCCTCGGCGAGGAGCTCCGGGGCGACGAGAGGCTGCTGGACGCGTGGCGGTACCCGCGCCGCCGGGAAGCCGCCGAGCCCTCCTGACCGCACCGGCCGGAACACCCCGCCGCCCGACTACCCTGGAGGGTCGATCGTCCCCCCTGTCAGGAGAGAAATGGCCGTCAACCTGGTCAATGTCGAGAACGTCAGCAAGGTGTACGGCACCCGTGCCCTGCTCGACGGCGTCTCCCTCGGCGTCTCCGAAGGGGACCGCATCGGCGTCGTCGGCCGCAACGGCGACGGAAAGACCACGCTGATCCGCATGCTCGCCAAGCAGGAGGACGCCGACACCGGCCGCGTCACCCACTCCGGCGGACTGCGCCTCGGCGTGCTCACGCAGCACGACTCCCTCGACCCCGAGGCCACCGTCCGCCACGAGGTCATCGGCGACATGGCCGACCACGAGTGGGCGGGCGTCGCCAAGGTCAGGGACGTGCTGACCGGCCTGTTCGGCGGGCTCGACCTGCCGGGGTTCCCCAAGGGGCTCGACACCGTGATCGGGCCGCTGTCCGGCGGTGAGCGGCGCCGCATCGCGCTGGCCAAGCTGCTCATCGAGGAGCAGGACCTGCTCGTCCTGGACGAGCCCACCAACCACCTCGACGTCGAGGGCATCTCCTGGCTCGCCCGGCATCTGCAGAACCGCCGGTCGGCGCTGGTGTGCGTCACCCACGACCGCTGGTTCCTGGACCAGGTCTGCACGCGCATGTGGGACGTCCAGCGCGGCTCGGTCTTCGAGTACGAGGGCGGCTACTCCGACTACGTCTTCGCCCGGGCCGAGCGCGAGCGCATCGCCGCGACGGAGGAGGTCAAGCGGCAGAACCTCGTCCGCAAGGAGCTGGCCTGGCTGCGGCGCGGCGCCCCTGCCCGTACGTCCAAGCCGCGCTTCCGCGTCGAGGCCGCCAACGAGCTCATCAAGGACGTACCGCCGCCCCGGGACAGCAGCGAGCTGATGAAGTTCGCGTCCTCGCGGCTCGGCAAGACGGTGTTCGACCTGGAGGACATCACGGTCCAGGCCGGACCCAAGGTCCTCCTCAAGCACGTCACCTGGCAGCTCGGGCCCGGCGACCGGATCGGCCTGGTCGGTGTCAACGGCGCGGGGAAGACCTCCCTGCTGCGGGCCATGGCCCAGGCGGCCCGGACCGACGGCGAGACCCAGCCCGCCGGCGGCCGCGTCCGCGTCGGCAAGACGGTGAAGCTGGCCTACCTCTCCCAGGAGGTCGCCGAACTCGACCCGGCGATGCGCGTGCTGGAGGCCGTGCAGCAGGTGCGCGAGCGCGTCGACCTCGGCAAGGGACGCGAGATGACGGCCGGGCAGCTGTGTGAGACGTTCGGCTTCACCAAGGAGAAGCAGTGGACGCCGGTCGGCGACCTGTCCGGCGGTGAGCGCCGCAGGCTCCAACTGCTGCGCCTGCTCATGGACGAGCCCAACGTGCTCTTCCTCGACGAGCCCACCAACGACCTCGACATCGAGACGCTGACACAGCTGGAGGACGTGCTCGACGGCTGGCCCGGCTCGATGGTCGTCATCTCCCACGACCGGTTCTTCATCGAGCGCACCACCGACCGCGTGTTCGCCCTGCTCGGCGACGGCGCCCTGCGGATGCTGCCGCGCGGCATCGAGGAGTACCTGGAACGGCGCCTGCGCATGGAGGAGGCCGCTGCCGCCTCGGCCCCCGCCGCCGCACCGCGGCAGTCCGCGGCCCCGGAGAAGAGCGCCGCCGACCAGCGCGCCGCCAAGAAGGAGCTGCAGAAGATCGAGCGGCAGCTCGACAAGGTCTCCGAGAAGGAGACCAAGCTGCACGCCCAGATCGCCGAAAACGCTACGGACTTCGCGAAGGTCGCCGAACTGGACGCCGAGCTGCGCGAGTTGGCCGGTCAGCGCGAGGAGCTGGAGATGCGGTGGCTGGAACTCGCCGAGGACGCGTGAAGGGTGCGTGAAGGCGCGTAACGGCGGCATCACGGGCCGGTCCTCCCTTGGGAACAGGGGAGGACACGGCCCGTTGTGCTGTCGGTACCGGGTGATAGAAAGAGCCGTCTGAGAACTTCATGAAGCGACTCTGAGCCCATCGCGTACCTCAGGGCGTGGCTAAAAATCAATGATCGAACGGGGGGAGCGACTGATGACTCAGCCGCCCAGTCAGCCACCGCACGGTGGCTTCGGAGCACCGCAGGACCAGCCGCCGCAGGGCGGTGGCTTCGGGGCGCCGCAGACCCCGCCACCGCCCCAGGGCCCGCCGCAGACGCCGCCTCCCCCGCAGGGCCCGCCACCGCCCGGCTACGGCTACCCGCAGCAGCCCGGCTACGGCTACCCACAGCAGCCCCCGCAGCAGCCCGGGCCGTACGGGCAGCCGGGACCCTACGCCTCCGGCCCCTACGGCCAGCCGCAGCAGCCGGGGCCGTACGGCCAGCCCGGCTACGGCTACCCGACGCAGCCCCAGTACCCCGGCGCGCCCGGCGCCCCGCCCGGGGGCGGCTCCGGCAGCCCCTTCAAGGGCAAGCCCGCCCTGATCATCGGTGCCGCCGTGGCCGCGCTGATCGTGGTCGGCGGCACCGTGTGGGCCGTCACGGGCGGCGACGACGGCAAGGGCGAGAAGAAGCCGGTCGCCCAGCCGAGCAACGACGGCAAGCCCGGCGCCTCCGCCCCCGTCAACCCCGGTGACGGCAGCGGCGACGGCGGCGAGGACCCGGAGGATCTCAACGAGGGCCGCCAGGCAGGCGAGGCGAAGGTCCTCTGGTACAAGGAGGCGCCCGACGCCCCCGGTTCCGGCGCCGACGCCCCCGGCATGTGGATCACCGGCAAGACCGCGGTGAAGGCGGCGTACAAGCAGCTCTTCGCCTACAACGTCGGTGACGGCAAGCCGACCTGGGACGCGATCACCTTCCCGCAGAAGATCTGCGCGACCACCCCGCGGAAGACGTCCGACGACAAGATCGTCGTCGCGTACATGAGCGGCAGCAGCGACCGCGCCAAGTGCAACCAGCTCCAGGAGATCGACCTCGTCACGGGCGAGAAGGGCTGGAAGCAGAAGGTCGCCGACGGCGCCCTGTTCGACTCCACGCGCTCCGTCGAACTGTCCGTCACCGGCACGACGCTGATGGTGGGCCGCTCCCAGTCCGGCACCGCGTACGACGTCACCAACGGCGACAAGCTCTTCGACAAGAAGCGCTACGGCGACTCCTGCTTCCCGGCCGCGTTCGCCGGCGGCGAGAAGCTGATCGCCGTCTCCTCCTGCGGCGCCGGCGGCGACAACGCGCACGACGAGGTGCAGGAGCTCGACCCGAAGACCGGCAAGGCCCGCTGGACCCAGCCGTTCGACAAGGGCTGGCGGGTCGCGCGCACCTACTCGGTCAGCCCGCTGGTCGTCTACAGCACCAACGCGGACAAGAAGGCCTGGAACATCTCCACCTTCACCTCCGGCGGCAAATTCCGCTCGCAGGTCGCCTTCGACGAGGACTTCGCCCCCGCGTGCGGCTGGGCCATCCTCGAGCGCAATTTGCAGGGCTGCAAGGGCGTCGCCGTCGACGACACCACGCTCTACCTGCCGACCGAGGCCACCACCGGCGCCAACGAGATCGTCGCGGTCAACCTCGCCAACGGCAAGGAGAAGTGGCGGGTGAAGTCCCCGGCCGACGAGTCGATGCTGCCGATCAGGACCGAGGGCGGCAAGCTCATCGCCTACGTGGAGCCGTCGTACGACGGGGGCGGACAGATCGTGTCCATCCCGACCGGCGGCGGCAGCCACAAGCCGGCCCGGCTGCTGCAGAACCCGCAGGGCGCCGCGGACCTCGAGAAAGGCTTCTTCTCCAAGGACTTCGACTGGGTCGACGGGCGCTTCTACCTCTCGACCACCCGGCTGAGCGGAAACGACGACACGAAGGAGAAGTTGATGCTCGCCTACGGCAAGTGACGCTTCCCCCTTCGCGACCGCCCTCTCCGCCGCCGCCCGTCCCCTTCCCCGAGGTACTCACGCCATGACCCAGCCACCGTCCCCGCCGCCCCAGCAGCCCCCGCAGGGGGGCGGGTTCGGGCCGCCCCAGGACCAGCCTCCGCAGACCCCGCCGCCCGCCGGCGGACCTGACCTGGGCAAGGCCCCCGAGCCGGGGTACGGCTATCCGCAGGCCCCGCAGGCCCCGCAGGCCCCGCAGGCCCAGCAGACGCCTCCGCCGGCCGGTCCGCCGACTCCGCCCCAGCAGCCCCAATCCCAGCCCCAGCCGGGGTACGGCTATCCGCAGGGGGCGCCCCAGCAGCCCCAGCCTCCGCAGGCCCCGCCCGGCTACGGCTACCCCGGCCAGCAGCCGGGGCCGTACGGGCAGCCGCCGACGACGCCTTACGGGCAGCCTGGGTACGGGCAGCAGCCGGGCTACGGGCAACCGCCCGGCTACGGCTACCCGCAGGGGACCATGCCGCTCCAGCCGCAGGCCGGACAGCCGGGCGGCGGGAGCAAGTTCAACGCGCAGGTGATCATCATCGTCGCCGCGGTCGTGGCGATCGCCCTGATCATCGGCGGTGGTGTCTGGTACGCCAACTCCGGCAAGGACGACGGCAAGAAGGACGACACCGCCAGCTCCAGCGGCGGCACCGGCGGCACGGACGACGGTAACGGCGGCACCGGTTCCGGCGGCAAGGAGAAGGCTCCGTCCGACCCCGGCGCCAAGGTGCTCTTCCAGGTGCCGATGCCCGAGGTGAAGAACGACAGCACGGTCGTCGTCTCCGGTTCGTGGCTCACCGACAAGGCGTACGCCAAGAGCGGCATCGCCAAGATCGTCGGCTACGACCGCGACAAGGGCGGCGAGCTGTGGACGATCCCGCTGGACGGCCCGGTCTGCCAGGCCAGCCGCCATGTCACCGACGACAACATGACGGCGATCCTCTACCAGCCCGCGATGCCGACCAAGACGGAACGCTCGCACGGGTGCAGCCAGATCGCCCTGATCGACCTCGACGCGGGCAAGAGGCTGTGGACCAAGACGGTCGAGGCCGGTGGCGATCCGCTCACCTTCGACAATGTGACGATCAGCGGAAGGACCGTCGCCGTGGGCAGCTCCAGCGGTGGCGCCGCCTTCGACGTCTCCGGCAAGCTCCTGTGGAGCCCCAAGCCGTCCGACTCCTGCTACGACGCCGGGTACGGCGGCGGCGAGAAGCTGGTCGCGGTGCGCAAGTGCGGCTCGTACGAGCAGCGGCAGCTGCACATCCAGACCATCGATCCGAAGTCCGGGAAGGTGATCTCGGAGTACAAGATGGCCGAGGGCATCGAGTACGCGAGCATCGTGTCGACCAACCCGCTCGTGGTGGCCGCCGACGTCGCCGACTCCGCGGGCGACGGCAGCGGCATCTCCGACTTCTTCTCCATCGACAACAAGACCGGCAAGCTGCGCACGCGCATCTCCGCGCCGGGCGAGCAGTTCGCGGCCCGCTGTGAGGGCGTCACCCGCATCGAGCAGTGCAACGCGCTGGCCGTCGGCAACGACCGGATCTACCTGCCGACCGAGGAGCACGACGGCACCGGCAAGTACAGCCAGACCAACGAGGTCGTCGCCTTCGACCTCGCCACCGGCAAGCAGACCGGGCAGCGGGCCGACGCCGGCGACGGCTACACGATCTCGCCGCTGCGGATGGACGGCGGCAACCTGATCGCGTACAAGCGGCCGCCGTACGACAAGGGCGGTCAGATCGTGAGCATCGACGGGGGCAGCTTCAAGCAGACGAAGCTGCTGGAGAACCCGGCGACGGACCAGGTACGGGACGTCGAGCGCCGTATGTCGCCGGACTACTCCGAGTACCTGTACGCCGAAGGGCACCTGTTCATGTCCAAGGTGTACGCGAGCAAGCGGTCCAGCACGGGCAGCAAGGAGTACCTCGCGGTCGGCTTCGGTACGAGCTGATCGGCTGCCGGTCGCTTCTTGACCGACTGGTGGCTGGTGCGGCCCCGTCCCTGTTCAGGGGCGGGGCCGTTCGCGTGGGGATGCGTCAACCTCGGACGTGAGGAGTTTCGGTGATCCGGGGCGATTCTCGCCGGTAGGGGGAGCGCAACGTCGAACAAGCGTGTAGCTTCCGGGGGCATGAAGGCGGGGAGCCGGGGGGCTTCCATGGGGGGACTGGGTGACTGGGGGGTTGCTCGATGGGAGCGCGGCTCATGGTGGTCGACGACCACCGATTGCTGGCGGAGGCGCTGGCCTCGGCGTTGAAGCTGCGGGGGCACCGGGTGCTGGCCGCGGCGGCGCCGGCCGCGGGGGCGGCGGAGCTGGTGATCACGCGGGCGCCGGAGGTGTGCCTGCTGGGGACGGCGACGCCGGCGGAGCCGGGGATCTTCGACCCCGTGGTGCGGATCAAGCGGGAGCGGCCGCAGGTGGCGGTGCTGGTGCTCGGGCCGGTACCGAACCCGCGGGGCATCGCGGCGGCGTTCGCTGCGGGGGCCTCCGGGTACGTCCGGCATGACGAGCGCATCGAGGGTGTCGAGCGGGCGATCATGAAGGCGCGGGCGGGGGAGGCGGCGGTGGCGCCGCAACTGCTGCAGGGCGCGTTCAGCGAGTTGCTGAACCCGGCGGCCCAACCGGACGACGAGGGGCAGCGGTTGCTGTCGATGCTCACGCCCCGGGAGGTGGAGGTCCTGGTCCGCGTCGCGGACGGCGAGGACACCCGCCTGATCGCGGCGGGCATGGGCATCGCACCCTCCACGGCCCGCACGCACGTCCAGCGGGTCCTGATGAAACTCGGCGTCGGCTCCCGCCTGGAGGCGGCGGCACTCGCGGCGCGGACGGGATTGCTGGACCGGGCGGGCCCGGTGGCCCGGGGCCCGGGGCCGGAGGCCTGACCGGCTGTACGGCGAACGTCGTTGAGGCAGGGGTGGTTTCTGGCCGATCTCAGCCCTGCGTGGTACCCGATTCAACGCCGCGTCCACGGCATGCACACAGAAAACCCACAGGTTGCACGGGGCCTTGTGCCTGCCTGACCTGTGAAGTCCCGACGCCCCTTTCGCGCCACGCTGCTCCGCCCTCGAAGAATTACCTGGTCGAGTCGAACATCCGTACCTAAAGTGATCGTCGCCGCCTGGCGGAGCTGACCTCTCCGCCACAGCGCGCGTCAACCGGCGACCGGGGGGACACCGTCGCCACGGGGAGGGCCGCACCGTCAGGCCGGGAAACCGGCTCTTCACTCATCTCCTCCGCTCCTCCTGAGGGGCACCCCCCAGGCGCCTTCCTTTGCGACGAGGGGATGCTCTCTTGCGCCCAAGACCAGGGCCCTTCCTGCCCAGAACCCGCTTCATGCCCGGACCGGGCAGACCTCGGATCCTGACGTCGGCCGTCACGTCCGCGGCGGCCGTGGCCGTACTGGCGGGTCTCGCCGTCCAGCCCGGCGGGCTGGGGCGACCCACCGGCACGGAGGCGGCTGCCCCGGCGAGCGGCTCGTCCAACTGGTCCGATGACACGGCGGCCGAGCAGCTGCGGCAGGACCAGTGCCTGATGGCGGATGTGCTGCGCCTGGGCGGGCCGTTCATGGCCGCGACCGCGCAGGACGGACTCAACCAGCCGCCGGACAAGCTGCACGCGTTGGCCAACCGGGACTACTGGGAGGACACCGAGCTGGCCGTTGCGTACCAGCGGGACAGGGATGCGGCCTGGAAGGAGCTCGACGCCCTCAACAATCAGCTTGTGGAGTGGGGTAAGCCACTCGACGGGCTGGAGCAGCCGGGCGGCTTCGACTCGTTGGCCGACTGGGAAGACCCGCCCGGCTCGATCGGCAGTGAGGAGGAGGACTTCTATACGCAGACCGGACTGACCTCTTGGGTCGCCGACAGGTACTGGAAGGCTGAAGGCGACTTCTACGAGGATCCCACCCCCAAGGCCGACGAGAAGACCCTGAAGGCCGTCACCGATCTGGGGACCCCCCTCTACGGCGACAAGCCCTACGATCCCGATCTGCCTCCTGGTGAGTGGCAGCGGCAGTACGAGGAACGACGGGCGTTTGACGGGCTGTTCGACACCTTCAACGGCAAGGGCGCCGATGACGCCCGCCTGTTCCTGTCCTCCGGCGGGTTTCCCCGCACCGCCCCCGAGCCGGGTACAGCGGAACACCGGATCGCGGTCGAGGACCTGAAGACCAGGTATGCCTCATGTGCCTGGCGGGATCCGATCGACCCGAACAACGTCCTGGGCGGCATGGTCGGCATCGCCGGATCGGAGTGGCAGCGGGAAATCGCCTCTCAGGCAGTTCAGCGCAACCAGATCCTGACGTCCAGCAAGAGCGCCACCCATGCCCTGGCTGACGGTGCGAAGGCGTTGGGGAACCTGCTGGGGCACTCGTGGGTCGCCGACCGGCTGGTGCGTTGGCAGGACTACTGGGCCCCCGGCGGTGCGGGCTGGATCGGCGACTCCCCGACTGTCATCCAGGTCGAGGCGGCCAAGGGCAAGTGCCTGGACGCGGAGGGCGGCAGGACGACCTCCGGCACCCCGGTGCAGATCTACACCTGCAACAACTCCTTGGGGCAGCAGTGGCGGCTCGGCGGCGCCGGCGACGCGTACAACCTCGTCAACATCAAGTCCCAGAAGTGCCTGGACGTCGAGAACAGCAACCCTGCCAACGGCACGAAGATCCAGATCTGGACGTGCAACGCCAGCAAGGCGCAGCAGTGGAAGTTCGATGTCCGCGCCGTCAGTGAGCTGCGTAACGTCGCCACCGACAAGTGCCTGGACCTGAACAAGTTCGAGAACAGCCACGACTCCTGGCTGTGGGGGTGCAACGGCACGAACCCGCAGAAGTTCCGGATCGTCCCCAAGGGCCACAGCGGCACGGACAGCCAGTTCTACCCGGACAAGGCGCAGTTCGACCAGGCCAAGAAGAACATCGCGGCGGCGCAGGCGCAGGCGAAGAAGCAGCTCGCCGTTCTCAAGACCCAAGCGGCCGCGGCGAAGAAGCACGCTACCGCCACTGACACCGCGCAGAACGCCGCGTACGCCATCGCCGACGAGGCCGGTGCCCCACGCGGCCGGGGTCTGCTGGTCGGCCAGCAGAAGGCGCAGGTCACCCAGGGTGCGGCAGCGGCCCTTGAAGCGATGGTGAAGGCCGGTACGACCGCCGAGGCCGCCACCCGTGCCTCCGCCGGTGACAGCGCGACCATCACACAGCGCGCCCTGGCCCAGGCGGCCCAGTCGAAGGCCGAGTTCCGCAAGGCCGCCGCAGCGATGGCCGAGTCCCAGGCCAAGGCCGCGTCCGACGCGGCGAAGGTGCACCGCGACAACGCCAAGAAGGACAAGGAGACCGCGGAGGCCAAGCTCGCCGAGGCGCTGAAGGCCGAGGGAGAGGCCAAGTCGGCCGCCGCCACGGCCAAGGCCGAGCGCCTGGCCGCCGAGGCCGAGGAGAAGACGGCCGAGGCGGAGAAGAAGACGGCCGCGGCCAAGCAGGCCGAGGCAGCCCGGCACAAGAAGAACGCCGAGGCGGAGGCGACGAAGGCCAAGGACGCCAAGGACAAGGCCGAAGCGGCAGAGGGCACCGCGGTCGAGAAGAAGAACGCCGCGGTCAAGGCCCGAGACAACGCCAAGGCCAAGCGGGACGACGCGTGGGAAGCCGAGCAGAAGGCCGACGCCGCCCGCGCCAAGGCCGACGCCAAGGGTGCCTACGCCGACTCCCTGGAGGCCGGCGAAGCAGCCGAGGACGCCCGCGCCGCGGCCAACGCGGCGGACAAGCACGCCGACGACGCCGAGGCAGCCGCCACCAGGGCCCGTTCCGCAGCGGACGCCGCGACGAAGGCGGCAGCGGACGCCGACGCCGCGGCCACGCGCGCGGAGGCAGCGGCAAAGCGCTCCCGCGCGCACGCGGACGACGCCCAGGCCGCGAAGCTGAAGTCCGACGCCGCGGTGAAGACCGCGACCAGCGCCGCCGCCGATGCCATCAAGGCATCCCAGCACGCCTCCTCCGAGGCGAAGACGGCCGTCGAGATGGCCGACGAGGCGGAGAAGCAGGCCAAGACCGCCAAGTCCCACGCGGACACGGCGAACAAGGAAGCCGCCAAGGCCCTGGTCGCCTCGGCGAAGGCCGCGGGCTTCGCCCACGTCACCGCCCAGGCCGCCGTGGACGCCGGCAACGCCGCCGCCCAGGTCGCCAAGCCCGCCAACGACGCCATCCAGCTCGGCTCCCCGTACATCGACACCGACTCGGCCGCCGGCCTGGTGGTGCTCACCGGCCAGGCGTCCAAGACGATCGCCGAACAGCAGAAAGCCGTAGCCGACGCCCACGCCAAGAACGCGGCGGCAGAAGCCTCAGCCGCCAAGAACCTCGCCGACCAGGCGAAGGGCGACGCCAAGGCCGCATACCAGCACGCCGCCAACGCCGCCGGTCACGCCTCGCACGCCCGCACCTACGCCAAGGAGGCCCTCGGCTACGCGGCCGACGCCGCCAAGGCCGCGTCCAAGGCAGCCGCCTCCCTGGCCCGCACCGTCGACTACAACCGACAGGCCACCGAGGACGCAGAAGCCGCCGACAAGGCAGCCGGCCGCGCCGAGAACCACGCCAAGGACGCCCGCGACTCGGCCGACCAGGCAGCCCTCGACGCCGAAGCCGCCCGCACCGCCGCCGCGCAGGCCGAAGAGGCCGCCAAGGATGCCCGAGCAGCGGCCAACCGCGCCGACGCGGCGGCGACGGAGGCCGAGGAAGCGGCCAAGGACGCGGAGAGATACGCCAAGGAAGCCCAGGAAGCGGCTACACGAGCCGAACAGAAGGAAGCAAACAAACAGGTCTCCACGGGCGCCGGGACCGGTATCGGGGGCGTGTTCTACGTCGTCGACGAGGAGAAGTCGAAGGTCCTTTCCGCGAAGCAGATCGGCGAGTGCCCCGCGAACGCGCCCCTTGTCGGCTGCCACGCCACCTATGAGGTGACCGTCGAACTCGTCGCCGACTTCTACCTGTGCACCGAGACCGATGCGTTGGCCACGCCGGAGGGCTGTCCGAAGTCCGCGTGGCACTACCTCGATACCAAGACGATCCGGCCAGACGAACCCGCTGAGTGGAGCCACTTCTTCTCCGGACGGGACATTCTCAAACTGGGATGGCAGAGCCTCTTCGGGGACACCCTCGGCTCGGTCCTGTTCGAGGTCGTCCTCGGGGACTTCATCGACTGCTTCCACGGCAGTAAGTCCTCCTGCGCGTGGGCCGCCGCGATATTCCTCCCAGTCGCCAAGCCGCTCGCCGCAATCAGCACCAGCGTCAAGGCCCTGGATGCGGCTATCAAGACCGGCATCGGCTTCGACGATGCGTGGAAGGCCCTGCGCGCCGCCGGAGTCGCCGACCAGGTTCTGGCCGGCATCGGTGCCAAGGCGATCGCCGGTGGCAAGCTGCCTTGGGCCGAACTCGGAGGCCCCGGAAAGTGGGTATTCAGCAACGAGAAGGGCAAGAGCGCCCGGGCAACTGCCTATGAGTATCAAGTCAGCGGAGTCCCGGAGGGTTTCGGATACAAGATTTTCAATACGCCGAACGTCAAGGGTGAGCTCAATCTGGACGGATTCAAGAAAGGAACCCTCTTGGAAGCTAAAGGCCCCGGGTACTCTGACATTCTCAAGTTCAGGCCTAACCTCGTCCAGGAGGATTTCGTAAAGCAGGCCGAGAAGCAGGTTGCGGCAGCGCCGAACACGCCTATAGAGTGGCATATTGCCGAGCGTGACGTTTTCGAGAAGGCGCAAAAGCTTTTCGCTGAGAACGATAAACTCAAGCGGATCAAGGTCGTACACACTCCGCCAGCAGCTTAGCCGAGATGTCGGCGTCCATCTCATGGGCGCCGACATCCGCCACGCTATGTCGTAGTATCAACATTCCTGCTTCTTGACCATCGACCCGGGAGTTGCGCGTGAGCTACGACATCTATGTGTGTCGGTTCGTGAACGGCGAACAGGAGTTGCTCGACCAGGACACTCTGCAGGAGGTCCTGGCCCCGCATGTTACGGCACAGGATTCCGAGAGCGGCTTCCTCCAACTTAAGTCCCCCACAGATGGAGGCGGGGCCGACATTTACCTAACGAACGAAAGCACAATCACGATCAGTCATTTCGGAGGAGATGAAATGATGAACGTCATCTCCGATCTCATTTGCCGCATCGAGGCAGTACTCGTCCTTCCAGGTGGGACGGTGATTGTTCCCCGGAGCGCAGACCGCGACCATCTGCCCCAGAACTTCAGGGACGAATGGTCCATCGTCGTCGCGGCTGAGGGAGCTGAGATCACGAAGGCAATCCAGGCATCCTGAGCTGGTCTGAGTCGGGGCATCTCTTCGCCTAGGGCGCCGCAGCCTTCTTCCCGCGCGGTGACGTCTTCAGGAGCCGCGAACGAGGAAAAATCTCATTGGGTGAGACCGTTCTCTATTTCATTCCGTCAGACCCGTTCTTGCAGCCGGATCAAGCGGCAAGCAGCCGTGCCATGGCGCTCGCAGAGAAGTTGTGCCCTGCTGCGCTTGGGGACATCGAATCCCGCATGAGCCATCAGGATCCTGAACACCTCCTGGTGCGCGCCAATGGCGACGCCTCACCGCTGTACGCCACTGACGCCGGGACGTTCGCTCGCGTCGAGGACTTCACCCGCAACCTGCCCGTCGAGGATCACGGACCTGGGCTGCCCGACGACATGATCCGCAGGCTGACCGAGTGGAACCGGGCCCGTCCCACCGAGGGCTTCAAGGCCCGCCCGGCGCTGCGTAAGCACGTCAGGCAGGGGCTGGACATCGCCCGGCTGGTGGCGAAGCGCCTCGGGCCCAGATGGGTGGTCCGCTTCTGGGACGAACAGCACCAGGACCAGAAGTTCGTGTGCTGGGGGTGCGACCGACTCCACGGGACCCTCGATGCCCATGACACACCCCCGCACCCGCTCGATATCACCGTCGAGGGTGAGTACGGGCTGTACCCGTTGCACGCGGAGGGGTGCGGCAGCTTCGCCCCGGACGACCCCGCGGCTGCCCTCCATCTGTCCGATGATCTAGTGGCCGCCCTCTATCAGTGGAAAGAGGCCATCGAGACGACACTGATGAACGACGGCGGCGACGAAGAGTGGCAGCGCCTGTTCGAGTCGGGAAGGGATCTGTCGGAGCGCCTCGCGCGAGAGATCGGCCCGGCCCGGACGGTGACGTACCGCGGCATCGCCAACGGCGGCCTTACCGCGATGACGTCGGTCACCTGGCGGGACGACAGACGGCTGTAGCCGCGAGGCGGATCCGAACGGCGGAGCGGAGAGGGAGTTTTCCTCTCCGCTCCGCCCAATACATTCGCGATCGACTCTCACGGCTACCTGTTCTTTGTCGGAACGGCACAAATGTGAGTCGGTGAGTGGTCTCGCCGAGGGTGTCGGGGGTGGGTGGACGCCCCCCCGACACCCTCGAAAGGTGCCCGAGTGAGTCGGAGCACCTGGTCGACGGTGAAGTACAGGTCAGCGTGTGGGGCGGAGGCAGGTTCCGCCCCACACGCTGACCGTTTCCTAGCCTCCAAGCCCGAAGAATGACGAGTGTACTCTCACGTCTTGGGCAGCGAGGTGTCGCGCTCGCCCTTTGCCACAGCGGCGATGAACGCCGCGAAGGCTCCGGTCGAGACGGTGAGTGTGCTCCCAGCGGGAAGCTTCGAGTCACGTAGAGCGACCCCTGTTCGGAGGTTGGCGATCTCCACGCATTCGTTGCCCTCGCCGCCACTGTGGCTGCTCTTGAACCACGCAACAGCCGTCGGCTCGTTCGGGAAAGTCGCTATGTCGCTCATGAGGACAGCTCCTGTCTCGCTCCGGCGATCAGCCGCAACGAGGAGGTCGTGTCCGCGGCCTGCGAGCGAAGGTAGTCGAAAGTCAGCTTGTAGGCCGCTACGTCCTCTGCGTCGTCGAGGTACAGCCCGCGGTGGCGCATCTCGATGTACACGACGGCCATTGAGCGGGTGCACACGCCGCTGGAGCCGGCCACTCTCGGGAGCGGCGCCCAGTCGCGCGATCGGGCGCCCGCTGGCACTCCCTCGATTCATCCCCGGCACCACCATCCGGCGGCGCCGGTGCCACAGGCCGCAGCTTCAGCCGGACAGGAAGAACGACCCAGTGGAAGCATCCCCAGCCCGGTCCACCGGTTGATGTTCCCGCCCTCCGCCTCGTCGATGCCGGCGTCGGACGCCGCGAACCGCGCCCCAGCCGAGCAGCCCCGGCCTGGGTTCACCGCGCTGCGGGCGGCGCATCCGATGCCGAGGAAGACGACGAAGTGGATGCCGAGGATCGTGCAGCCGAGCCAGTTCGGCGGGGGCCGCAGCTCGGCTGCCGGGCGGGGGAGGGTGAGGAGGGACGCACACCCCTCGCTTCGTCACTCGACCCGATACCTCGCGGAATATATGCCTCCACTTTCAGTGGCTGAACGCGTCCGGTGATGCTCTGTGTTCGATTGCGATGTTGACGATTGAGAGGAGCCGTGTTTCGATATGTTTGGTTATGTTTGAAGGATGAGGAGTCCGGCGTGAAGAAGACCTCGACCCGGCTGGCCGACGGCCGCGAGCTCATCTACTACGACCTGCGTGACGACAGCGTGCGCGACGCGGCCGACCGCCGCCCGCTGGACCGCACCGTCACCACGTCCGAGATCCGCCGCGACCCCCTGCTCGGCGACTCCGTCGCCGTCGCCTCGCACCGCCAGGGCCGTACCTACCACCCGCCGGCCGACGAGTGCCCCCTGTGCCCCTCCGAGGGCGACCGGCTGAGCGAGATCCCGGACTCCTCGTACGACGTCGCCGTGTTCGAGAACCGTTTCCCCTCGCTGGCCGGCGACTCGGGCCGCTGCGAGGTCGTCTGCTTCACCTCCGACCACAACGCGTCCTTCACCAGCCTCGGCGAGGAGCAGGCGGGCCTGGTGCTGGAGGCGTGGACGGACCGTACGTCGGAGCTGTCCCACCTGCCCTCCGTCGAGCAGGTGTTCTGCTTCGAGAACCGGGGCGCCGAGATCGGCGTGACCCTCCAGCACCCGCACGGGCAGATCTACGCCTACCCCTTCACCACCCCGCGCACCGCGACGATGCTCCGCTCCGCCGCGGCCCACAAGGAGATGACGGGCGGGGAGAACCTCTTCGACGCCGTCCTGGAGCGTGAACTCGCCGGTGAGCGGGTCGTCCTGGAGGGGGAACACTGGGTGGCCTTCGTGCCGTACGCGGCGCACTGGCCCTACGAGGTCCACCTGTACCCCAAGCGCCGGGTGCCCGACCTGCTCGGGCTCGACGAGGCCGCGCGCACAGAGTTCCCCAAGATCTATCTGGAACTCTTGAGGCGCTTCGACCGGATCTTCGGGGAGGGTGAGCCTCCGACGCCGTACATCGCGGCCTGGCACCAGGCCCCGTTCGGCGCGCTGGAGGAGTTCGACGGGGTCGTGCGTGAGGACTTCGCGCTCCACCTCGAGCTTTTCACCATCCGCCGCACTTCCGGCAAGCTGAAGTTTCTCGCGGGTTCCGAGTCCGGCATGAACGTGTTCATCAACGACGTGCCGCCGGAGCGCGCGGCCGAGCGACTGCGAGAGGTAGCGAGTTCATGAGCGGGAAGTACCTGGTGACGGGCGGCGCGGGTTACGTCGGCAGCGTGGTCGCCCAGCACCTGCTGGAGGCCGGTCACGAGGTCGTCGTCCTCGACAACCTCTCCACGGGCTTCCGCGAGGGCGTCCCCGCCGGGGCGACGTTCATCGAGGGCGACATCCGCGACGCCGCCAAGTGGCTCGACCCCTCCTTCGACGGTGTGCTCCACTTCGCCGCGTTCTCGCAGGTCGGCGAGTCGGTCGTGAAGCCGGAGAAGTACTGGGACAACAACGTCGGCGGCACCATGGCGCTGCTCGCGGCGATGCGCGAGGCGGGCGTCCGCAAGCTCGTCTTCTCCTCCACGGCGGCGACGTACGGCGAACCGGAGCAGGTCCCGATCGTCGAGTCGGCGCCGACGTCCCCGACGAACCCCTACGGCGCCTCGAAGCTCGCGGTCGACCACATGATCACCGGCGAGGCGGCGGCCCACGGACTGGGCGCGGTGTCCCTGCGGTACTTCAACGTGGCCGGGGCGTACGGCGAGCACGGCGAGCGCCACGACCCCGAGTCCCACCTGATCCCGCTCGTCCTCCAGGTCGCGCAGGGCAGGCGCGAGGCGATCTCCGTCTTCGGAGACGACTACCCGACACCGGACGGCACCTGCGTGCGCGACTACATCCACGTGGCGGATCTGGCCGACGCCCACCTGCTGGCCCTGACGGCCGCCGCCCCCGGAGAGCACCTCATCTGCAACCTCGGCAACGGCAACGGCTTCTCCGTCCGCGAGGTCATCGAGACGGTCCGCCGGGTGACCGGCCACCCGGTCCCGGAAGTGGTCGCCCCCCGCCGGGGCGGCGACCCGGCGGTCCTGGTGGCCTCGGCCGCCACGGCCCGCGAGAAGCTGGGCTGGAACCCGTCCCGCGCGGACCTCGACGGCATCGTCGCGGACGCCTGGGACTTCGCGCAGCGGCGCGGCAACTAGATCGGAACGAAGGGTCAGGGGTCAGGCATGAGCGAGGCTGTTGCCGACACGGTCGCCGGAGCGGTCGCCGAACGGTTCACGGAGCTTTACGACGCCGAGCCGCACGGCGTGTGGGCGGCGCCGGGCCGCGTCAACCTCATCGGCGAGCACACCGACTACAACGACGGATTCGTCATGCCGTTCGCCCTGCCGCACCAGGCGGTGGCGGCGGTCTCACGCCGCGAGGACGGCGTGCTCCGCCTCCACTCGGCGGACGTCGAGGGCGGGGTGACCGAACTCCGCCTGGACGACCTGGCCCCCGCATCGGACAAGAACTGGACGGCGTATCCGGCGGGCGTGGTGTGGGCCCTGCGCGAGGCCGGCCACGCGGTGACGGGCGCCGACATCCACCTGTCCTCCACGGTCCCGTCGGGCGCGGGCCTGTCGTCGTCGGCGGCGCTGGAAGTGGTCGTGGCGCTGGCCCTGAACGACCTGTTCTCCCTGAACCTCCGGGGCTGGCAACTGGCCCGCCTGTGCCAGCGCGCGGAGAACGTCTACGTGGGCGCCCCGGTCGGCATCATGGACCAGACCGCGTCCGCGTGCTGCGAGACGGGTCACGCCCTCTTCCTCGACACCCGCGACCTTTCCCAGCGCCAGATCCCCTTCGACCTGGCGGCCGAGGGCATGCGCCTCCTCGTGGTCGACACCCAGGTCAAGCACTCCCACAGCGAGGGCGAGTACGGCAAGCGCCGCGCGGGCTGCGAGAAGGGCGCGGCGCTGCTCGGCGTCGACGCCCTGCGGGACGTGCCGTACGCGGAACTGGACGCGGCCCTGGCCCGCCTCGGCGACGAGGAGGAGGTCCGCCGTCTGGTCCGCCACGTGGTCACGGAGGACGAGCGCGTGGAACGCGTGGTCTCCCTCCTGGAATCGGGTGACACGCGAGCGATCGGCCCGGTCCTGGCCGAGGGCCACGCCTCCCTCCGGGACGACTTCCGCATCTCCTGCCCCGAACTGGACCTGGTCGTCGACACGGCCCTCACCTCCGGCGCCCTGGGCGCCCGCATGACCGGCGGCGGCTTCGGCGGCTCGGCGATCGTCCTCGCGGAGGAGGCCGACGTGGACGCCATCACGAAGGCGGTGACGGAGGCGTTCGCCGCGGCGGGCTTCACCGCGCCCCGCGTCTTCGAGGCGGTGCCTTCGCCGGGGGCACGCCGGCTGCTCTGACACCCCGGCAGAGACCCGGGCACCCTCCCTCCGAGGGAGCCCGGCTTCCTCCCCGGCCTCAGCGGTTGACGGACTGGATCTCCTGGACCGGCACCTCTCCGTCCCCGGATCGATGCGCAGGCCCACCGGCTCGGCGGTCGTGGTCGCCCAAGGCCCGGTACGGGGCAGACTCGCCGTGACGGAAACCGGGCGGGTCACTGTGTCTCCCATGGATGACGTAGGGGATGACGCGAGCGAACCACCGCTATCGGTGGGCCGGACGGCGACGGTGACGAGGTCTTCAGGCCAGCCGCTTCATCAGCAGGTACTCCGTGATGCCCGGGGGATAGTCCGGCACCGCGCACGCGACCTGGTACCCCTGCTTCTCGTAGAAGCGGGGGGCCTGGAAGTCCCAGGTCTCCAGGCGCGCCGCGCGGCAGCCGCGTTCCCCGGCCGCGACGCGTTCCGCCTGCCGCAGCAGGACGGACCCGAGGCCCGCGCCGCGGTGGCGTTCGTCCACCCACAGGTAGGTGACGTGGAGCCAGGTCGCCCAGGTGTAGCCGACGAGGCCGCCCGCCAGGTCTCCGTCCGTGTCGTTCACAGCCCACACGTGCAACGGCACGTCCCTTTCGTCCGGTGTTCCGCTCAGAGCTCGCAGGATCGGGGAGGCGGCTGTGTTCGTGTCCCGCAGGCGTGTGCGGAGCAGATCACGTCGGGCCTTGTCGACTTCTGTCTCAAGACGGAACATGCGGCACACCATAAACGCGTCGGACGGTCAGTTCTGCAAATAACCTTCCGCTCCGGGCCCCCGCCCGTACTCTGATGAACAGCACCGGTGGGGGCCGGTGCCGATCAGGGGGCGAGACGGCCGGGTACGACGCCCGGAGTGGGGGTAGCGGTGTCTGCACGGCGGCGGCCGTGCGGCTGCGGCGACCCGGACAGGCTGCGGCAAGGACGGACGCGGCAGATCCGGGCACTCCGGCGTCGTGCCCGCGACGGGTGTCGTCGTCCGACGATGGGAATCCCCTGCTCTCAGGAGCCTGGGGAAGGGGGTTACGTGGTTCGCATCCGAGTCCTGGTCGTCGACGACCATCGCATCTTCGCCGAGTCACTCGCCGCGGCCCTGGCCGCCGAGCCCGATGTCGACGTCTCCGCGGCCGGCAGCGGTCCCGCCGCACTGCGCAGTCTGGAGCGGGCGGTCGCCGAGGGGCGGCGGTTCGACGTGCTGCTCGTCGACGCCGACCTGGGCGGCAAGGTGCCGGGCACCCGCCCGGCCGTACCCGTGCAGGAGGGCAACGAGGACGGGCTCGTCGACGGGATCTCCCTCGTCACGGGCGTACGGTCCGCGCAGCCGAACGTACGGATCGTCGTGCTCGCCGAGAAGGACGACCCGCGGCGGGCGGCGCTCGCCCTGCAGGCCGGTGCCTCGGGGTGGGTGGCCAAGGACTGCTCGCTGTCCCGGCTGCTCACCGTCATCCGGGGCGTGCTGCGGGACGAGACGCATCTGCCGCCCGCCCTGCTGACCGGCGTCCTGCGCGAGCTGACCGCCGCCCGCAAGCACCGCACCGAGAGCGAGCGGCTCGTGCAGTCGCTGACGCCGCGCGAGCGGGAAGTGCTGCGGTGCATGGTGGCGGGACTGGGCAGGAAGGCCGTCGCCGAGCGGCTGTATCTGTCACCGCACACCGTGCGGACGCACATGCAGAACGTGCTGGGCAAGCTGGGCGTGCACTCCACCCTCGCCGCCGTCGCCCTGGCCCGCCGCGCCGGTGTCGGGCCCGCCGACCTAGCCGGGGATGTTGTCGAACGGGGCGGTCAGCTGGCGTAGCAACCCCGCCAGTTCACCGCGCTGGGCGCGGGAGAGCTCCGCGAGGATCGCGCGCTCCTGGGCCAGCAGACCCGCCAGGGCCTGGTCCGCGCGGTCCCGGCCCTCGTCCGTCAGCCGGACCAGGACGCCCCGGCGGTCACTGGGGTCGGGGAGGCGTTCCACCAGGCCCTTCTTCGCCAGGCGGTCGATGCGGTTCGTCATCGTGCCCGACGTGACCAGGGTCTGGGTGAGGAGCTGTCCCGGTGAGAGCTGGTACGGCGTGCCCGCGCGGCGCAGGGCCGTCAGGACATCGAACTCCCACGGCTCCAGGCCGTGCTCCGAGAAGGCCAGCCGTCGCGCCCGGTCCAGATGCCGGGCCAGCCTGCTCACGCGGCTGAGCACCTCGAGCGGTTCCACGTCGAGGTCCGGGCGCTCCCGGCGCCATGCTGCGACCAGCCGGTCGACCTCGTCCTCCATGACGATCAGTGTAGTGGTTGTGTCGACGTGGAGTCTCTTGATGTCCATTTTCTTGACATCAAGATAGCTTGCGGATCACGCTGAGACCGCGTCCCGTACGGTCATCCCCGAGGACACCAGGAGGACCCATGTCAGCCGCCGCCCCCACCTGGGACCCCGCTCAGTACCTGCGTCACGCCGGTCACCGGGCCCGCCCCTTCGCCGACCTCCTCGCCCGAGTCCCCGGGCTGCCCACGCGATCTCCCGCAGGCCGCCCCCGCATCGCCGACCTCGGATGCGGCCCGGGCAACGTCACCACGCTGCTCGCCGAGCGCTGGCCCACCGCCCGGATCACCGGCTACGACAACTCCCCCGAGATGCTCGACCGGGCCCACGTCGAGCACGAGGGAGTCACCGCGGGCGGCGGGCGGCTCGACTTCGCCCCTGCCGACGCCCGCACCTGGACGCCCCACGAGCCGTACGATTTGATCGTCAGCAATGCCACGCTGCAGTGGGTGCCGGGGCACATCGAGCGGTTCGCCGACTGGGTGGCCGGGCTGAAACCCGGCGGGACCCTCGCCTTCCAGGTGCCCGGGAACTTCGACGCCCCCAGCCACCGGCTCATGCGCGACCTCGCCGGATCCCGGCGCTGGCGCGACCGGCTCGCCGGCACCCTGCGCCACGCCGACGCCGTCCACGCCCCCGAGACCTACCACGAGCGGCTGACGTCCCTCGGCTGCACGGCCGACGTGTGGGAGACGACGTACATCCACCTGCTCCAGGGCGAGGACCCCGTGCTGGACTGGGTGAAGGGGACGGGGCTGCGGCCCGTGCTGACCGCCCTCGCCGACGACCTCGAGGCGCGGGAGGCCTTCGTCGCCGAGTACCGGGCGGCCCTGCGCGAGGCCTATCCGGCCGGCCCGCACGGCACGCCGTTCCCCTTCCGCCGGGTGTTCGCGGTGGCCCGGAAGGACGGCTGATGATCACGGCTGCCGGGCTGGCGAACGGCAGGCCTCAGGCCTTGCGGCGCCCTATCAGGTGCGGCTTGGCCTCCAGGCCGTCCAAGCCGTGCCACGCCAGGTTCACCAGGTGCGCGGCCACCTCGGCCTTCTTCGGCTTGCGTACGTCCAGCCACCACTGACCGGTCAGGGCGACCATCCCGACCAGGGCCTGGGCGTACAGAGGGGCCAGCTTGGGGTCAAAGCCGCGGCTCTTGAACTCGCGGCCCAGGATGTCCTCGACCTGCGTGGCGATGTCCGAGATCAAGGACGCGAACGAACCCGTCGACTGCGGGATGGGGGAGTCGCGGACCAGGATGCGGAACCCGTCCGTGTACTCCTCGATGTAGTCCAGCAGCGCGAAGGCCGCCTGTTCGCACAGCTCGCGAGGGTGACCGGCGGTGAGAGAACCCGTCACCATGTCCAGCAGCCGCCGCATCTCACGGTCCACGACGACCGCGTACAGGCCCTCCTTGCCGCCGAAGTGCTCGTACACCACCGGCTTGGAGACCCCGGCCTTCGCCGCGATCTCCTCCACCGACGTGCCCTCGAACCCCTTCTCGGCGAAGAGCGTGCGACCGATCTCCAGCAGCTGCTGACGGCGCTCGGCACCGGTCATCCGGGTGCGACGCACTCGCCGCGGCTTGTCATTGCTGGGGGTGCTGCTCGAGTCGGTCGCCACAACGACCATCATGCCGCCTCGACGGGCTCCTTCCCCCGGGGGGAGCCGCCTTCCCCGGTGTTACGGCGCGAATCGATACGCGAGCGTGACGGCCACCGGACGTCGTACGCCCACCCGGCCATCTCGAACCAGCGGATCAGCCGCGCGGAGGAATCCAGCTGCCCCCGCATCACCCCGTGGCGCGCGGACGTCGGGTCGGCGTGGTGCAGGTTGTGCCAGGACTCGCCGCAGGACAGGACCGCCAGCCACCACACGTTGCCCGAACGGTCACGCGACTTGAAGGGACGCTTGCCGACCGCGTGGCAGATCGAGTTGATCGACCAGGTCACGTGGTGCAGCAGGGCCACCCGGACGAGCGAACCCCAGAAGAACGCCGTGAACGCGCCCCACCAGGACATCGTGACCAGACCGCCGATCAGCGCCGGCAGTGCCAGGGACACCACGGTCCACAGCGCGAACTGGCGGGAGATGGTGCGGAGAGTCTTGTCCTTGACCAGGTCGGGGGCGTACTTCTCCTGCGAGGTCTGCTCCTCGTCGAACATCCAGCCGATGTGCGCCCACCACAGGCCCTTCATCAGGGCCGGCAGGGTCTCGCCGAACCGCCACGGCGAGTGCGGGTCGCCCTCCGCGTCGGAGAACTTGTGATGCTTGCGATGATCGGCCACCCAGCGCACCAGCGGCCCCTCGACCGCCATGGACCCCGCGACCGCCAGGGCGATCTTCAGCGGCCGCTTGGCCTTGAAGGACCCGTGCGTGAAGTGACGGTGGAACCCGATCGTGATGCCGTGGCACCCCAGGAAGTAGAAGAACACCAGCAGACCGAGGTCAAGCCAGCTCACCCCCCAGCCCCACGCCAGCGGCACGGCCGTCAGCAGCGCGAGGAACGGGACGGTGATGAAGAGGAGGAGAGCGATCTGCTCGATGGACCGCTTCTTCTCCCCGCCGAGCGTGGCGGAGGATTCTGCGGCGTCGCTGGCCTGACCGGGAGCCTTCGGGGCGTCCTGGATCACGTCGGAACTACTGGTCATACGCGTCCCCTGGGGGGTATGTGGATGGAGAAGGTGCGGCCGGGGCGCAGGAACCGTGCCCTGCTCCCTACGGTTCCGTAACCTACGGCATCGTAAGTATGGCAGCGCCTCGCCCGGCGGCAAGAGCCCGCCAGCCTGCGCGTCCCGGCCGACACCTATCCTGGAGGCGGTCGGACAGCGCGGTCCGCTCTGATTTCTTCCCGGATGTCCGATTTGTATGCGGCACCCGCCGCCGCGAGACGCCGTCCGGGTTCCCCTCCCAGACGATCCCACCCGTCGCCCACCACCGCCCTTTCAGGGAGTCGCTTCGCGACGCACCTCCTGATTACTGCAAGGAGCCGCACCTGTGAGCAGTGCCGACGACCAGACCACGACGACGAGCAGTGAGCTGCGTGCCGACATCCGCCGCTTGGGTGACCTCCTCGGAGAGACCCTCGTCCGGCAGGAGGGCCCCGAGCTCCTGGAACTCGTCGAGAAGGTCCGCCGCCTCACCCGAGAGGACGGCGAGGCCGCCGCCGAGCTGCTGCGCGGCACCGAACTCGACACCGCGGCCAAGCTGGTCCGCGCCTTCTCCACCTACTTCCACCTGGCCAACGTCACCGAGCAGGTCCACCGCGGCCGCGAGCTGCGCGCCCGCCGCGCCGCCGAGGGCGGACTCCTCGCCCGCACGGCCGACCGGCTCAAGGATGCCGACCCCGAACACCTGCGCGAGACGGTCCGCCACCTCAACATCCGCCCCGTCTTCACTGCCCACCCCACCGAGGCCGCGCGCCGGTCGGTCCTGAACAAGCTCCGGCGCATCGCCGCGCTCCTGGAGACCCCGGTCATCGAATCCGACCGCCGACGCCTCGACACCCGCCTGGCCGAGAACATCGACCTCGTATGGCAGACCGACGAACTCCGCGTCGTACGCCCCGAGCCCGCCGACGAGGCCCGCAACGCCATCTACTACCTCGACGAACTCCACGCGGGCGCCGTCGGCGACGTCCTCGAGGACCTGACCGCCGAGCTGGAACGCGCCGGCGTCAAGCTCCCCGACGACACCCGCCCCCTCACCTTCGGCACCTGGATCGGCGGCGACCGCGACGGCAACCCCAACGTCACCCCCCAGGTGACCTGGGACGTCCTCATCCTCCAGCACGAGCACGGCATCAACGACGCCCTGGAGACCATCGACGAACTCCGCGGCTTCCTGTCCAACTCCATCCGCTACGCCGGCGCCACCGAGGAACTCCGCACCTCCCTCCAGGCCGACCTGGAGAACCTCCCCGAGATCAGCCCCCGCTACAAGCGCCTCAACGCCGAGGAGCCCTACCGGCTCAAGGCCACCTGCATCCGGCAGAAGCTGGAGAACACCAAGCAGCGCCTCGCCAAGGGCACCTCGCACGTATCGGGCCGCGACTACCTCGGCACCGGAGAACTCCTCGCCGACCTGCGGATCATCCAGGAATCCCTGCGCGAACACCGCGGCAGCCTCTTCGCCGACGGCCGCCTCGCCCGCACCATCCGCACCCTCGCCGCCTTCGGCCTCCAGCTCGCCACCATGGACGTCCGCGAACACGCCGACGCCCACCACCACGCCCTCGGCCAGCTCTTCGACCGTCTCGGCGAGGAATCCTGGCGCTACGCCGACATGCCCCGCGACTACCGCGCCAAGCTCCTCGCCAAGGAACTCAGGTCAAGAAGGCCGCTCGCCCCGACCCCGGCACCCGTCGACGCGCCCGGCGAGAAGACCCTCGGCGTCTTCCAGACCGTCAAGAAGGCCCTGGAGGTCTTCGGCCCCGAGGTCATCGAGTCGTACATCATCTCCATGTGCCAGGGCGCCGACGACGTCTTCGCCGCCGCCGTCCTCGCCCGCGAAGCCGGACTCATCGACCTCCACGCCGGCTGGGCCAAGATCGGCATCGTCCCGCTCCTGGAGACCACCGACGAGCTCAAGGCCGCCGACACCATCCTGGAGGACATGCTCTCCGACCCGTCCTACCGGCGCCTCGTCGCGCTCCGGGGCGACGTCCAGGAGGTCATGCTCGGCTACTCCGACTCCTCCAAGTTCGGCGGCATCACCACCAGCCAGTGGGAGATCCACCGCGCCCAGCGCCGCCTGCGCGACGTCGCCCACCGCTACGGCGTCCGCCTGCGCCTCTTCCACGGCCGCGGCGGCACCGTCGGCCGCGGCGGCGGCCCCACCCACGACGCCATCCTCGCCCAGCCCTGGGGCACCCTGGAAGGCGAGATCAAGGTCACCGAGCAGGGCGAGGTCATCTCCGACAAGTACCTCCTCCCCGCCCTCGCCCGGGAGAACCTCGAACTGAGCGTCGCGGCCACCCTGCAGGCCTCCGCCCTGCACACCGCCCCCCGCCAGTCCGGCGAAGCCCTCGCCCGCTGGGACGCCGCCATGGACGTCGTCTCCGACGCCGCCCACGCCGCCTACCGCAGGCTCGTCGAGGACCCCGACCTGCCGACGTACTTCCTCGCTTCGACGCCGGTGGACCAGCTCGCCGACCTGCACCTGGGCTCCCGGCCCTCCCGCCGCCCCGGCTCCGGCGTCTCGCTCGACGGCCTGCGCGCCATCCCCTGGGTGTTCGGCTGGACCCAATCCCGGCAGATCGTCCCCGGCTGGTTCGGCGTCGGCTCCGGCCTCAAGGCACTGCGCGAAGCCGGCCTCGACACCGTCCTCGACGAGATGCACCAGCAGTGGCACTTCTTCCGCAACTTCATCTCCAACGTCGAGATGACCCTGGCCAAGACCGACCTGCGGATCGCCCAGCACTACGTCGACACCCTCGTCCCCGACGAGCTCAAGCACGTCTTCGACACCATCAAGGCCGAGCACGAACTGACCGTGCGTGAGGTGCTGCGCGTCACCGGCGAAACCGAACTCCTCGACGCCGCCCCCGTCCTGAAGCAGACCTTCACCATCCGCGACGCCTACCTCGACCCCATCTCCTACCTCCAGGTCGCCCTGCTCAAGCGACAGCGCGACGCGGCCGCCGCCGGCGAACAGCCCGACCCGCTGCTCGCCCGCGCCCTGCTCCTCACCGTCAACGGCGTCGCAGCGGGCCTGCGCAACACCGGCTGAACCCACCCCGCACACAACCGTGCCCCCGAGCCCGTACAGGCTCGGGGGCACGGCGCGTTCCGCGTCAGCCGCGAGAGACCCCGCGGCGACGCCACACCAGGAACCCACCACCCGCGACCAGCACCGCCGCCACACCGGACAGCAGACCCACCGGGGCCGAACTGCCCGTCTCGGCGAGATCGCCACCGGCACCGCCCTGCGGGGACGGCGACGAGGACGCCTGACCACCCTCCCCGGCCGACGAACCGGGAGACGAGCCCGCGGACGCCGACGCCCCCGGCTCACCCGACGGCACCTGCGACGCCCCCGGCGAAGGCGACACGGAAGCCGACCCGGACGGCGACGAACCACCGGGCTCCTGCTCGTCCTCGCAGTCCGCCCAGAACACCTTGTGCTTGGCGGCGTCCTTCGCACCGTCGAAGGTCCAGAACAGCTTGTAGTGCCCGTCAGGCAGCGACAGGTCCTCACTACGGCCGTGACCCTGCTCATCCAGCGTGAGCTCGCCCGACTTCACCGTCTCCCCCTTGTTCTCACTCGGGGGGATGGCATCGATGCGCCAGTCCACCTCCTGACCGCCGTCAAAACCGAAAGCGTCCAGATAGAAGGCGCACACGTGCGGCTCGTTGCGGCGCAGCTCCTCACCCGTCGAGGCGTCATGGATCTTGACCGTGCCGTTGTCACCGGGCGGAGTGGCGTGGGCGGCCGGAGCGAGCAGAAGAACCGCCGAAGCGGCGGCGCAGACAGCGCCGAGGCGCGAGAGGGTTCGCATGAGCAGGTAGTCCATCTTCGAGAAGTGAGCGGGAAGATGTGGAGGGGGCGGCTCAGCTTCCAGCCTCGCCCCGCGGCCCGTCAATCACGAACCGGCAACACTCGCCCCCTCCACAAAAAGAAGAGAACGCCACAACCCTCAGACAGTCACGAAAGCCGCCGTCAGCAACGCCACCCCCGACAACGCCAGCACCCACGCCGCCCGCGTCCTCAGCAGCCCGCCCGCCACCACCACCGACGCCAGCAACAACGCACCACCCAGCGGAACCCACGCGTACAGCACCCCCGCCGGACCCGAACGCACCGCCTCATCACCGCCCGGCTTCAGAACCACCGTGTAGGCCCGGCCCCGCTCCACCGCGACCGACTTCTCCAGAACCACCCGCGGCCGGGGCTGCGAACCCTCCGACAACGGCGAGTACCGGCCCGAGCACGTCTGAGCCCCGCACCGCGTCACATCGACCGTGCCCCGCTCCCGGCCCTTCGTCAGCATCACGTGCTGCGCCGAACCCCACGACGCCCACACACCCGCGATCAGAATCAGCACCGCGACCGCACCCATCGCCACGAACCGCCCGAACCGCAGCGCGACGGCCGAGGCCCGGCGAGAAGAGATGGCAGTGGCAGGCATGGCCGGGATCATTGGCCATGCCTGAACGACCCGTCAACCTCGGCGGGCGACAAGTCAGGAGTTGTACGTACTCTGCGCCCGCTCCAACCCCTCGATCACCAGACACTCCACCGCATCAGCCGCCCGGTCCACGAAGTAGTCCAGCTCCTTGCGCTCCGCCGACGAGAAGTCCCGCAGCACGAAATCCGCCACCGGCATCCGCCCCGGCGGCCGCCCGATCCCGAACCGCACCCGGTGATAATCCGACCCGAACGCCTTCGTCATCGACTTCAACCCGTTGTGCCCGTTGTCCCCGCCCCCCAGCTTCAACCGCAGCATCCCGTAATCGATGTCCAACTCGTCATGAATCGCCACCACATGACCCACCGGCACCTTGTAGAAGTCCCGCAACGCGTTCACCGGCCCACCCGACAGATTCATGTACGACATCGGCTTCGCCAGAATCACCCGCCGGTTCGACGGCCCCGGCGGCCCGATCCGCCCCTCGACCACCTGCGCCTGCGCCTTACCGGCCCGCTTGAACCTCCCCCCAACCCGATCCGCCAGCAGATCGGCCACCATGAAGCCCACGTTGTGCCGGTTCCCCGCATACCCCGGCCCCGGATTGCCCAGCCCCACCACCAGCCAGGGAGCCGCCGCATCGGTCGTCACGTCCATGTCTCCTTCATACGCGTCGGCCGCTGCCCCGCACGGGAACAGCGGCCGACGAAACGACGACGCGGAGGATCAGGCCTCGGCGGCCTCTCCGCCCTCTTCCTCGCCCTCCCGGGCCTCCTCGGCCTGCGCGGCCAGGACCTGCAGGACGACCGTGTCCTCCTCGACGTCCAGCGTCGTGCCCTTCGGCAGCGGGATGTCCTTGGCGAGGATGGAGTCACCGGCCGTCAGACCCTCGACGGAGACGGTCACCGACTCCGGGATGTGCGTGGCCTCGGCCACCACCGGCAGCGCGTTCAGCACGTGCTCCAGCAGGTTGCCGCCCGGAGCCAGCTCCCCCTCGGTGTGGACGTAGATCTCGACGTTGACCTGCTCGCCACGCGTCACCAGCTGCAGGTCCACGTGCTCCAGGAAACCCTTCAGCGGGTCACGCTGCACGGCCTTCGGAATCGCCAGCTCGTTCGTCTTGCCGTCGATGTCCAGCGCGATCAGCACGTTCGCCGTACGCAGCGCCATCTGCAGGTCGTGCCCCGGCAGGGTCAGGTGCAGCGGGTCCGAACCGTGGCCGTACAGCACGCCGGGAACCTTGTCCTCACGACGGATACGGCGCGCGGCACCCTTGCCGAACTCGGTGCGCGTCGCGGCGGAGATCTTCACCTCGGACATAAACACTCACTCCTCGAAGTCAGAAACGGTGGGGGTATCCCCTGCTCCTTGGAGCTTGGGGGAGGTCACCCGGCCACGAACGGCCTGCTACGAAGAGCGCGTCGATAACGGACCACCGCATCCCGCACAACAGGAAACGGCCTCCCTCGCCGAGCAACTGGAGCAGTCTACTCGGCGAGGGAGGCCGCACCCAAAACGATCTACAGGGCCCCGGCCGGGGACTCCTACTGGTCGTCGAACAGGCTCGTCACCGAACCGTCCTCGAACACCTCACGCACCGCGTTCGCGATCGTCGGCGCGATCGACAGCACCGAGATCTTGTCCAGGTCCCCGCTCAGCTCACCCGGCGTCGGCAGCGTGTTCGTGAACACGAACTCACTCACCCGCGAGTTCTTCAGGCGGTCGGCAGCCGGACCGGACAACACACCATGTGTCGCCGTCACGATCACGTCCTCCGCACCATGCGCGAACAGGGCGTCCGCAGCCGCACAGATCGTCCCACCCGTGTCGATCATGTCGTCCACCAGGACACACACGCGACCCTCCACCTCACCCACGACCTCGTGGACGGTGACCTGGTTCGCGACATCCTTGTCCCGCCGCTTGTGCACGATCGCCAGCGGCGCGCCCAGCCGGTCGCACCAGCGGTCCGCGACCCGCACCCGGCCCGCGTCCGGAGACACCACCGTCAGCTTCTGCCGGTCCACCTTCCGGCCCACGTAGTCCGCCAGCAGCGGCAGCGCGAACAGGTGGTCCACCGGACCGTCGAAGAAGCCCTGGATCTGGTCCGTGTGCAGATCCACGGTCAGGAGCCGGTCCGCACCCGCGGCCTTCATCATGTCCGCGATCAGACGCGCCGAAATCGGTTCACGTCCACGGTGCTTCTTGTCCTGCCGCGCGTAACCGTAGAACGGCACGATGACCGTGATGGACCGGGCCGACGCACGCTTCAGCGCGTCGATCATGATCAACTGCTCCATGATCCACTTGTTGATCGGAGCCGTGTGGCTCTGGATCAGGAAGCAGTCGGCACCACGCGCCGACTCCTGATAACGCACATAGATCTCACCGTTCGCGAAGTCGAAGGCCTTCGTCGGGACAACCCCGACACCCAGCTGTTGGGCGACCTCCTCCGCAAGCTCGGGGTGGGCGCGGCCGGAGAAGAACATCAACTTCTTCTCGCCGGTCGTCTTGATCCCGGTCACAGCACTGTCTCCTCAGAGGTGTCGCAGCTGGGTGTCGAGAGACCTCGCAGCCGGCTTGCCGGAGGCCGTCTCAGCTGGTGGGGGTGCGGGTATGCACTTATCACCGTACGCCGTGTTCGAGGCACCGGTTTCCGGTCAGCCTTCGGCGGCCGACTCCCGGGAAGCCGCCTCCGCCGCCTTCGCAGCCGCGCTCCCCGGACGCTTTCGAGCCACCCAACCCTCGATATTCCGCTGCTGACCACGGGCCACAGCCAGCGAACCGGCCGGCACATCCTTCGTGATCACCGACCCGGCAGCGGTGTACGCACCGTCCCCCACCGTGACAGGCGCCACAAACATGTTGTCCGAGCCCGTACGGCAATGCGAACCGATGGTCGTGTGGTGCTTCTCTCGCCCGTCGTAGTTCACGAAGACGCTCGCGGCACCGATATTCGAGTGCTCACCGATCGTCGCGTCACCGACATAGGAGAGATGGGGCACCTTCGTCCCCTCACCGATGGAGGCGTTCTTCGTCTCCACGTACGTACCGATCTTGCCCCCGGCCCCGAGCCGGGTCCCCGGACGCAGATACGCGTACGGCCCCACAGACGCCTCCGGACCCACCTCCGCGCCCACCGCGACCGTGTTGTCCACACGCGCACCGGCACCCACACGGGTGTCGGTCAGCCGGGAGTTGGGCCCGACCTCCGCGCCCTCGCCGAGGTGCGTCGACCCGTGCAGCTGCGTGCCCGGGTGGACGACGGCGTCCTGCTCGAACGTGACCGTGACATCGACCCAGGTGGTCGCCGGATCGATGACCGTGACACCGGACAGCATGGCCTCGGTGAGCAGCCGGTCGTTGAGAATGCGACGGGCCTCCGAGAGCTGCACACGGTTGTTGATGCCGGCGATCTCCCGGTGGTCACCCGCCACGGACGCCCCGACCCGGTGCCCGGCCTCACGCAGGATCCCCAGCACATCGGTCAGGTACTCCTCGCCCTGGCTGTTGTCCGTCCGCACCTTCTTCAGCGCCTCGGCCAGCAACTGCCCGTCGAACGCGAACACACCCGAGTTGATCTCACGGATCGACCGCTGGGCCTCGGTGGCGTCCTTGTGCTCGACGATGGCGGTGACGGCACCGGTGGCGTCATCCCGCACGATCCGCCCGTACCCCGTCGCGTCCGGCATCTCGGCGGTCAGCACGGTGACCGCGTTGCCGTCGGCGGAGTGCGTGGCGGACAGCGCCTGCAGGGTCGCGCCGGTCAGCAGCGGAGTGTCCCCGCACACGACGACCACGGTCCCGTCGACGGACCCGCCCAGCTCCTCCAGGCCCATCCTTACGGCGTGCCCCGTGCCGTTCTGCTCCGCCTGTACGGCGGTCCGGACCTCGGGGGCGATGGCGCCGAGATGGGCGGTGACCTTCTCCCGGGCGTGGCCGACCACGACGACCAGATGCTCGGGCCGCAGCTCGCCCGCGGCGGCGAGCACGTGCCCGACGAGACTGCGGCCGCACAGCTCGTGCAGGACCTTGGGTGTGGCCGACTTCATACGGGTGCCCTCACCCGCTGCGAGAACGACGACGGCTGCCGGGCGGTTGGCGCTCACGGGATGCCCTTCGGCTGTGGATGGGGTGGGGTGACATCCGCAGGATACCGGGGGGTTTTGGGGGGGTGGGGCCTGACCGGGGACTGATCGGTCAGGCCGCGAACCGAGCTGGTGTGCTCTGTGGGCTCCCGGAGAAGGATTCGAACCCTCATTCAACGGACCAAAACCGTTTGTCCTACCCTTAGACGATCCGGGATAGAGTGCGCGCTATATCCGATTTGGAAGATCGGCCTCGCGTGCGGACTCCACTATGCCGTACCAGGACCCCTCGATGCGACGGTACAGATCGGCACCCTTCAGGACTTTGATGACCAGGCAACCCCGATAGGAATCGCCGACGTTCTTGCGGCGGGTCTTCGGATTGTGCCTCTTCAGCGTCGTCTTGTTGAACGCGGAGCGTTCAGCGCCGACGAGGTCGGCCCAGTGCATCTCGGCGCCGGCCACGTCGGCCGACTCGTGGATCATCACCGCGAAGCGCAGGCGGTCGCGTTCCACGCCCAGCAGGTCGAGCCAGGCCAGGAAGACCCGGATCATGCCGGGGTCGCTGTTGACGAAGCAGACGTTCTCGCGACGATCGTAGGGCTTGCCCTTGCCGCCCTCGGCCCAGTACAGGCCCACGCCCAGGAGGAACAGTTCTCGCTCTGACAATTTGCCGACGGCCCGACGGGCGGCCTCCTTGGTGCGCTGTCGTTCCTCGTCGCGCAGGCGCATGGTGGCCTCCCACCCACGCTTCGCGATCGCTGACGCCTCCTCGGTGCCGCGTCTGCGATCCGGCTTCGGTAGATCCCGCACCCACAGCGAGATCGAACTCTTCGAGCAACCGAGCTCCACCTGGATCTGATCGTACGTCCAGCCTTGGAGGCGGAGCTCCCTGGCCCTCTCCCGCAGGTCGTCCTTCGCGTTCGGGTGCTTGGTCCACTCCGGTGGCGGTTCGCCCTCCAGTAGCCGGTTGAGGATGTCGTTGTTGTCGACGTGCAGCCGGTCACGGATCTGGCGCCGGCTCAGCCCTGCGCGCCGCAGAGTCACCGCCCTCTCCCGCAGTCCCTCGAAGTCGGCGAATTTGCCAGGTGCATGTGTCATACGCATACCGCCCGGGCGGAATGGAGGGTTCCGGGGTCGAACGGTGAGCGATTCAGCAGTTCGAGGGATATCGGGCGGTATCGCAGCCGAACGGTCACGGAGTGTGGTGTAGGCCAGTCCCGGAAACTCACCGGAAAGCGGGCGGGGGGCGCCTTTAGGCTGTGGGCATGACCGAAACGGGGGAAGACCATGTGACGGCCCGGGGAGGGCCGTGGTGGTGGGCCAGACGGCGCAGTGCCGTGTTCGATGTGGGTCTGGCCGTGGTGTCCGCGCTGGAGTGCGCGCTGGAGGGGATCCCCTTCGCCAGGGACGCCGGGATTCCGGTGCCGGCGGGGGTCGTGTTCGGGCTGGTGGCCGGTTCCGTGCTGCTCGTGCGGCGGCGGTGGCCGATCGTCGTGGTGCTGGTCTCGGTCGCGATCACGCCCGCCGAGATGGGCTTTCTGATGGGCGTCGTCGGTCTGTACACGCTGGCCGCGGCCGAGCTGCCCCGGCGGATCATCGTCTCGCTGGCGGGGATGTCGCTGGTGGGGACGCTGATCGTGACGTTCGTGAAGACACGCCAGGACATGTCCCACGGGGACCTGGACATAGGGGACTGGTTCGTGCCCTTCGCGGCGATCACGATGTCGCTGGGCTTCACGGCGCCTCCCGTGCTGCTGGGTCTGTATGTGGGGGCGCGGCGGCGGCTGATGGAGAGTCTGCGGGAGCGGGCGGACAGTCTGGAGCGGGAGCTTCAGTTGCTCGCGGAGCGGGCGGAGGAGCGGGCCGAGTGGGCCCGGAACGAGGAGCGGACGCGGATCGCCCGGGAGATGCACGATGTCGTCGCGCATCGGGTGAGTCTGATGGTGGTGCATGCGGCGGCGCTGCAGGCGGTGGCGCGGAAGGATCCGGAGAAGGCGGTCAGGAATGCCGCGCTCGTGGGGGACATGGGGCGGCAGGCGCTGACCGAGCTGCGCGAGATGCTCGGTGTGTTGCGCAGTGGTGGGGATGTGCGGCGTGAGCGTGCCGCGTCGGTGCCGTTGGCGGCGGTGGGGGTGGCTGCCGTGGCGGCGGCCTCGCGAGCGGACGATGACGAGGGGCCGTGTCTGGCGGAGATCGAGGAGTTGGTGGGGCAGTCGGCTGCGGCGGGGATGGTGGTCGATCTGGCGGTGGAGGGGGATGCCCGGCCGTATGCGCCGGAGGTGGAGCAGACGGCGTATCGCGTGGTGCAGGAGGCGTTGACGAACGTGCACAAGCACGCGGCGGGGGCGAAGACGTATGTCCGGCTGGCGCATCGGGTGTCGGAGATCGCGATGCAGGTGGAGAACGAGCCGCCTGAGGCGGCGGCGTCGTCGGCGCGGCTGCCGTCCGGGGGGAACGGGCTGGTGGGGATGAAGGAGCGGGTGTCCGCGCTGGGCGGGGTGTTCGTGTCGGGGCCTACGGATGCGGGGGGTTTTCGGGTGTCGGCGGTGATTCCGGCGTCGTAGGCCTGTGGTCCGTGGCCTGTGGCTTGTCGTGCCTGCTCCATCGCCCGTTGCCCTTGGCCTGTGGCTTTGTCGTGCCTGCTCCGTTGTCCGTGCCCCGCAGCCCATGGCGCGGTGTGGCCGGGGGTCAGCCTGCTGTGAGGCGTACCGGTTCCGTGCCGGCTATGAGTGTGGCCAGGGCTTGGTCGATGTCGGCGCCGGCGTACCAGTCGCCCGTGTGGTCGAGGGTGTAGACGCGGCCGTCGGTGTCGATGGCGAGGAGGGCCTGGCTGTCGGTTTCGGCGCCGAGGGGGCAGACCTGGGTGCCGAGGGCGCGGCCGAGGTCGCCAAGGGTGCGGGCCATGTGGAGGCCGTGCAGTGGGTCGAGGTGGAGGGTGGCGGGGGCGACCTGGCGGCCGGGTCCGGTGGGGGCGATGTGGAGTCCGCCGAATTCGGCCCAGGCCTCGACGGCTGCGGGGAAGACGGTGTGGCGGTGGCCCGCGGGGGAGATGTGGTCGCGCAGGGCGTCGGCCCAGATTTCGGCCTGCTTGATGTCCCAGCGTCCGGGTTGCCATCCGGCGGCGCGCAGGGCGGCGTCGACCGGTACGGCGAAGCGGGTGGAGGAGGTGCGGTCGGTGTGCATCTGCCCTTCGTCTCGTCGAGGTCACGGGGTGGCGCGAGGTGCCCGCGGGGTTTCGGCCGTGCGGGAGTGGCGTGTGGGTATGCGGGGGGAGTCGGGGGCGTCAGCCGTTCCGGGGCGCCGGGTCGACTATGCGCACGCCGAAGTGGGCGCTGAGCGCGGTGCAGGCGCGGCAGGGAGTGGCGAAACTGCCGTGGAGGGGGTCGCCGTCCTCGCGGATGCGTCGGGTGGTGAGTTTGGCCTGCTTGAGGGCTTTGCGGGCCTCGCCGTTGGTCATGGGCTTGCGTGCGGCGCGCTTGCTGCGGGCGGCGTCGGCGGCGGCGATGTGGCGTGAGATGAGGATCGTCTCGGCGCAGCGGCCGGTGAAGCGGTCGCGCTGGGCGCTGGTGAGGGTGTCCAGGAAGTCCTGGACGAGGGGGTGCAGGGTGGGGGGCGTGTCGCCGCGGGCGGCGGTGCCGGTGAGGGTGGCGCCGCGGACGGAGAGGGCGGCGGCGACGGTGGGGAGGATGCCGTCGCGGCGGTGGAGGAGGACGGGGGAGTGGGCTGTTTGGGCGCTCCAGCCGATGCGGGGGTCGCCGCTTCGGGGGTCGGTGGCGCGTGGGCTGCCGTTTCGCGGGTCGCCGCTTCGTGGGTCGCTGTTTCGTGGGTCGGCGGACCTGCCGGTGTGTGGCCCCGTCTGTGTCGCGTTCATGATCGTATACCCCTCCGTGCATCCCCCCGGGGTCACAGACTGCCAAATGGTGTGGCTGGTGCGGAAGCTGGGGCGCGGCGACACGCCCGGAGCGGGGCATGTCGTCACGGTGGGGTGACGGCTGGTCACGGATGCGGAAGGGGGTGCCGGCCGGTGCCGGTGACCGGTGTCGTCGTACCGCATAGGCTGTCGGGACCGCGGGCCGTGCGGTGATCCGTTCGGGGATCGATGCAGTGATCCGGAGGGTGATCCGTGGAGGCCGCGGGTGCAGTGAAGTGCAGTGAAGTTCAGTGAAGTTCAGTGAAGTTCAGTGAAGTCGCATCAGCAGACGTGACAGTCGATACGGGCCGTAGTGCGCCAACGGTGGTCAATACGGGTCGTACAGAGTGCCGCAGGGGGCAACCGCCATGACGACAGGTCGGCTCGGGCTGGGGGCACCTCCCGGCCGCCAGGCCGGGGGACACGCCGCGCCGCCGAACGCGGCCTACGCCGGGCAGGTCGTGCATTTCCCGGATCCGGTCCGGGCGGCCCGTCACCCGAGAGGGGTACGGGTCGACGAGCGGGGCTACCCCGACTTCTCGCCCTACGCGCGCGCGGCCGCGGAGATCGCGGAGCCGCCGGAGGGATTCGGTGTCGATGAGTTGCGGCTGACCGACTACGTGTCGGCGAACACGGCGCTGTCGGCGTCGGGGCACGAGTTGTGGGACACGGTGCCGGCGGTGGCGACGCCGCACGGCTGGACGTGGCATCACGTGGTGGGCACGCGGCGGCTGGAGCTGGTCCCGGTCGAGGTGAAGGCGCTGCTGCGGCATCACGGCGGGGTGGCGACGTCGGGCGTCGACCATGCCAAGCGGGGCACGCGGCCGTTGCAGGAGACGCGGCCGGCGCACTTCGGCCTGCCCAAGTCGGGTGTGGCGGTGACCGAGTCGCAGGTGCAGGGTGTCGAGGAGGACCTCGGCTACCGGCTGCCGGGCGCGTACCGGTCGTTCCTGAAGGCGGCGGGCGGCTGTGCGCCGGTGGGTGCCGCGCTGGACGCGGAGCTGGGGCTGCTGCTCGACCAGCCGTTCTTCACGGTGCGCGACGAGGCGGCGGTCAACGACCTGGTGTATGTCAACAAGTGCCTGCGTGATCATCTGACCAAGGACTACCTGGGGATCTCCTTCGTCCAGGGCGGGCTTCTCGCCGTGAAGGTGAAGGGCGACCGGATCGGGTCCGTGTGGTTCTGCGCGTACGACGACGTGCGGGACGTGGATCCCGCGATGCCGCCGGCGGAGCGGGTGGAGCGGCTGCTGCTGCCGTGCGGGGAGGACTTCGACGTCTTCCTGTCGCGGCTGGCGGGCGATCCGCCGGAGTTGGAGACGGTGGCGAACCTGATGGTGGACGGCGGATTCGCGCGTGTGGTGCCGGTGGACGCGGTGTCGTCCTCGGCCGTGGGGGAGTGACTTCAGCGATGGTGACCTTCGCGCAGGCGCAGGAGCGCGCGGAAGAGTGGATCAACGGGGACCTGCCGTCGTACCAGCATCGTGAGGTGCGGGTGCGGGAGTTCGACCTCGGGTTCGTGGTGTGGGCCGAGGACAGGGCGGACGGGCCGCGGTCGGACGGTGGCGCGCAGCGGCTGGTGATCGCGCGGGACAGCGGTGAGGCGACGCTGTGGCCCGGGCTGCCGGTGGGCGAGGTGATCCGCCGGTACGAGGAGGAGTACGGCCGTCCGGACGGGGCGGAGGAGGCCGCGCCGTCGGCTCCTGCCGCGCGGGTGGATCTGAATCAGACGTCCTTCCTGCTGACTCCGCCGGAATGGTTGCAGGACGCGGCGGACAAGCTGGGGATTCCGGACCGGCGGAGTTCCGGGGCGGGTGCGCCTTCGGGGGCAGGCGTGGGGTCGGGCGCGGGTCCGGGTGCGGGTGCTCAGGCGGCTTCCGCTTCGGGTGCCGAGGCGGGTTCCGTCCCCGGGGCCGAGCCGGGTTCCGCCCCCGGGGTGGCCGCTGCTTCGGCCGGTGAGACGGCTGCTCCCGGGCAGGGAGCGCCCGGCGCGCCGGGGAGCGGTGCGTCGTGGCCGGTCGCCGGGGGGAGCGGGCCGGAGACCGACCCGGGTCCTTCCGGGACTCCGGGAGCGCCGGCCGCGTCTGCCGGGGCGACGCCCTGGGCCGGTACGGACACCAACGCCGATGCCGGTGACGACCGTTCCGTGCCGCTGCCTGCGACGGTCTTCGCGCCGCCGCTGAGTGAGGCAGACGGTGACACTCCGCCGCCGTCGACGACGTCCGACGCCAAGACGGCCCTGATGTCGGGCGGCAGCCAGCTTCCGCCGACGGCGCTGTCGCCGGCGGTCGACGACCCGAACGCGCAGGGTGCGGGGGCTTCCGGCGGGCCGGGGTACGGCTATCCGCCGGGGGCTGCTCCCGGTGTGCCGGGGCCGGGTGGGGTGCCGCAGGGGAGTACGCCTCCGCCGGCGCCTGCCGGGCAGCCGTACGGCTATCCGCAGTCCGCGCAGGCCGCGCAGGCCGCGCAGGCCGCGCAGGCCGCGCAGGTTTCGCGGGATTCGCAGGGGACGCCTCCGCCCGCGCCCACGTCCGGTGGGGCGTCGTACGGGTATCCGGGGTCCGGTCCCGCCGGCGGGCCGCAGCCGACGGCCGGGCCGGGCGTGCCCGGGCGGCCGCTCGCGCCGAACGCCGGGGACATCGCCGACGCCGCGACGAGTAAGGCGGCTCCGCCGCCGGGGCGCGGGCGGGGCACGGGTCCGTCCACGCCGCCTCCGCCGGGGGCCCCCGGTGCGCCGGGTGCACGGCCGGGCGGCACCCCTCCGCCGTCGGGGCCCGGTGCGCCGGGCACGCCCGCGGGTGGGTATGTGCCGACGCAGATGGTGTCGGCGCTGGGCCCTGACGGGTCCGGAGGCCCGGGCGGGCCGGGTGGTCCGGGTGGTCCGGGTGGTCCGGGTGGTCCGGGTGGTCCGGGTGGTCCGGGTGGTCCGGGTCCTGAAGGGCCTGGTGGAGCAGGCGGTCCCGGTGGTGCCGGCGGTGCCGGAAACCCTGAGGGCTCTCTGGGCGCCGGGGTTACCCAGGGGCCCGGTGCGCCGCTGTCTCCGCAGCAGCCACAGGGCGCTCCCAACCCGCCTGGCCCCCCTGGTGCGCCGCAGCCGCCCGGCGCCCCGAACCCGCCCGGTGCCCCTGGTGGCACGCCCCCGGGCGGCGTCCACCATGCCGCCACGATGCTGGCCGACCCTGGCCGGATGGGCCCGAGCACACCTCAGCCTCCGGGTCCTCCGGGTCCTCCGGGTGCCCCTGGTACCCCCCAGCCTCCCGGCGCGCCGCATCCGCCCGGCGTCCCCGGTGCTCCGGGTGCGCCCGGCGCCCCGGGGCCCGTGCACCACGCGGAGACCGTGCTGGCCGCGCCCCCGGCGGGCGGCCCCGGCGTGCCTCCGCCCCCGCAGGCTCCCGGCGCACCGCCCGCCGCTCCGGGTGCTCCTGGCGCCCCTGGCGTGCCCGGCGCCCCGCCCGTGCCGCCCGGCGCGATGCCGCCCGGACCCGTGCCGCCCGGCGTCATGCCGCCGGGTGCGATGCCTCAGGGAGGCATGCCGCCCGGCGCGATGCCCCCGCCCGGTCAGCCCGTCCCCGGGCAGCCGCCGGCGTACGGCTATCCGCAGCAGCCCACCGGGCAGCCGACGGTCGGTCCCGGCTACCAGGCCGTGTTGCGCTACCGCGCGCAGGACGGTTCCGAGCAGCAGCTGATCCGGCGCTCCGCGCCGGGCACGCCGCACCCGGAGTGGCAGATCTTTCACGAGCTGCGGGCCATGAACGTGCCTCCGGACCAGGTGCTGGAGCTGCACACCGAGCTGGAGTCGTGCGAGCTGCCGGGTGCGTACTGCGCGCGGATGATCCGGGAGCAGTGGCCGCAGGCGCGGATCACGAGCATCGCGCCGTACGGCACGGACCACACGAGCCGGCAGCAGGGCATGCAGCAGCTGCTGGCCCACCAGGGCGAGTTGCACCAGGTGGCGGACGGCCCGGCGCGTCCGGCTCCGGCGCGGGCGCCGCTGCCGCCGGTGCACGCGGCGCCGCCGATCCCGCCGGAGGCCATCGCGCAGGAGTTGGCGGCGGCGTTCGGTCCGGGGGTGTTCCGGTTCGAGCAGGCCGCCGTGTCCCGGCAGGGTGTGCCGCCGGTCGTGGCGCACACGCTGGTGGCGGCCGGTCTGCCGATGGACATGGGCCCGTTCTTCTGGGCGCAGGCCCAGCCGGGTCGGCCCGTGCCGACGCTGGCGGAGCTGGCGGCCGAGCGCGGTGTGCAGCCGGCCTCGGACGCGGGTTCCTACCTGGTGATGGGCAGCGACTTCGGCAAGGCGCTGTGCGTGCAGTACGGCACGGCGAACATCGTGGCCGTGCCGGTGGAGGCGGGGCCGGGCGGGGCGCCCGTACCGCCGCAGTTCGTGAACACCGGGCTGCCGGAGTTCGCGCGCTGCCTGGCACTGCTCGGGCGGATGTGGCGGCTCAGGTTCGGGCTGAACCAGGAGCAGGCGGGCCGCTGGACCGTCGACTTCCAGGCCCAGCTGGCCGCGCTCGACCCGGCGGCGCTGGGGTCGCCGGAGAGCTGGTGGTCGGTGCTGCTGGAGCAGATGTGGGACGGGCTGCTGTGACGCACCGCCGCTGACGTGCCGTGAGGAGCCGGGTCCGGTCGCTCGTACGACCGGGCCCGGCTCTTCTTGGTGCCGGTGCGGTCCAACCGCCATCAACACCACCGCGTCAACACCACCGCATCGACACGACCATCCAGGAGCCCGCGGGCGCGACGTGGGCTGACGGCCGTACGGGCCGGTCGATTGGCCCGTGACCTCTGTGCGGAGTGTCGCGTTATGAACACTTCCGCCTGATCCACCAAGATGTGCGCGAAATCATCCCATTTCTTCGTGACGTCGCGTCGGTGTGGTGGAGAGGGGTCCCAGGATGAGCAGCGCATCGGTGTCGCCGCACGGCTTCGTGGTCGTGCGGGGGCGTGGTTACCGCCCCGGGCAGGTCGACGGGTACGCCGAGGCCCTCTCCGCGGATCGTGACGCGGCCTGGGAGAGGGCCGCCCGGCTGACGGTGCTCGCCCGGCAGATGGACGAGGAACTGGGGCGGCTGCGGGAGGCCGTGGCCGGACTGGCCCCGCAGACCTACGAGTCGCTCGGGGACCGGGCGCGCCGGCTCTTCGCGCTCGGTCAGGAAGAGGGGACGGCCGTACGGGAGGGGGCGCGGGAGGAGGCGCGGCAACACGTGGACGAGGCGCGGGCGTACGCGACCGGCGTGCACGAGTCCGCGCAGGCGCACGCCGAGTCGGTGCGCGCCGAGGCGGATGACCGGGCCCGGCAGCGGCTGCTCGCCGCGCGCGCCGAGGCCGAGGAGATCCGGGGCGCGGCCCGGCGGGAGGCGGAGGAACGACGCGGCGAGGCCCTGGCCGCGTTGCGGGAGATGCGGCAGCGCACCTCCGGCATGCTGGCCGAGCAGGACAAGGAACGCGCCGAGCGGTGGGCCGAGGTGGAGCGGGAGGAGGCCGCCCGGGCGGAGGCGCCGGACGCGGACCGTGCGGAGGCGGCGGCGCGCGCCGAGGCGGCGTTGTCCGACGCCGAGCAGGACTTCGCCGCCGCGGAGGACTCCGCCCGGCGTCTCATGGACGAGGCACACGCGCGCGCCGCGGAGTCGGTGGACCGGGCCCGGGTACGGGCCGAGTCCGTCGAGAAGGAGACAGACCGGGTGCTCCGCGAGCACGCGGCGCGCGCAGACGCCGTACGGGAGCACATCGACCGCGTCCACACCCACCTCACAGCATGGGCGGGGCAGGCGGCGGAGTGAGAGCGGAGTGAGGAGCGGCGCCCGGCACAATCCCGTCGGCCGCCGTGCCGCACCGGGCCTGCCGTCCGTGCCGTGCCGGGCCTGCTGCCCGTACCGTGCCCTGTCGTGCCTGCCGCCCGCGACATGCCGTGTCGTCTCGTGCCGTCCGTGACATGGCGTGCCGTGCCGTGCGTGTCGGTCCGTGTCGTGCCGGGCGTCCGCGTCAGTGGTCCCTGCGTGCCGCGCCCGCGAGGATCCAGCCCTCCACGGCCTCGTACTGGTGGCGCTGCTCCTCCGACTCGCGGCGGCCGCAGGCCACCGTGCCCAGCCAGCCGCAGGCGAAGCCCAGGGGGATGGACAGCAGGCCCGTGGTGGTGAACGGGAACCAGTTGAAGTCGGCTTCCGGGAAGGCCGATACGGGCGAGCCGGAGACCAGGTTCGTGCCCGGCATCAGCAGCAGGACCGCCAGCGAGCCGCCGATGAGGGTGCTGAGCAGGCCCGTTCGTGTGAAGCGGCGCCAGAACAGGCTGTAGACCAGCGCGGGGGCGATGGCCGAGGCGCCCAGGCAGAACGACAGCGTCACCAGCGGCTGCAGGCTGCGAGAGCATCAGCGCGGCGACGACGGCTCCGCGCCGGCCGGTCGTGGCGGGACGCGCGGTCTCGCGTGCCGCGGAACTGGTGCCGCCCATCCCTGGATCCTCCCCCTCGCCCTGGCCACGCCGTCGCCCCGGCGTCGCCGCTGTGCCTGCCCCTTGCACCTATCTGCCGCCCGGCAGCTTCCCACTTGACCCTGACGCAGCGGGAGGGTGGAGCCTGAATGAGCCGAGAGGTGGAGCGAACCCTGAGACGGTCTCCACCCTTCGGTTGACTGCCCCTAGGGGTACCTCCGTACTACGACCTGGGGAGGGTTCGTACCGGCGGAGGACGAGACGTGCGGGGGGCTTTCCTTAACCTGGCTTTACGCCGCCGGGGGGCGGTTTTCACACCAGCGGGGGTGGGGTTTTCCACAGGAGATGACTGCGCTGAACACCAGGGCGCGGGGCCCCTTCCCGCAGCGAGACTGAGACGCGTCGGACGGATCGCATGGTCCGGCACCGCGTACCGCGGCTGTCGACCATGCGACCGCCTTCACCATCTGCTGATCGATATAGGAGACATACCGTGACTTCGGCTGTGACCATTCCCAGGCACGGGGGTACTGGAGGGCCTACGGCCGTTGCCGCGCGGGCGCGGCAGGTCGTGAAGGCGTACGGCTCCGGGGAGACCCGCGTCGTCGCCCTCGACCACGTCGACGTGGACATCGCACGCGGCCAGTTCACCGCGATCATGGGCCCCTCGGGCTCCGGTAAGTCCACGCTCATGCACTGCCTCGCCGGGCTCGACACCGTCACCGGCGGGCAGATCTACCTCGACGAGACCGAGATCACCGGCCTGAAGGACAAGAAGCTCACGCGGCTGCGCCGGGACCGGATCGGGTTCATCTTCCAGGCGTTCAACCTGCTGCCGACGCTGAACGCCATAGAGAACATCACGCTGCCGATGGACATCGCGGGCCGCAAGCCGGACCAGGAGTGGCTGACGCGGGTCGTGGAGACCGTGGGCCTCGCCGACCGCCTCAAGCACCGGCCCACCCAGCTGTCCGGCGGCCAGCAGCAGCGCGTCGCCGTGGCGCGGGCGCTCGCCGCCCGGCCCGAGATCATCTTCGGTGACGAGCCGACCGGAAACCTCGACTCGCGGGCCGGCGCCGAGGTGCTCGGCTTCCTGCGCCGCTCGGTGGACGAGCTGGGCCAGACCATCGTGATGGTCACCCACGACCCGGTCGCCGCCAGTTACGCGGACCGTGTGCTGTACCTCGCCGACGGCCGCATCGTCGACGAGATGCTCAAGCCGACCGCGGAGGCCGTCCTGGACCGCATGAAGGACTTCGACGCCCGGGGGCGCACGTCATGACCGTCATGAAGACCTCGATGCGCAACTTCCTCGCGCACAAGGGACGCATGGCCCTGTCGGCGATCGCCGTCCTGCTGTCGGTGGCCTTCGTCTGCGGGACGCTCGTCTTCACGGACACCATGTCCACCACGTTCGACAAGCTCTTCGCGGCCACCTCCTCCGACGTCACGGTGAGCGCCAAGGGCGCCTCCGACACCGGTGAGACGACCGCCGACAACGGCAAGCCGCCGGTCATGCCGGCCTCCGTGCTGGACGAGGTCCGCAAAGCGCAGGGCGTGAAGTCCGCCGAGGGCGCCGTGTTCTCCACCTCGGTGACCGTCGTCGACGGCGACAAGGACAACCTGTCGCCCTCCAGCGGCGCACCGACCATCGTCGGCAGCTGGAACGGCAACGAGGCCCGCACCATGAAGATCACCTCCGGTGTGGCGCCCCAGCACCCCGAGCAGATCATGGTCGACGCCGACACCGCGGACCGGCACGACCTGAAGCTCGGTGACCCGATCGGTGTGATCACCGCGGTCGGCACCCATAGCGCGAGGATCTCCGGCATCGCCGACTTCACCGTCACCAACCCCGGCGCCGCGATCTTCTACTTCGACACCAAGACCGCTCAGCGGGCCCTGGTCGGCGAGAGTGGCGTCTACACCAACGTCAACGTCACCGCGGCCTCCGGCGTCAGCGACACGCAGCTGAAGAAGAACGTCACGGCCGCGCTCGGCGGCGACTTCCAGGTGAAGACCGCCAAGGAGACCGCCGACGCCAACCAGAAGGAAGTCGCGGGCTTCATGAACGTCATGAAGTACGCGATGCTCGGCTTCGCCGGGATCGCCTTCCTCGTCGGCATCTTCCTGATCATCAACACCTTCTCCATGCTGGTCGCCCAGCGCACCCGGGAGATCGGCCTGATGCGGGCGATCGGCTCCTCCCGCAAGCAGGTCAACCGCTCCGTGCTGGCCGAGGCGCTGCTGCTCGGCCTCGTCGGATCGGTGCTCGGAGTGGCCGCGGGCGTCGGTCTCGCCGTCGGCCTGATGAAGCTCATGGGCCAGATGGGCATGGAGCTGTCCACCGACGACCTCACCGTGGCCTGGACGACCCCCGTGGCCGGCCTCGTCCTCGGCGTGATCGTCACCGTCCTGGCCGCCTACCTGCCCGCCCGCCGCGCCGGCAAGATCTCCCCGATGGCGGCCCTGCGCGACGCGGGCGCCCCCGCGGACGCCAAGGCCGGCCGGATCCGCGGTGTGATCGGCACGCTCCTCACCGGCGCCGGTGTCTTCGGCCTGTACCTGGCGGCTGAGGCCGACAAGGCCACGGAGGGATCGCTGTGGCTCGGCCTCGGCGTGGTGTTGTCGCTGATCGGCTTCGTCGTCATCGGCCCGCTGCTCGCCGGCGGTGTGGTCCGCGTCCTCGGCGCCGTCCTGCTGCGGATGTTCGGCCCCGTGGGGCGCATGGCCGAGCGCAACGCCCTGCGCAACCCGCGCCGCACCGGTGCGACGGGCGCCGCGCTGATGATCGGCCTCGCCCTGGTGGCGTGCCTGTCCGTGGTCGGCTCCTCCATGGTGGCGTCGGCCACCGACCAGCTCGACAAGACCGTCGGCACGGACTTCATCATCCAGTCCGACAGCGGCCAGCTGATCACCCCGCAGGCGGTCGAGGCCGCGAAGTCCTCGCCGGACCTGGAGCACGTCACGCGGTACAAGTGGACCAAGGCCGACTTCACCACCCCTGACGGCGAGAGGCTCAAGGACACCGCGATCACGGCTGCCGACCCGTCGTACGCGACCGACCTGCGCTCCGAGACGGTCGCCGGCAAGCTCCCCGACGCCTACAAGCCCGACTCGATGTCCGTGCACGAGAAGTTCGCCAAGGACCACGGCATCAGCATCGGCTCCAAGATCAAGGTGGCCTTCCAGGACGGCTCCGCGGCCGACCTGACGGTCCGGGCGATCACCAGCAGCGACGTCGTGATCGACGCGGGCGCGATGTACACGTCGATCTCGACGATGGCCAAGTACGTCCCGGCCGACAAGATGCCGCTGGACTCGCTGCTCTTCGCCAGCGCCAAGGAGGGGCAGCAGGACGCCGCCTACAAGTCCCTGAAGTCGGCGCTGCACGACTACCCGCAGTACACCGTGCGCGACCAGACCGACTACAAGGAGGCCCTGAAGGACCAGATCGGCCAGCTGCTCAACATGATCTACGGCCTGCTGGCCCTGGCGATCATCGTCGCCATCCTGGGCGTGGTGAACACCCTGGCCTTGTCGGTGGTGGAGCGCACCCGGGAGATCGGCCTGATGCGGGCGATCGGCCTCTCCCGCCGCCAGCTGCGCCGCATGATCCGCATGGAGTCGGTCGTCATCGCCCTCTTCGGGGCCCTGTTGGGCCTCGGACTGGGCATGGGCTGGGGCGCCACCGCGCAGCAGCTGCTCGCCCTGGAGGGCCTGGTGGTCCTGGAGATCCCCTGGCCGACGATCATGGGCGTCTTCGTCAGCTCGGCGTTCGTGGGCCTGTTCGCGGCCCTGATCCCGGCGTTCCGGGCGGGCCGGATGAACGTCCTGAACGCGATCGCGACGGAGTAGTCACCACCGAGAACCACCGCACACGGGGGTTGCGGGGGCCGGCGCCGGGGAGTCCAGGACTTCCCGGCGCCGGGCGCTGTCACGCCCCGCGAGCCCGGCATCCTGTCCGGCCGAATCGGGCGGAGAGCGGGCACGGGCACCGGGGCCCACCAGGGGGCTCCGCCCCGTGGTGGGCCAGGACGCCGAGCACCTCACACCCGGGGCGTTGTCCACAGCCCCGCCGCCCAGCCGCGCGGCGTCGTACGCTGGAGACCCCCGGCCCGCAGCGCGTGTCGGGCCCGTCGTGTTGCCCACCCCCCTGGACGGAAAGCCCCGAATGAGCCTGCACGGTCTGCTCGACGCCGTAGCCAAGGACGCCGCGCTCGCGGAAGCGATCAAGGCGGCCACAGACGGCAACCGCATGCACGTCGACCTGGTCGGCCCCGCTGCGGCCCGCCCCTTCGCGGTCGCCGCCCTGGCCCGCGAGACGGGCCGCCCGGTGCTGGCGGTAACGGCGACGGGCCGCGAGGCGGAGGACCTGGCCGCCGCCCTGCGCTCCCTCCTCCCCTCGGAGGGCGTCGTGGAGTACCCCTCGTGGGAGACGCTCCCGCACGAGCGGCTCAGCCCCCGCAGCGACACCGTCGGCCGCCGCCTGGCCGTGCTGCGCCGCCTGGCCCACCCCCGCCCCGACGACCCCGAGACCGGCCCGGTCTCCGTGGTCGTCGCGCCCGTCAGATCCGTGCTCCAGCCGCAGGTCAAGGGCCTCGGCGACCTGGAACCGGTCGCCCTGAGGACCGGGCAGAGCGCCGACCTCGGCGAGATCGTGGAGGCCCTCGCGGCCGCCGCCTACGCGCGCGTGGAGCTGGTCGAGAAGCGCGGCGAGTTCGCCGTACGCGGCGGCATCCTCGACGTGTTCCCGCCCACCGAGGAGCACCCCCTGCGCGTCGAGTTCTGGGGCGACGACGTCGAGGAGATCCGCTACTTCAAGGTCGCCGACCAGCGCTCCCTCGAGGTCGCCGAGCACGGCCTGTGGGCGCCGCCGTGCCGCGAGCTGCTGCTCACCGAGGACGTCCGCACGCGTGCGCGTGCCCTGGCCGAACAGCACCCCGAGCTCGGCGAACTCCTCGGCAAGATCGCCGAGGGCATCGCCGTCGAGGGCATGGAATCCCTCGCTCCGGTCCTGGTCGACGACATGGAGCTGCTGCTCGACGTGCTGCCCGAGGGCGCCATGGCCGTGGTGTGCGACCCGGAGCGGGTCCGTACGCGTGCCTCGGACCTCGTGGCCACCTCCCAGGAGTTCCTGCAGGCCTCGTGGGCGGCCACCGCGGGCGGCGGAGAAGCCCCCATCGACGTCGGCGCGGCCTCCCTGTGGTCCATCGCGGACGTCCGGGACCGGGCCCGCGAGCTGGACATGATGTGGTGGTCGGTGTCGCCGTTCGCCGCGGACGAGGAGCTCGACGAGGACACCCTCAAGCTCGGCATGCACGCGCCGGAGACCTACCGCGGTGACACCGCCAAGGCCCTCGCCGACACCAAGGGCTGGCTCGCCGACGGCTGGCGCACGGTGTTCGTGACCGAGGGGCACGGCCCCGCGGCCCGTACGGTCGAGGTGCTGGGCGGCGAGGGCATCGCGGCCCGCCTCGACGCCGACCTCGCGGAGATCTCCCCGTCGGTCGTGCACGTGGCGTGCGGCTCGATCGAGCACGGCTTCGTCGACGCGGCCCTCGGACTCGCCGTCCTGACCGAGACCGACCTGTCCGGCCAGAGGGCTTCCGGGCGCGAGGGCGCCCGGATGCCGGCCCGCCGCCGCAAGACGATCGACCCGCTCACCCTGGAGCCGGACGACTACATCGTCCACGAGCAGCACGGCGTGGGCCGCTACATCGAGATGGTGCAGCGCACCGTGCAGGGCGCGACCCGCGAGTACCTGGTCGTCGAGTACGCCCCCGCCAAGCGCGGCCAGCCCGGCGACCGCCTCTACATCCCCACCGACCAGCTGGAGCAGATCACCAAGTACGTCGGCGGCGAGGCCCCCACCCTGCACCGCCTGGGCGGCGCCGACTGGACCAAGACGAAGGCCCGCGCGAAGAAGGCCGTCAAGGAGATCGCCGCCGACCTCATCAAGCTGTACAGCGCGCGCATGGCGGCCCCCGGACACGCCTTCGGGGCGGACACGCCCTGGCAGCGCGAGCTGGAGGACGCCTTCCCCTACGCGGAGACGCCCGACCAGCTCACCACCATCGCCGAGGTCAAGGAGGACATGGAGAAGACGGTCCCGATGGACCGCCTGATCTGCGGCGACGTCGGCTACGGCAAGACCGAGATCGCGGTCCGGGCCGCCTTCAAGGCCGTCCAGGACGGCAAGCAGGTGGCCGTCCTGGTGCCCACGACCCTGCTGGTGCAGCAGCACTTCGGGACGTTCAGCGAGCGGTACGCGCAGTTCCCGGTGAACGTGAAGGCCCTGTCCCGCTTCCAGACCGACACCGAGGCCAAGGCGGCCCTGGAGGGCCTGCGCGAGGGCTCGGTCGACATCGTCATCGGCACGCACCGCCTCTTCTCGTCCGAGACGAAGTTCAAGGACCTGGGCCTGGTCATCGTCGACGAGGAGCAGCGCTTCGGCGTCGAGCACAAGGAGCAGCTGAAGAAGCTGCGGGCCAACGTCGACGTGCTGACGATGTCCGCGACCCCGATCCCCAGGACGCTGGAGATGGCGGTGACGGGCATCCGCGAGATGTCGACGATCACCACCCCGCCGGAGGAGCGCCACCCGGTGCTGACCTTCGTCGGCCCCTACGAGGAGAAGCAGATCGGCGCCGCCATCCGCCGCGAACTGCTGCGCGAGGGCCAGGTCTTCTACATCCACAACCGAGTCGAGTCGATCGACCGGGCCGCCGCCCGGCTGCGCGAGATCGTCCCCGAGGCGCGCATCGCCACCGCCCACGGCCAGATGTCCGAGCAGGCGCTGGAGCAGGTCGTCGTCGACTTCTGGGAGAAGAAGTTCGACGTGCTGGTGTCCACCACGATCGTGGAGTCCGGCATCGACATCTCCAACGCCAACACCCTCATCGTGGAGCGCGGCGACAACTTCGGCCTGTCCCAGCTGCACCAGCTGCGCGGCCGGGTCGGCCGTGGCCGTGAGCGCGGGTACGCCTACTTCCTCTACCCGCCGGAGAAGCCGCTGACGGAGACCGCGCACGAGCGGCTCGCGACCATCGCCCAGCACACGGAGATGGGCGCCGGAATGTACGTGGCGATGAAGGACCTGGAGATCCGCGGCGCGGGCAACCTCCTCGGCGGCGAGCAGTCCGGCCACATCGCGGGCGTCGGCTTCGACCTGTACGTGCGGATGGTCGGCGAGGCCGTCGCCGACTACCGCCGCCAGTTGGAGACCGGCGGGATCGAGGAGGAGCAGCCGCTCGAGGTCAAGATCGAGCTGCCCGTCGACGCGCACGTCCCGCACGACTACGCGCCAGGCGAGCGGCTGCGGCTCCAGGCCTACCGCGCCATCGCCTCCGCCAACTCGGAGGAGGACATCAAGGCCGTACGCGAGGAACTCGTCGACCGCTACGGCAAGCTGCCCGAACCGGTGGAGAACCTGCTGCTCGTCGCGGGCCTGCGCATGCTCGCGCGCGCGTGCGGCGTCGGCGAGATCGTGCTGCAGGGCACGAACATCCGGTTCGCGCCGGTGGAGTTGCGCGAGTCGCAGGAACTGCGGGTCAAGCGGCTGTACCCCGGGGTCGTCATCAAGCCGGCGGCGCACCAGGTGCTGGTGCCGCGCCCGAAGACCGCGAAGGTGGGCGGGAAGCCGCTGGTCGGGCGCGATCTGCTGGCCTGGGTCGGGGAGTTCCTGACGTCGGTGCTGGGGTCCTGACGCCCCGGCCACGCTGAGGCTTCGTCGGACCACCGGTTGCACCTGTGCACCTGTGTATCGGGGCACCTGTGCACCGGTGGTCCGGCGCGGTGCCGCCGGTCAGGACGCGTGCGCCCTCGTCGGCGAACGTGTGGCGGTGGCAGGGCCGGTGCCGACACCCGCTCCGGTGCCGAGCACGGTTCGCGGCCACGGCTGTGCCCGCCGCTACTCGGCGTTGCGGAACAGCATCACCGCCAGCTCGCGGGATGGCCGGTCCCAGAGGCCGGGGCCGCTCTGGAGCTCTGCCGCTCCGCACGCAAGAAGCCGTCCGCAGGAGCTGCGTCCATCGGGCGCCGCGCCTCTGCGGACGGCTTCGATCACCGAAGGTCTTAACGCTGGTCGGGCCGGTTCCGGTCGCGGTCCATGCCCAGCGAGCCCTCGACGCGCTGCTGGCCGGAGTCGACCTGGTCCTCGTACTTGCCTCCGGTCCTCTCGTTGGCCTTCTGTTCCGCGGTGTCGGAGCCTCGCTTGCCCCTGTGCCGCGCCTGGCTCTTGAACTTGTCGAAGATGCCCATCCAGAGCTCCTTCCGGAGGTGACTCAGAACCGACGATACGCGCGGCATGCGAAGAATGCCCCTTAAGGTCCGATATGGTCTGGACCTCTCCCTCGCTACCGTGGGACCCTGCACCGGCCGCCCGCGCCGGGGCGGAACGAACGAGCAGGGAGGGGCGCACGGTGACGCGTCTGAGGGGCGGGGCGGCACTGGCTGTCGCCATGGTGTTCACCGGTTCGGCACTGGCCGGCTGCGAAGGTCTGGCTCCTCCGTCGGACGGGGGTGGGCCTTCCGGCACCGGCGTCCCGGCCACCGGCGACGGACGAGCCGTGAGCCCCCTGGACAACCCGGACGGCACCAAGCCGGGCCTGGCGGCGATCACTTCGTCCGCGGACAAGGAGAAGGCACGTGCCCTCATCGAGAAGGTGGAGACCAAGGGGCGCGGTCCCAGGACGGGATACGACCGGGACAAGTTCGGCTATGCCTGGATGGACTCGGCACCGCGCGACGTGCCCTTCTCCCACAACGGCTGCGACTCGCGGAACGACCTCCTGAAGCGGGACGGCGAGGACCTTCGCTTCCGGTCGGGCTCGGACTGCGTCGTCACTTCGCTGACGTTGCACGACCCGTACACCGGGAAGGTCATCGAGTGGACCAAGTCCCGGGCGACGAAGGTCCAGATCGACCACGTCATGCCGCTGTCGTACGACTGGCAGATGGGCGCTTCGCGCTGGACCGAGGACAAGCGGGAGTCCATAGCCAACGACCCGCTCAACCTTGTCCCGGTCGACGGACCGACCAACGGCTCGAAGGGCGACTCCGGCCCGGCGTCCTGGCTGCCCCCGAACAAGCAGATCCGCTGCGCCTACTCGGTGCGCTTCGCCCAGGTGTCGCTGAAGTACGACCTCCCCGTGACGGCGGCCGACAAGGAGATGATGCTCGAGCAGTGCGGCGGGTGAGGCGCTTGAGGCCCCTGCGGAACAGGGCTTGAGGTCCCCCGGCAACGTCTGGCCCTCTCCGCGGGCCTCGGCTGCACCGCGCCGCTCTACGTGAGGGCCGGGATCGCCCTGACGTCCGTGGCCGTCATGGTGGCTGCCGGGCGGCGGGCGAGGGCTCCCGCGCAGTTGGCCACGCGATGTGATCAGCACGACAACGGTTCGGTACAACCCGTAACCGGTTGCCCGTGTCGGGCTATACGCTCGGATCCCCCACCGTGCTCTGTCACGCGCACGTTCTTCCCATCGACTACACCGGTCCAGGAGCAGTCATGTACGGCCATGGCGCGCCGCCGCCCTCCCGCAGCGCGGCAACGGTCATTTCCCTGCGCGTGCTGTTCGCCGCAGCAGGGTTCCTCACCTGCGGCATGCTGGCCTGCGTACCGCTGTTCCGGGTCGCCGTGCTGCGCGGAAGGGCGCTCGACTGGGTCGTGGCCTGGGTGACCCTGCCCCTGTCCATCGTCTGCTTCGTGGTGATCGGCACGCTGCCGGAGGGGGACCCCCGGACCGACATCGGGGTGGCTGTGATCATGCTGCTCGGCGTGGGTGCCGCGATCTACTTCCTGATCGTGGACATCAACCACCACAGCGCGCAGCGCCGGTTCGCCGGCTACGCGTCGCCGCAGTCCCCGACCGTCCACTCCCCGCAGACCCCGTACGGCTATCCGCACCCGGCGCCGCCCTACACCCCCGCCTCCACGCCCGTCCCGCAGCCGCCGCCCCAGCCGCCGCAACACCCCGCGCCCCCGTCCCCGCAGCGCCCCGCGCCCGCCCGCATCGACCAGGTACGCGCCGAACTCGACGAACTCAGCGACTACCTGCGCCGGCACGAAAGCCGGCCGGACGGCACCTCCGGGGACTCCGAGGGCAGCAGGTGAGCGCGGCGGCAGGACGCGTCGTCGCCGGTCGCTACGAACTGTCCGCGCTCCTCGGCCAGGGCGGCATGGGACAGGTCTGGACGGCCTACGACCAGCAGCTCGACCGGCGCGTAGCGGTGAAGCTGCTGCGCCCCGACAAGGTGGCCGGACAGGACGCGGAGGAACTGCGGCGCCGTTTCGTGCGCGAGTGCCGGGTGACCGCGCAGGTCGACCACCCCGGCCTGGTCACCGTGCACGACGCGGGCAGTGACGGCGAGGAGCTGTTCCTCGTCATGCAGTACATCGACGGGGCCGACCTCGCCGGTCATCTCGCCGACCGCACCCCGTATCCCTGGCAGTGGGCGGTCGCGGTCGCCGCGCAGCTGTGCGCCGTGCTGAGCGCCGTGCACGCCGTGCCGATCGTCCACCGCGACCTCAAGCCGCGCAACGTGATGGTGAAGCAGGACGGCACGGTCACCGTCCTCGACCTCGGCGTCGCCTCCGTCATGGAGGCGGACACCACCCGCCTCACCCACACCGGCACCCCCATCGGCTCGCCCGCCTACATGGCTCCGGAGCAGGCGATGGGCGGCGCGGTCGGCCCGTACACGGACCTGTACGCACTCGGCGTGGTGCTCCACGAACTGCTCAGCGGCGACGTCCCCTTCTCCGGCTCCACCGTCCTCGGCGTCCTGCACCGCCACCTGTACGAACCGCCGCTGCCGGTACGCCGCCTGCGCCCCGAAGTACCCGAGGCCCTGGAGACCCTCGTCCTGCGCCTGCTCGCCAAGGACCCGCAGCACCGTCCCGCCTCCGCGCAGGAGGTCTACGAGCACCTGGAGCCGCTCCTGCCCGCGCGCGGCACGCCCACCGGAGCGCCCCTGGACCCCACCCGCCCGTTCGCGCGCCCGCACGCCCCCTGGCCGGACCGTGCGCGCACCCCGGCCCCCCAGCCCGCGCCCGCCGCACCCGTCACCGGGACACCGGGCAACACGGACATCGCCCGCGCCGTCGACGAGGTCAAACGGCTCCTCGGCGAAGGCCGCATCACCCAGGCCGTCGACATCCTCGGCGCGATCCTGCCCGCCGCAGCCGAACAGCACGGTGAGCATTCCCCGGTCGTGCGCACCCTGCGCAGGCAGTACGCGGCCACGCTCCTGGACGACGGCCAGTACCGGCGCGCCCTGCCCGAGCTGCGCCGCCTCGCCGACGAACGCGCCGCCGAGGCCGGTCAGGCCGACCCGCAGTGCCTGAGGTTCCGTTACGAGGCCGCCCAGTGCCTGGAACAGCTGGGCGAACCGGCGGCAGCGCTCGCCGAGTACCGGGCGCTGCTGCCGTACTACGAGAACCAGTACGTCGCCGCCGGCGGCCCCGAGCTCGCGCACGACGTCCGCCGGCGCATCGGCCATCTGCTGCTCGCCCTCGGCGACCGCGGCGCCGCCCACGACACGCTGGCCCGGCTGCTGCACGACGTGGAACGCACCCACGGTCACAGCCACCCGCTCGGGGCGGAGATCCGCAGGACGCTCCAGTGGCTGGGGCAGGTCCGGGGCTGACGACCGCCAGGGGACGGGCGCGGCGGTGCCGGAAGTCCCGGTGAATCGTTGGTCGAATGGGTTGGCCAGAGCCTGCCCACTGCCTACCATCGATCATCGCAAGACCTTGTGCACCGTCGCACAATCTCCTCGGGAGGTCTCCTTGCACCGCCGCCGTCGCACCGCGCTCCTCCTCACCGCCGCGATCGCCGCCGCGGCGCCGCTCCTCACCGCCTGCGGGAACGACGCGCATCCCGGCGCTGCGGCCGTGGTGGGCGGCCAGCGGATCACCGTCTCCCAGCTGGAGGAACGGGTCGGCGAGGTCCGCGCGGCCCAGCGGGCGGCCGTGCAGGACGAGGCCCAGTACCAGCAGGTCATCGCCAGAACCGGCACCCTCACCCGCGACACCTTGCAGACCATGGTCCTCGACCGGGTGCTGCACCGCGCCGCCGAGGACGCCGGTGTGACCGTCACCCGCAAGGAGATCCAGCAGATGCGCTCCGGCCTGGAGGAGCAGGCCGGCGGTTCCGAGGCCCTGGAGACGACCTGGCTCCAGCGGTACGGCATCCCGCCGCAGCGCCTCGAGGAGAACCTCCGCCTCCAGCTGGAGGCCCAGAAGCTCGCCCAGAAGCTCGGCACCGGGACCGACCGGCCCGAGTTCTGGAAGGCCCTGTCCGAGGCCTCCGAGGACCTGAACATCGACCTCAACCCGCGCTACGGCACCTGGGACGTCCAGAAGAGCAGCCGCGCCGACGCGAAGACGCCGTGGGTGCGGGAGGTGACGGCGGCGCAGACACAGCAGTCCATGTAGGGAGGGGCCGGGCGGGACGAGGTGGTGAAGTAACGGTCCGTCGCCGTCACCACTACCCCGTCATCCCTGCCCCACCACCGCCACCCCTGCCCCCACCACCACCGATGCTCTGTGGACAACCCGGTTCCAGGCCCTGTGGACAACTTTCGGGACTGTCGGCGGCGTGGGATAGCTTCGGATCGTGAACGCCAACCGCCCCGAAGCCACCCCGGGCCCCGAGCGGACCGCCCCCGACGCGGCCGCCGCCCCCGGCCGCATCGTCCTGCTCACCACCAGCCACCGTGTCGCCCCCGGCCTGCTCTCCTGGCTCGCCTGGCAGGCGCTGCACGCGGCCGACCGAGTGCTGTGCGCGGACGGCGCGCACCCGCAGCTGCCCTATCTGCGCGAGGCGGGGATCACCGTCGAAGAGGCGTCCCCCACCGCCCAGGAGCTGGTCGACGCCTGCGCCGGCGGCCGCACGGTGGTGGTCGTGGCGACGGGGGAGGGCGAGCCGGCCCTGACGGACGGCCTGGCGCGCCTCGCCGGCACCGGCCATGTCGCCATGCCCGAGCTGGAGCTGCTCCCCGCCTCCTACGACCTGCCCGGCGCCCGCCTCCTCGACCTCGTGCAGGTCATGGACCGCATCCGCACCGAATGCCCCTGGTCGTCCCAGCAGACCCACAAGGGCCTCGCCAAGTACGGCATCGAGGAGGCCTACGAACTCGTCGAGGCGATCGAGGAGGGCGACCGTGACGAACTGCGCGAGGAGCTCGGTGACGTCCTCCTCCAGGTCGTCTTCCACGCCCGCATCGCCGAGGAAGGCCGGCCGGAAGACGGGGCCGCCCCCTTCTCCATCGATGACGTGGCCGGCGGCATCGTCGCCAAGCTGATCCACCGCCACCCGCACGTCTTCGGCGAGGAGACGGCCACGACCCCCGAGGAGGTCAAGGCGCACTGGCTGCGCACCAAGGCGGTCGAGAAGCAGCGAACCTCCATCACCGACGGTATCCCCCTCGGCCAGCCCGGCCTGGCCCTCGCCGCCAAGCTCGCCTCCCGAGCCCGCACCGCTGACCTCGCCATACCCCTCCCACCCGTCGAGGGCATCGGCTACGACCTCCTGGCCCTGGCGATCCGGGCGGAGTCGGAGGGTATCGACCCGGAGGCGGCCCTGAGAGCGGCGGCCCGCGCGTACCGGGACGCGATCAGGGAGGCGGAGGACCAGGACCGGCGGCCATGAAGCGGAACCCGGTGCGTCAGTCCTGCCGGTCCAGCTGCGCTTCGGGGATCCCGAGCGAGCGGGCGTACTCCCGTGCCTGTCGGCGCCCCTCCGCCCGGTCCGCCCGGCCGCGTGGATCCTGTCCCCGCGGATAGCGGAAGACCCTGCCGGCGAAGACCACGAACGCCTCCGCTGCGGTGTTGTAGTCGAGGTACCAGCCACCGGCCGGGGTCCAGGCAGGCAGCCGGCAGGTCGGCCAGCCGCTCCGCGTCTGCCTCCTCCGCGGCGAAGTCCAGCAGGGTCCACCGCCGGGGCTGCACGGCCAGCCGCTGTTTCCGACAGCGGCGGCCGCTGCCCGGCCGGCGGCTGCGTAGGGTCGTGGCATGCAACATGACGTGCCCGGGGTGCCCGAGCTGTTCTCGTGGGAGTTCGCGACCGACCCGTACCCCGCCTACGCCTGGCTCCGTGAGCACGCCCCCGTACACAGGACGCGACTGCCCAGCGGTGTGGAGGCCTGGCTGGTCACGCGGTATGCCGATGCCAAGCAGACGCTCGCCGACAACCGGCTCTCCAAGAACCCGGCGCATCACCACGAACCCGCGCACGCCAAGGGAAAGACCGGGATCCCCGGGGAACGCAAGGCCGACCTGATGACGCATCTGCTCAACATCGACCCGCCGGACCACAGCCGGCTGCGGCGGCTCGTGTCCAAGGCGTTCACACCCCGCCGGGTCGCCGAGTTCGCGCCCCGGGTGCAGGAGCTCACCGACGGGCTCATCGACGGGTTCGCGCAGCAGGGGTCCGCGGACCTGATCCACGAGTTCGCGTTCCCGCTCCCCATCTACGCCATCTGCGACCTGCTCGGCGTCCCCCGCGAGGACCAGGACGACTTCCGCGACTGGGCAGGCATGATGATCCGTCACCAGGGCGGACCGAGGGGCGGGGTCGCACGGTCGGTGAAGAAGATGCGCGGCTACCTCGCCGACCTCATCCACCGCAAGCGGGAGGCGCTCCCCGCCGAACCCGCCCCCGGCGAGGACCTCATCTCCGGCCTCATCCGCGCCTCCGACCACGGCGAGCACCTCACCGAGAACGAGGCCGCGGCCATGGCCTTCATCCTGCTGTTCGCCGGGTTCGAGACGACCGTGAACCTGATCGGCAACGGCACCTACGCCCTGCTCACCCACCCCGGGCAGCGCGCCCGGCTCCAAGCCTCCCTGGCCGCCGGGGAGACCGGCCTGCTGGAGACCGGAGTCGAGGAACTCCTCCGCTACGACGGCCCCGTCGAACTCGCCACCTGGCGGTTCGCCACACAACCGCTCACCATCGGCGGACAGCGCATCGAGGCCGGTGACCCGGTGCTCGTCGTCCTGGCCGCCGCGGACCGGGACCCCGAGCGCTTCGCCGACCCGGACGTGCTCGACCTCGCCCGCCGCGACAACCAGCACCTCGGCTACGGCCACGGCATCCACTACTGCCTCGGCGCCCCGCTCGCCCGCCTGGAGGGCCAGGCCGCGCTCGCCACGCTCCTCACCCGTCTCCCGGACCTCCGGCTCGCGGCGGACCCGGCCGAGCTGCGATGGCGTGGCGGTCTCATCATGCGGGGGCTGCGCACCCTGCCGGTGGAGTTCACGCCGGCCTGAGAGCGGCCGCTACCAACCGGACACCGCCCTCAAACATGGCAAGCCGTCAGGACTGTGATCTTCACGTGATCTGCGCGGCATGAACTTGTGACAAGTGATCGTCTGCCGATACGTTCACCCATCAACGCGGCCAGGGAATCGCGCCGCGCAGGTCACTGCTGTCTCGCGAAAGGTCTCCGTATGCTCTCCGGGAACGGTCGGCACCGTCGCCCCCGCCAGGCTCCGGCTCTCCTCGTGGCGGCCGGGGTGACCGGCTCCGCCATCGCGATCCCGCTCCTCGGGGCCTCCGGTGCCAGCGCGGCAGACGGCACGACCTGGGACCGGGTCGCGGACTGCGAGACCGGCGGCGCCTGGAGCCAGAACACCGGCAACGGCTACTTCGGCGGCCTCGCGCTGTCCCAGGAGGACTGGGAGAACTACGGCGGCCTCGACTACGCCGCGAGTGCCGACCTGGCCAGCCGCTCCCAGCAGATAACCGTGGCCGAGAGAATCCTCGCCGACCAGGGGGTCGGCGCGTGGCGCACCTGCGGACTGCTCTCAGGTCTCGAGAAGGACGCGAAGTCGGACACTTCCGATTCATCCGACTCGTCCGGCTCCGCCACTTCGAAGGATTCGCCTGGATTGCTCGATTCATCCGGGTCTTCTGGGTCCTCCGGCTCCTCCGAGTCGTCCCCTTCGCCTTCTCCGTCCGCGCCGTCGTCGTCTGGCGCGCCGTCGACCTCGCAGGATGAATCCACCGAGTCCGACAAGTCGTCTGATTCCGAGTCCACCTCGCAGGAGCGGGACCAGGAGTCCGGCAGCTCCTCCTCGGTCGCCCCCGAGAGCGGCGAGTCCGGTAACTCCCGGCAGGACGGCGACTCTTCGGCCCTGACCGACACCGGCTCCGGCCGCCACCGCGGCCCCAGCGCCGACGAGGACCCGGCGGTGGACAGCCGTAAGGGCCGAACGGACGAGTCCACGGGCCGGCACGCCTCGCGTGGTGACGGCGCCTCACGCGAGCTCTCCGACGGCTCCTACACCGTCCGCTCCGGCGACAGTCTCTGGTCCATCGCCGACTCCCTTGACCTCGGCGGCGGATGGCGCACGCTCTACGCCGGGAACAAGGAGGCCGTCGGTATCGACCCGAACCTCATCCGCCCCGGTCAGACGCTCACCGTAGGGGCCGAACCGGACGAGGAGTAGCCGTTCGGGCAGTGCGGAAACGAGGGTGGAAGTCGCCCCGAAACGGCGCTAGTTCACGTCGTGTTTCGCAGTGAATGTCCCGTATGGGTGCGGTGAGAGATAGATCTCAGAGGCCCTGATCGTCTTTGAAATTCCGGCGATCGCGTGCCTACGGTCGTGACCGCTCGTCATCGCGAGCCCCGGCTGCCGCAACGCCGAATCCTGCCAGCGGCCGTACGGGAACAGTCGTCGCGTCAAGCGCCGTAGGCAGGAGCGGGGGACCCAAGGTAGGCGCCCGACCGGCCTGTTGTGCCGGAAGGGCTAGGGGTGAAGCCGTGTCCCGTGAGGGACGCGGCCGGGCAACTCAACCGGCCCGAACCCGACAGCTCACCTCGCAGGCGTCGGTGAGGGGATCCATCCATGCTGTTTTCCGGCAAGGGCAAGCACCGTCGTCCGTCCAAGGCCACTCGCGCCATCGCCGTCGCCGGTGTCGCCTCCGCCGCCGTCGCTGCGCCGCTGATGGCGGCCGGCAACGCCTCCGCCGCCACCGCCTCCGAGTGGGACGCCGTCGCCCAGTGCGAGTCCGGCGGCAACTGGTCCATCAACACCGGCAACGGCTACTACGGCGGTCTGCAGTTCTCCGCCTCCACCTGGTCCGGCTACGGCGGCACCAAGTACGCCTCCACCGCCGACCAGGCCACCAAGGCCCAGCAGATCGAGATCGCCGAGAAGGTCCTCGCCGGTCAGGGCAAGGGCGCCTGGCCGGTCTGCGGCAAGGGCCTGTCGAGCGCCGGCTACACCGGCGGCGGCTCCTCGAGCGACTCCGGCAGCTCCTCGCAGCAGAGCCAGCAGAGCCAGCAGAGCACCGAGAGCCGCGAGACCCAGCAGCAGCCGGCCTCCCGCTCCGACGAGCGCCCGGCCGCCAAGAAGACCGTCACCACCCCGACCGGCAAGAAGGTCAAGAAGGGTGACGGCGAGTACAAGGTGGTCAAGGGCGACACCCTCAGCTCCATCGCCGCGGAGGAGAAGGTCGAGGGCGGCTGGGAGAAGCTCCACGAGCTGAACAAGGACATCGTCGAGGACGCCAACCTCATCTACCCGGGCCAGCAGCTGCACCTGAAGTAAGCAGCGGCCCACCCCCGTCCCCACGGGTTCCCCGCCCCGGTGCGCGTTCCCCCCGTACGCACCGGGGCGGGGCTTTTGTCTGCCGGTCTTGGCCTGCCGGTCCTGCCGGTCCTGGCCTGCCGGTCCTGCCGGTCCTGCCGGTCCTGGCCTACCGGTCTCCGCCGACCCTGGCGCACCGGTTTCTGCCGACCTTGGCACCCCCGCTTTGTTCCGTTCGGAAACAATTTACTCTCGGTTCTGTCCATGGGGTGGGCGACCCGGTGGCCGATCGCCCGGAGCCGGTTAGGCTCATGTCGCGAGCCACCGCGGCCCGCGCCTCGCCGGGTCCACGTGGCCCGCGTACCCGCGTCACATGAAGAAGGAGATGCTCGTGCCGTCCATCGACGTCGTCGTAGCCCGGGAAATCCTGGACTCCCGAGGCAACCCCACGGTCGAGGTCGAGGTCGGCCTCGACGACGGCAGCACCGGCCGTGCCGCCGTCCCGTCCGGCGCCTCCACGGGCGCCTTCGAGGCCATCGAGCTCCGCGACGGCGACTCGAACCGCTACCTCGGCAAGGGTGTGGAGAAGGCCGTCCTCGCGGTCATCGAGCAGATCGGCCCGGAGCTGGTCGGCTACGACGCCACCGAGCAGCGCCTGATCGACCAGGCCATGTTCGACCTGGACGCCACCGACAACAAGGGCTCCCTCGGCGCCAACGCCATCCTCGGCGTCTCCCTCGCCGTCGCCCACGCCGCCTCCGAGGCGTCCGACCTGCCGCTGTTCCGCTACCTGGGCGGCCCGAACGCGCACCTGCTCCCGGTGCCGATGATGAACATCCTGAACGGCGGCTCGCACGCCGACTCCAACGTGGACATCCAGGAGTTCATGATCGCACCCGTAGGCGCGGAGTCCTTCTCCGAGGCCCTGCGCTGGGGCGCCGAGGTCTACCACACGCTGAAGAAGGTCCTGAAGTCGAAGGGCCTGGCCACCGGCCTCGGCGACGAGGGCGGCTTCGCCCCGAACCTCGGCTCCAACCGTGAGGCCCTCGACCTCATCCTCGAGGCCGTCAAGGAAGCCGGCTACACCCCCGGCGAGCAGATCGCCCTCGCCCTCGACGTCGCCGCGTCCGAGTTCTACAAGGACGGCGTCTACACCTTCGAGGGCAAGGACCGCTCGGCGGCCGAGATGACCGAGTACTACGCGGAGCTCGTCGACGCGTACCCGCTCGTCTCGATCGAGGACCCGCTGTTCGAGGACGACTGGGACGGCTGGAAGACCATCACCGACAAGCTCGGTGACAAGGTCCAGCTCGTCGGTGACGACCTGTTCGTCACCAACCCCGAGCGCCTCGCCCGCGGCATCGAGGAGGGCGCGGCCAACGCGCTCCTGGTCAAGGTCAACCAGATCGGTTCGCTGACCGAGACCCTGGACGCCGTCGAGCTGGCCCAGCGCAACGGTTTCAAGTGCATGATGTCCCACCGCTCCGGCGAGACCGAGGACGTCACCATCGCCGACCTGGCCGTCGCCACCAACTGCGGCCAGATCAAGACCGGCGCCCCGGCCCGCTCCGAGCGGGTCGCCAAGTACAACCAGCTGCTGCGCATCGAGGAGATCCTCGACGACGCCGCGGTCTACGCCGGCCGCAGCGCCTTCCCGCGGTTTCGCTCTGCGAACAATTAAGCACGGCAAGGGCTGAGGCTCGGCTTCGTAGGAAGCGTCGCACGTACGTCCCCGTACTCGGTCCCGTACCGTGTCCGGGGACGTACGTGCGTATGACGGCGGAGCGGGAGGCGGGCAGACATGGCCGTGAAGGACCGGGACCGGTTCTCCACCGCGACCAGGATCCGGGTGCTCGGCGAGCAGACCGCGGCCCGGGTCTACCGCTCCCAGACCAGGCGCCAGGCCCGCCGCTCCCGGCTGACCGGCCGGGCCGCGCTGCTCGCGCTGGTGATGTGCTCGCTGATCGTGGCCCTGGCCTACCCGATTCGGCAGTACGTCGCCCAGCGGGCCGAGATCGACGACCTCCAGCGCGAACAGCAGCAGGCCCGCCAGCGCGTCGAACGACTGCGCGACCAGAAGGCGCGCTGGCAGGACGACGCGTACGCCGAGCAGCAGATCCGGAAGCGGTTGCACTACGTCATGCCGGGGGAGACGGGGTTCATCGTCGTCGACCCGCACGCGGCGAAGCAGTCGCACACCGACCTGGGGGCGGCCGACCGCCCCTGGTACGCGAACGTCTGGGACGGGGTCGACAAGGCCGACGCCTCCGACCAGTGAACGTGACCCACGTCAGCACAAAGAGTCAGCCCCCAGAGCCAGCGCCAAGAGTCAGTACCCAGAGAAAGACAGCCTGAAGACAGCCATGGATACGCCCCCGCCGACCACTCCGCGCACCGAGCCCACCGACGCGGACGTCGAGGCCTTCAAGCAGCAGCTCGGTCGGCCCCCGCGCGGCCTGCGCGCGATCGCGCACCGGTGCCCGTGCGGACAGCCGGACGTCGTCGAGACGGCCCCGCGGCTGCCGGACGGCACGCCGTTCCCCACGCTGTACTACCTGACGTGCCCGCGCGCCGCTTCGGCGATCGGCACGCTGGAGGCGAACGGCGTGATGAAGGAGATGACCGAGCGGCTGGCCTCCGACCCGGAGCTGGCGGCGGCCTACCGGGTGGCGCACGAGGACTACGTCCGGCGCCGTGACGAGATCGAGGAGCTGAGGAACTTCCCGAGCGCGGGCGGCATGCCGGACCGCGTGAAGTGTCTGCACGTGCTGGTGGCGCACTCCCTGGCCGCGGGGCCGGGCGTGAACCCGCTGGGCGACGAGGCGCTGGAGATGCTGCCGGAGTGGTGGCGCAAGGGGGCGTGCGTGTCGCTTGCCCAGCCACCGTCCGGTGCCGACTGGCAGGTGGATGCCTCGCAGGACGGCACGGGCTACTTCGCGTTCAAGCCGGTCGAAGGAGACGCCCAGTGACCCGGGTCGCCGCCGTGGACTGCGGTACGAACTCCATCCGGCTGCTCGTCGCCGACGCCGACCCGGCGACCGGCGAGCTGGTCGACCTGGACCGCCGGATGACGATCGTGCGGCTCGGGCAGGGCGTCGACCGCACCGGCCGGCTCGCCCCCGAGGCGCTCCAGCGGACCTTCGAGGCGTGCCGCGAGTACGCCGGGATCATCAAGGAGCACGGGGCGGAGCGGCTGCGGTTCGTGGCGACCTCCGCCTCCCGGGACGCCGAGAACCGGGACGAGTTCGTGCGCGGCGTGCTGGACATCCTGGGCGTGGAGCCCGAGGTGATCTCCGGCGACCAGGAGGCCGAGTTCTCCTTCACCGGCGCCACCAAGGAGCTGGCCGGGCGGGACCACCTGCCCAAGCCCTACCTGGTGGTGGACATCGGCGGCGGCTCGACCGAGTTCGTCGTGGGCGACGACCACGTGCGCGCGGCACGCTCGGTGGACATCGGCTGCGTCCGCATGACCGAGCGGCACCTGGTCCGGGACGGGGTGGTGAGCGACCCGCCCTCCGAGGAGCAGATCGCGGCGATGCGGGCCGACATCGAGGCCGCCCTCGACCTCGCCGAGGAGACGGTCCCGCTGCGCGAGGCCCGCACGCTGGCCGGCCTGGCCGGGTCCGTGACGACCGTGTCGGCGATCGCCCAGGAGCTGCCCGAGTACGACCCGGCCGCCATCCACCACTCCCGGGTCTCGCGCGCGAAGGTCCGCGAGATCACCGAGTGGCTGCTGCGCTCCACCCACGCCGAGCGGGCGGCCGTGCCGTCCATGCATCCGGGACGGGTCGACGTGATCGGGGCGGGGGCCCTCGTGCTCCTATCGATCATGGAGCGGATCGGCGCGGAGGAGGTCGTCGTCAGCGAGCACGACATCCTCGACGGCATCGCGTGGTCGGTGGCGTAGCCCGCTTCTGAGCAGGCATGGATCACGAATGAGCGCGCCCGGGGGCTTCTGGGGACCCCCCGGCGGCAGCCCCTCGGAAAAGTTCGTGAAGTTCTTCACAAGGAATTCGCCCCCTCTGAGCGACCGCAAGGGCCCCGTTGGCCCGCCCGGGGGCCGAACAGCCTCTTGAACATGTTCAGAAGCATGGTATGGAGGTGGCCGGGAAGGTGCCCGAAGCGGCACCCCAAAAGGCCCTCACCGGGTGTCTTCCCGCCCAGAGAGGCAGCTCACGCGGCATTGACAACGGTCCGGGGTGCATAAAGGAGCCCGGTTGTCACCATGACGTGGATCACGCGAGCCGCGCAGGATAGCACACACCCTGGGGGAGCTTGTGAAGGGGCGCACGAGCCCACCCCCTGAGGCGGGTGGATACTCGATGGCATGAGCACCACGGAGCGTCCCAGGATCCTCGTAGTAGGCGGTGGGTACGTAGGCCTGTACGCAGCTCGGCGCATCCAGAAGAAGATGCGCTACGGCGAGGCGACCGTCACGGTCGTCGACCCCCGGTCGTACATGACCTACCAGCCCTTCCTCCCCGAAGCCGCCGCCGGCAACATCTCCCCGCGCCACGTCGTCGTTCCGCTGCGACGCGTGCTGCCCAAGGCGGAGGTCCTCACCGGCCGGGTCACCACCATCGACCAGGACCGCAAGGTCGCCACGGTCTCTCCGCTGGTCGGCGAGGCCTACGAGCTGCCCTTCGACTACCTGGTGATCGCGCTCGGCGCGGTCTCCCGCACCTTCCCGATCCCCGGCCTCGCCGAGCAGGGCATCGGCATGAAGGGCATCGAGGAGGCCATCGGCCTGCGCAACCACGTCCTCGAGCAGCTGGACAAGGCCGACTCCACCACCGACGAGGAGATCCGCCGCAAGGCGCTCACCTTCGTCTTCGTGGGCGGCGGGTTCGCCGGTGCGGAGACCATCGGCGAGGTCGAGGACATGGCCCGCGACGCGGCCAAGTACTACAAGAACGTGTCCCGTGAGGACATGCGCTTCATCCTGGTCGACGCCGCCGACAAGATCCTCCCCGAGGTGGGTCCCAAGCTCGGCAAGTACGGCAAGGAGCACCTCGAGGGCCGCGGTGTCGAGGTCTACCTGTCCACCTCCATGGACTCCTGCGTCGACGGCCACGTGGTGCTGAAGAACGGCCTCGAGGTCGACTCCAGCACCATCGTCTGGACCGCCGGCGTCAAGCCCAACCCGGCCCTCACCCGCTACGGTCTGCCCCTCGGCCCCCGCGGTCACGTCGACTGCGAGCCGACGCTCCAGGTCAAGGGCACCGACTACATCTGGGCCGCCGGCGACAACGCCCAGGTCCCCGACCTCGTCGGCCGCAAGGCGGGCAACGAGAACGCCTGGTGCCCGCCGAACGCCCAGCACGCGCTGCGCCAGGCCAGGGTCCTCGGCGACAACGTGGTCTCCGGTATGCGGGGCTTCCCGCAGAAGGACTACGCCCACGCCAACAAGGGCGCGGTGGCCGGTCTCGGCCTCCACAAGGGCGTCGCGATGATCGTCATGGGCAAGATGAAGATCAAGCTCAAGGGCCGCCTCGCCTGGTACATGCACCGTGGCTACCACGGCCTGGCGATGCCGACCTGGAACCGCAAGATCCGCGTCTTCGCCGACTGGACCCTCGGCATGTTCCTCAAGCGCGAGGTCGTCTCCCTCGGCGCGATCGAGACCCCGCGCGAGGAGTTCTACGAGGCCGCCAAGCCGGCCCCGGTCGCCGCGGCCCCCAAGGAGAAGACCGAGGCGAAGGCCAAGGCCTCCTGACCTCCGGTCCGGCAGCATCCGCCTGACGAAGGACCTCCCGCCATCCGTGGTGCGGGAGGTCCTTCGGCGTGCCGGGGCCTGGCCGCCGGGCGGGGGAAGAACCGGCTCTGCCCGGTCATGACGCGTGCCGGGGGCTGCGGTGCGGCCCCGCAGGTGTTTACGTTGTGTCGGACATTCCGGGATTCCCCTTCCCCAAGCTCTCGACTTCGCTCGAGCAGGGGACACCCCCATCGGAGGTGTACACCATGGCAGACGCCGCGCTGCGGCTGCAGGGCCTCTTCGCACAGATGCTGGGAGCACCGCTTCCCGTGCGCATCCGCGCCTGGGACGGTTCGCAGGCGGGCCCGCCGGGCGCGCCGACTCTGGTCGTACGCGACCGCCGCGCCCTGCGCCGCCTGCTGTGGAAGCCGGGCGAACTGGGTCTGGCCCGCGCCTGGGTGGCGGGCGACCTGGACATCGAGGGCGACCTCTACGCCACCCTCGACCTGCTCGCCGGTCTCATCTGGGAACGCGGCGAGGACGCCCGCACCCTCGCCCAGGCCCTGCGCGACCCGGAGGTCCGCGCCGCCGTCCGCGGACTCGTCCTACTGGCCGGCCCCCCGCTGCCCCCGGCTCCGCCCCGCGAGGAGACCCGCAGCCCTCGCCGCGTCCGCCGGCTCCGCGGCCCCCGCAGCCCCCTCAGCCCCCGGCACACCAAGCACACCGACAGACGCGCCATCAGCCACCACTACGACGTCGGCAACGACTTCTACGAGATCGTCCTCGGCCCGTCCATGGTGTACTCCTGCGCCTACTGGCCCGCCCCCGACAGCACCCTCGAACAGGCCCAGTGCGACAAGCTCGAACTCGTCTGCCGCAAGCTCGGCCTGAGGCCCGGTCAGCGGCTGCTCGACGTCGGCTGCGGCTGGGGCTCCCTGGCCATCCACGCCGCCCGCGAGCACGGCGTGAGCGTCGTCGGCATCACGCTCTCCCAGGAGCAGGCCGCGTACGCCCGCAAGCGCGTCGCCGGCGAGGGCCTCACCGACAAGGTCGAGATCCGCGTCCAGGACTACCGGGACGTCCGTGACGGGCCGTACGACGCGATCTCCTCCGTCGGCATGGCCGAACACGTCGGCGCCGACCGGTACCTGGCATACGCCGCCGAGCTGTTCGCCCTGCTGGCGCCCGGCGGGCGGCTTCTGAACCACCAGATCGCCCGCCGCCCGCACCGGGACGAGACGACGTACAGCGTCGACGCGTTCATCGACTCCTACGTCTTCCCCGACGGCGAGCTCCAGCCCATCGGCAGCACCGTCGCCCAGCTGGAGCGCGCCGGGTTCGAGGTGCGCGACGTCGAGTCGATCCGCGAGCACTACGCCCTCACCCTGCGCCGGTGGGTCGCCCGCCTGGAAGGCGACTGGCAGCGTGCCGTCCAGCTCGCCGGCCCCGGCCGGGCCCGGGTCTGGCGCCTGTACATGGCCGCCTCCGCGCTCGCCTTCGAGCACAACCGCATCGGCGTGAACCAGGTCCTGGCCGTCCGCACCCCCGAGTCCGGGGCGTCGGGCATGCCGCTGCGCGCCCGCACCTGGAACTGAGAACGACGAAAGCCCCCTTTCCCACGAGTGGGAAGGGGGGCCCGCGTACGTCCGGGGCTACTCGGCCTTGATCGCCTCCAGCATGTTCAGCCGGGCCGCCCGCCGCGCCGGCCACAGTGCCGCGAGGACACCCACCGTCGCGGCCAGCAGGAGGAAGATCCCGATCCGCGCCCAGGGCAGGACCAGTTCGTAGGTCGCGAGCTGCGTGGCCAGCAGCTCACCGGCCGCCCAGCCGAAGAACACGCCCAGGCCGATGCCCAGCACCGCGCCGAACAGGGAGATCACCAGGGACTCCAGGCGGACCATCCGCTTGATGCCCTTGCGGTCCAGGCCGATCGCCCGGAGCATGCCGATCTCCTGGGAGCGCTCGAAGACCGACATGGCCAGGGTGTTGACGACGCCGAGGATCGCCACGATCACCGCCATGGCGAGCAGGCCGTAGACCATGTTCAGCAGCAGCGTGAACATCTGCGCGATCTCGTTGGAGATGTCCTGCTTGTCCTGGACCTTGATGGCCGGGTTGCTGCCGAGGGCCTTCTCCAGCCTGTCCTGGGTCGCGCCGGACGTGCCGTCGGCGGTCTTCACCATGACGTTCATGGTGTACGGGTCCGACACGTGCGGGGCGAGGATCGACTGGTCGAGCAGGACGCCGCTCAGGAAGTCATTGCTCTCGTAGGTCCCGGCGACCGTCAGCTTCTGCTTCTCGCCGTCCTCGAAGGAGGCGGTGAAGGAGGAGCCGGCCTTCCAGCCGTAGGTCTTGGCCGTTGCGCTGTCCACGACGACCTGGGTGCCGCCGACCGTGAAGGACCCCTCGTCGACCTCGGGGCCGACCAGCTCGCCGATCGCGGCGCCGTTGACGCCGGTCAGATACTCGGTCCGGCCGTCGATCCGGGATTCGGCGTTGAGCATCGGGCTGGCGGCGGTGACGCCGTCGGTCCGCGCCAGCTTCTTCTCGACGTCCGGCGACAGGATGTTGCCGTTCGCCATGGACACCACGTAGTCCGCCTTGATCGACGCCGCCGCCATCTTCTCGATGGCCTGCTGGAGGCTGCCCGCCGTCACGGTCATGCCGGTGATGAGGGTCAGGCCGATCATCAGCGCGGAGGCGGTGGCGGCCGTACGGCGCGGGTTGCGCACCGAGTTCTGCCGGGCCAGCTTGCCGGAGACGCCGAAGACGCGCAGCGCCGGCGCCGCGGCGGCGATCAGCGGGCGGGACAGCAGCGGGGTCAGGATGAACACGCCGATGATCAGCAGTACCGCGCCGAGGCCCATGGGCATCTGGCCGTCCGAGCCGTCCATCGTCGTGGCCACCAGGACGATCGCGATGCCCGCGCCCGAGACCAGGGTGCCCAGCGTGTTGCGCAGCACCAGCGACTTGGTCGTGGCCTTGGCGTGCACGCTGTTCATGGCCGCCACCGGCGGGATCTTCGCGGCCCGGCGGCCCGGCAGCCACGCCGCCAGCATGGTCACCAGGATGCCGACCGCGAGCGCGGTGAGGATCGTGGCGGGCCTGATGATCAGCGGCCCGTCCGGCACGGTCGCGTCGAACGTCCCCATCAGGGAGCGCAGTCCGGCTCCGATGCCGATGCCCGCGACCAGCCCGGTCACGGCGGCGACCGCGCCGACCACGAACGCCTCGATGAGCACCGACCGCGTCACCTGGCGGCGGGAGGCGCCGACCGCCCGCATCAGCGCCAGCTCCCTGGTGCGCTGGGCGACCAGCATGGTGAAGGTGTTGGCGATGATGAACGTGCCGACGAACAGGGCGATGCCGGCGAAGACCAGCAGGGTCGTCTGCATGCCGCTCATCGACCGGGCGATCGCCTCCGCCTGGTCGTCGGCGAGCTCCTTGCCGGTGGTGGTCTCGACCGTGCCCTCGGGCAGCGCCTTGTCCAGCTCCGCCTTCAGCGCGGCCTGTGTGACGCCCGGCTTCGCCTTGACGTCGATCTGGTCGTACACGCCCGCGTTGCCGAACAGCTTCTGGGCGGTCGCCGTGTCGAAGAGGGTGAGGCTGCCGCCGGCCGCGACGTTGCCGTCGTCGGTGGTGAAGATGCCGGTGATCCGCGGGGTCAGGACCGGCCCGTCGACCGACATCCGCAGGGTGTCGCCGACCTTGTATCCGGCGCGCTTCGCCGTGGCCGAGTCGATGAGGATCTCGCCCCGGCCCTTGGGGGCGTGCCCGCTGACCAGGGGGTAGCGCGGGTCATTCGAGCCCCAGTAGTTGCCGCCCTGCGACTGGAAGCCGTCGCCGATCAGCTTGCCGTCCTTGTCGGCGATCGCGGTGAAGCCCTGTACGACTCCGATGGCGGACGCGGCCCCGGGAACCCGCTCGATCTTGTCGAAGACGGCCTGGTCCAGTTCGTGGAGCTCGCCGACCTGGTCGCCCTCGGCTTCCCGGTAGTCCGCCGTCATGGCGACGTCGACCTGGTCGAAGCCCTTGGCGGAACTCTTCTGGAACGCGTCGGAGATGGTGTGGGTGAAGACCAGGGTCCCCGACACGAAGGCCACGCCGAGCATCACGGCGAGGACGGTCATCAGGAGCCGGGCCTTGTGCGCGAGCACAGTGCGCAAGGCGGTACGGAACATGGGTTCTTCTTCTCAGTCCTGTCAGTCCTGACGGGGGATCAGCTGGTGCGGCCCTTGGCGTCGAACGCCTTCATGCGGTCCAGGACCGTCTCGGCCGTGGGCCGGTGCATCTCGTCGACGACCCGGCCGTCAGCGAGGAAGACCACCCGGTCCGCGTAGGCCGCGGCCACCGGGTCGTGCGTCACCATCACCACCGTCTGGCCCAGCTCCCGCACGGAGTTGCGCAGGAAGCCCAGCACCTCGGCGCCGGAGCGGGAGTCGAGGTTTCCGGTGGGCTCGTCACCGAAGATGATCTCGGGCCGGGAGGCCAGGGCCCGGGCCACGGCGACGCGCTGCTGCTGACCGCCGGACAGCTGGGCGGGCCGGTGGCCGAGCCGGTCCGCCAGGCCGACCATCGCGATGACGGAGTCGAGCCACTGCTTGTCGGGCTTGCGGCCGGCGATGTCCATCGGAAGGGTGATGTTCTCCAGGGCCGTCAGGGTCGGCAGCAGGTTGAACGCCTGGAAGATGAAGCCGATCTTGTCCCGGCGCAGCTTGGTCAACTGCTTGTCCTTCAGGGTGCCGAGCTCGGTGTCGCCGATGCGCACCGACCCGGAGGAGAAGGTGTCGAGTCCGGCCACGCAGTGCATCAGGGTCGACTTGCCGGAGCCGGAGGGGCCCATGATCGCGGTGAACTCGGCCTGCCGGAAGTCGACTGAGACCCGGTCCAGGGCGACCACCTGGGTCTCACCCTGTCCGTAGATCTTCGACAGATCTGTGGCGCGCGCGGCCATGGTGGTGGCCCGGTCGGCGAGGGATGCGGTGGTCACGGGATGGCTCTCCTGTCGGACGGCGTACGGGTCGGTGATGCGAGGGGAAGACGTGTTCCATCGTCCGGGTCCCACGGCGCCGTGTAGTCACCCGTTGTTCCGGTTCCGCAGGCGTACTGCGGTCTGACCGCGCGGGTCGGTGTCATACCTGGGGATGACGAACTCCCCTGAGGGGGCCGGTGTCGGGTACGGATGTCTCCGGGTGTCGAGAACAGGTGGAGTGCCCTTGTTCAAGCGGTGAAATTCCGTCATTCCGCATACGCGGCCGACCGTCGCACGCAAGGCTATTGGCAAGTGCGGATGGCGCGTTCCATGTGCTGATGCACCCTCAGGCGTCAATAAAATAAGACAACATCGGTCCACGCGTCCGCTGTTCGAGGGACCTGTCCCGATAGTCTCGGAACCTCGACGCGGAGCCCATGGCCTGCCCGGATGGTGGAATGCAGACACGGCGAGCTTAAACCTCGCTGCCCCTTCGCGGGCGTGCCGGTTCAAGTCCGGCTCCGGGCACTTCTATGCTCACGGCGCTTGGCCTGCCGGTGTGGCCGGTCGGCGCCGTCGCTCGTTCGTGTCGTCGGCACACGGCGTGTCCGTGGAGCAGTACCAGCAGGCCGGGCGGACCGGGACGTTGGAGTCCTGAGCCTCGTGCGGCCAGTCGAAGGCCGGCGGCTCGGAGTGCCGCCTGAGCGGTGAGTCCGTCGCAGCGCCCACCTCGTTGGCTGGTACTACGTGCTCGTCCCCAACCTCTTCTACCGGCACGGCCCGGCTCCGGTGATCGAACTCCCCGAGCACATCGGAGAAGAGGTTCGGCCCGCCCTCATGGCCCAGTTGATGCCCTTGATCGAGGCGCACACCGCCGAACGTGTCCTGAGCGATGCCGCCGCCTACCTCAGGTTCCTCACCACCCAGCACGAGGTCGGCGCCGGACCGGTCTCGGTGACCGGCTACTGCATAGGCGGCCTCCTGGCGATACGCACCGCCGCGGCCCACCCCGGCCAAGTGGCCGCCGTCGCCGCGTTCCACGGCCCTGTGGGCGCTGACGGGTCCGACAGCTTCGCCAAGCTAACCGCCCAGGTCCACCTCGGCCACGCCGAAGGCGACATGACGCCCGAGGCCCTGGACGAACTCAACCTGGCCTTGGACGCCGCAGGGGTCGGCTTCACCTCGGAGATCTACCCCGGCACCATCCACGGCTTCACCATGTCCGACACCGATGCCTTCAACCCCGCCGCTCTGCAGCGCCATTGGGACCGCCTGCTGCCCCTACTCGACCGCACCCTGGCCAACCGCTGAGGCTCTGGCTCGCAACCAAGCCTGAAGTACACGGTTCTGGAGCAACGGGTAAATGCGGCCGGCTCCCCGGTCGGTACGCGGCCAGGATCGCAGCACAGGGACAGGGCGTCCCCGCGGGCCGCCGGCGGGTGTGGGCGGGCGGCCGGTGCCGGTGCCGTCGACAGTCACCGGGCCGACGGCACCGGCACCGACCTCCGGTCTACCAGCCCGTCATGACGGTGCCGAGCGCCAACGGCGCCGCTACCAGCGCTATGGCCTTCACTCGCAGAGGATGACTGCCGTCAACCGTGGTCAAGCGGCAGACAGTGAAGGCGGCGACAATACCCAGCGGGAACAGAATCGGAACGGACTCTGACAGTCCGCTGCGTGTCCCGCCCACGTATGCCGCCGCCCAAGAGCCGGCCAGGCCGACGAGGACGGTGAAGAACACCTTTCCCGCGCTGAACCACTCGCGTTCCGTCAGGTCCGCGAGTTCACCGAAGCTGACGCCAGAGCGGCGTTCCCGCACGGCTGTTACGGCGAAGGCGACCAAGAGCAGGGTCCCGCCACTGAAGAAGCCCCAACGCAGGACATTGGCCACGAAATCCATGGTCAACACCACCTTCCTTCAAGCTCCGTCGCCTACCAGCAGTGCTTGATGACGCCAGCGGCCCCAAGGATGCCCGCGGTCATCCCGCCGATGCCGGAGCCGGCCTCTTCGAAGACCTCCCGCGATGCCCTTCTTGAAAGCCTTGCCCGCCTTCTTGTAAGGGATTCTGCGCCCGGCTGGTCATCACCTACATGATCAGCTCCAGCAGCCAACTGATGTGTTGGAAGCCACAGTTCCGGCTCAGATGTTGCTCAGATTGCACATGCGGTCACGGAGGGTTTTGAAGGGGATCGGAGTTGGATCTTCGCGCGCCAGGAACCACATCACCTGCAGTTCCGGGAGGGCCTGCCGCTGTGCGAGGTCCTGGCTGTGGAGTATGCGTGAGGACGCGGGAACATTCGACGAGGTCACAGTGTCGCCGCAGGCCAGAGGTGATGCCGGGTCAGGTTCGAGTCCGCCTCCGGGTGCGCCTTCCGATCCCCGTGTGGTCCATTGAGGAGCTCACGGCGTGCCCGTTGACAGCGGCCGCATACCGTCGGAGACTCACTGGGTCAATGGTGAAGAGAATTTCACCTGACGAACAAGTTGCCGCACGTACGCTGCGGTACAGACTCTGCCGAACAGGGCTCTGACGCACGGGCCCTGTCGACCGGATGAGAAGAGGTCGTCCGATGCGCACCACCGTCGGCATCATCGGAGCGGGGCCGGCCGGCCTCCTCCTCGCCCGGCTGCTCCACAACGCGGGCATCGACTCGGTCGTCCTGGAGAGTCACGACCGCGCCTACGTCGAGCGACGCCAGCGCGCCGGGATCCTGGAGCAGGGCACGGCGGACGTGCTGCGCGCGGCCGGCGCCGGGGAGCGCATGGACCGCGAGGGGCTGCGCCACGACGGCATCGAACTGCGTTTCGGGCGCCGGCGCCACCGCGTCGACTTCCCCGCCCTCACCGGCGGCCGGTCCGTGATGGTCTACGCCCAGACCGAGGTCTGCAAGGACCTCATCGCCCTGCAGCTCCGGGAGGGCGGCCCGCTGCTGTTCGAGGCGGAGGCCCTGGCCGTGGAGGACGCCGCGACCGACGCCCCGCGGATCCGCTTCCGGCACGAGGGCCGCGAGGACGTCCTGGAGTGCGCGTACGTCGTCGGCTGCGACGGCTTCTGGGGGGTGGCCCGCAAGGCGATTCCCACCGAGCTCACCCAAGTCTTCGAACGGACGTACCCTTTCGGCTGGCTCGGCATCCTCGCCGACGTGCCGCCCTCGCACGACGAGCTGGTCTACGCCCGCCACGACCGCGGCTTCGCCCTGCTGTCCATGCGCTCGCCGAGCGTCTCCCGCCTCTACCTCCAGGTGCCCGACGGCACGGACGCCGACCAGTGGAGCGACGAGGCGATCTGGGACGAGCTGGAGCGCCGCTTCGAGACCGCCGACGACTGGCGCCTCGCGCGCGGCCCGATCACCCAGAAGTCGGTCACGCCCATGCGCTCCTGGGTGCACGAGCCCATGCGCCACGGCCGCCTCTTCCTCGCCGGCGACGCCGCCCACATCGTGCCGCCCACCGGCGCGAAGGGCCTGAACCTCGCCGCCGGCGACGTCGTCACCTTCGCCCGGGCCCTGATCCACCGGCAGAGCACCGGATCCCCCGAACTCCTCGACGCCTACTCGCAGACCTGCCTGCGCCGGGTCTGGCAGGCAGAGCGGTTCTCCTACGACATGACGACCCTTCTGCACCGCGTCCCCGGCGCGACGCCCTTCGACGACCGCCTCCAGCTCGCCCGGCTGGACAGGATCGCCTCCTCCCGTGCCGCCGGGGCGGACCTCGCGGAGGGGTACACGGGCTTCCCGCTCGGGTGACGGTGAATGACCCCCTCCGGTCGGGGGAATCAGGGAGCGGCGTAGCGTGTTGCGCAGCACGATGAGGGAAAGATCCTCCCCAAGCAGTAGGGTCATTCCTTTGCCTACCTATTACTCTTGAGCCCAAGGTCACGCAGTGTTGGCCATGGAGGAGTGAAATGAGGAGCAGAAACCCGGTCTTCTCGCGACGGGGGTTCAGCCGCGACAACGGCTACGCGGGCTTCAACACCGCGCCGCAGGCCGGGGGTCCCGCTGTCGCCACCCAGGGCAACCCGTACGCGCAGCCGACGGGCGCCCCGTACGCGCAGAACCCGTACGCGCAGAACCCGTACGCCCAGCAGGACCTGCAGTACGGCGCGCCGCCGCAGGCCCCGGCCACCACCGGCCGGATGACCATCGACGACGTCGTCCTGCGCACGGCGAGCACGCTCGGTGTGCTCATCCTCACCGCGGCGCTCTCCTGGGCGCTGCTGCCGATCGACGACGCCAACATCGGCCGTAGCTACGGCATCGGTATCGGCGCCGCGCTGATCGGCATGGTCCTGGCGCTCGTGCAGTCCTTCAAGCGCAAGGCCTCGCCCGCGCTGATCCTGACGTACGCCGCGTTCGAGGGTGTGTTCCTCGGCGTCGTGTCCAACATCGTCGACAACCGCATCGCGGATGGCGCGGCCATGCAGGCCGTGATCGGCACGATGGCGGTCTTCGCCGGTGTGCTGATCGCCTACAAGGCCGGCTGGATCCGCGTCAACCGCCGCTTCTACGGCTTCGTGATGGCGGCCGCGCTCGGCTTCATCCTGCTGATGATGGTGAACCTGCTGTTCGCGGTGTTCGGCGGCGGTGACGGTCTCGGCTTCCGCAGCGGTCCCCTCGGTATCGTCTTCGGCGTCGTCGGCATCATCCTCGGTGCCTGCTTCCTCGCCCTGGACTTCAAGCAGGTCGAGGACGGCGTCGCCTACGGCGCCCCGCGCGAGGAGGCGTGGCTCGCGGCCTTCGGCCTGACGCTGACGCTGGTGTGGATCTACCTGGAGTTCCTGAGGCTCATCTCGATCCTCAACAGCAGCGACTAGTCTCCGACCTGTCGTACGCGAAGGGCCCCGGCTTCGGCCGGGGCCCTTCGCGTTGTCCAGACGGTCCGTCCAGACGGCTTGTCCAGACGGTTCGTTCCGGCAGTTCGTTCGGACGGTCTCGTCGTCGAGACGGTGCGCGCCTAGAGCAGTTTGCGCGCGGCCCTCCTCAGGTCGTACTCGTGGATGATCGCCTTGGCGTGACCGTACGCCAGGTTGTGTTCGTGCCGGAGCCAGCTGACCTTTTCCTCGAAGCGGAAGAGGGCCGGCCCTTCGTCGACGGTGCGAAGCCAGTCGGAGATCTCACGACCGGTGCAGTGGGGGATGCGGGCGAGCAGGTTGCGATGGGTCTCTTCGGAGAAGACTTGGGACATCGGCGCCTCCGGATGCTGGGATGTAAGCCGGTCCTTCAGGTCACCGTGCCTGAGTGTTCGCCCGTTGGCAACAGTCCCGGTGCGACGCGTACGCTCGCGGCGTGGTTGATACGACGCCTCTGACCCGTGCGGTGGATCACTTCGCCGATCGTTTGAGGGCTGCGCCCCAGAGCCGGTTGCAGCGGGGCGCTGCCGCCGAGGCTCTCGGGCTGGCCCGGGAGTTGGCCCGGTGGGCGCAGGAGTTGGAGGAGCCGGGCGCGGAGCCCCGGGAGATGCCGGACGCGGGGATGTTCGCGGCGGCGGATCAGATCACTGTCGCCGTGCATGATCTGGCGGTGGTGATTCCCAGTGACGCCGACGTCGACGACGCGGTCCGGTTGGTGGAGGAGGCGCAGAAGCGGGCGGGGGTCTAGGGCCTGTTACGAAAGGGGCGTCTGCCGCGCGACGCCCGGCACGCCCTCTCGCCGCACCGTCCGAAAGCCCGAGTACGCCCAGTACGAGGGCTTCCGCACGGCACTCCCCCCCAAGCTCTTCGAGCAGGGGGTACCCCCAGAGCACGCACCGGACGCCGCGCGGCCGCCCCTTCGGGCGACGACGCCACTTTCGCAACAGGCCCTGGCGCCGTTCGCGGGTGCGGGTGGTTCGTGGCGGTCGGGCCGCGCGGCGGAGCCGCACATCGACGCGGCCTCGCGCCCCTTGTGGGGCGCTGCGCTACAGGGACGCGATGACCCGGTCGGCCAGGATGTAGACGTTCTCCTTGCCGCACTCGAACGTCAGGGTGTAGGCGCCCGAGATGCCGGAGCCGCCCAGGAGGACGGGGATGTCTCCCGCGCGCAGGGCCGCGGCGAGGTGCTCCGCCGTCTCCCGGTGGCCCGGGGTCATGCACAGGGTCGTGCCGTCGGCGAAGACGTAGACGTCGAGGGTGCCCAGGGGACCCGGGCGGACGTCCGTCAGTTCGACGCGGGAGGCGGCCAGCTCCTCCAGTGCGGCGACCGTGCGCTCGTGGTCGTTCACGACCGGCGACGGGTTCGGCACGAAGTCCGGGTGGGACGGGTGACGGCGGCGGGCGGCGGCCAGCTCCGCCGACTCGCCCGCGGGCTCCTCGGTGTCCGCGCCGGGCTCGGACACCGGCTCCAGACCCGCGAAATCGGCCTGCCGGGGCAGGAACAGATCGGTGTCGGGCAGGCCCAGCAGGGACGGCGCGTCGGAGGCGTCACGGGCCTCCTGGGCGGCCCAGAAGGCGCGCGCCTCGGCGAGCTCCCGCTCCCGCTCCTCGGCGAGTGCCGCCGCCACGGCGGCCCGTATCTCGTCGGTGTCGGCAGCGGTGCGGGCGGCGGGCAGCAGTGCGCGGGTGGCGGCGGCGCGGTTCTCGGCCAGCGCGGTGTGCAGGGCCGCGACCTGGCGGCGCAGCTGCAGGACGGTGCGCAGGACGGCGACGCCCACGGCGCCCGTGGCGGCCGTGGTGACCAGCAACGCGATCGGCATGGCGCTCACTGACGTACTCCCGGTTCAAAGTCGACCCCCGACTTCCTACATCAGCTTGAAGGGCGGACTGACCAGCTGTCAGTGCGTAACGTCACGAAACGGACAGGGCTTCAGTCTCGGGGGAGGGGGTGGGGCTGCTGTGACCAGGGCTTCTCCTCTCGGGGAGGGAGATAGGTCACATCCTGGGGGAGATTGGATCACAAAACAGCCCAGAACCCCGGGGGTTCCGGGGTTCTGGGCCCAAGCCTCACCGTGCGTGCTATGGCGGCTACGGTGGGGCGCTCAGCTGAGGCGCTCGATGACCATGGCCATGCCCTGGCCGCCGCCGACGCACATCGTCTCCAGGCCGAACTGCTTGTCGTGGAACTGGAGCGAGTTGATGAGCGTGGTGGTGATGCGGGCGCCGGTCATGCCGAAGGGGTGGCCGACGGCGATGGCGCCGCCGTTGACGTTCAGCTTCTCCAGCGGGATGTTCAGCTCGCGGTAGGAGGGGATGACCTGGGCGGCGAACGCCTCGTTGATCTCGACGAGGTCGATGTCGTCGATGCTCAGCCCGGCCCGCCGCAGGGCCTGCCGGCTCGCCTCCACCGGGCCGAGGCCCATGATCTCGGGGGAGAGGCCGGAGACGCCGGTCGAGACGATCCGGGCGAGCGGGGTGAGGCCCAGCTCGCGGGCCTTGGTGTCGGACATGATCACCAGGGCCGCGGCGCCGTCGTTCAGCGGGCAGCAGTTGGCTGCGGTGACCATGCCGTCGGGGCGGAAGACGGGCTTGAGGCCCTGTACGCCCTCCAGGGTGACGCCGGCGCGGGGGCCGTCGTCCGTGGAGACGACCGTGCCGTCGGGGAGGGTCACCGGGGTGATCTCGCGCTCCCAGAAGCCGTTCTTGATGGCCTCTTCGGCGAGGTTCTGCGAGCGGACGCCGAACTCGTCCATGTCCTGGCGGGTGACGCCCTTGGCGCGGGCCAGGTTCTCGGCGGTCTGGCCCATCGCGATGTACGGGTCGGGCAGCAGGCCGTCCTCGCGCGGGTCGTGCCAGGTCGAGCCCTCGGACTGGGCGGTGGCGACGGTGCGGGCCTCGGCGTCGGCGAAGAGCGGGTTGTGCGTGTCGGGCAGGCCGTCGGAGCTGCCCTTGGCGTAGCGGGAGACCGTCTCCACACCCGCGGAGATGAAGACGTCGCCCTCGCCCGCCTTGATGGCGTGCAGGGCCATGCGGGAGGTCTGCAGCGAGGAGGAGCAGTACCGGGTGATGGTGCAGCCCGGCAGGTGGTCCATGCCCATCTGCACGGCGACGATGCGGCCGAGGTTGTGGCCCTGCTCGCCGCCGGGCAGGCCGCAGCCGAGCATCAGGTCGTCGATGTCCTTCGGGTCCAGCTCGGGGACCTTGGCCAGGGCGGCCTGGACGATCGCGGCGGTCAGGTCGTCCGGGCGGAGGTCCTTGAGGGAGCCCTTGACGGCGCGGCCGATGGGGGAGCGGGCGGCTGAGACGATCACGGCTTCGGGCATCACGGCTCCATTGACGTACCGGGTGGTCGGGCGGGCTGACTGGGAAGTTACCCGTACGTATGGCCTGGGTCACGGGTGTCGAGGTGTGACCCTGACCGCAGTTTCCAAGCGCTTGCTTTTTCGCCTCCCTCAGTTGGAGGGCGCGGCGGGGGCCGGTTCCTGCTCGGGCACCCGCCGGCGCCGCCGGCGCTTGAGCAGGGCCCACGGGCCGCGCGGGCCGGACGGCATGGCCGCCGCGACCTCCGTGCCCGCCTCCGAGGCGGCCTCCGCCGCCGCCCGGGCCACCGGCAGGAAGCCCTCGCGGCGGGAGGAGTCCGGCCGCTCCTCCTCGGCCGGCCACAGGCCGAGACAGGCGCAGACGGTCGGCAGGAGCGCCATAGCCGCGGTCGCGTAGCCCTCGGCGGAGGGGTGGTAGTTGTCCGGGCCGAACAGCTCGCGCGGGTTCGCGGCGAACTCGGGGCCCAGCAGGTCCCCCAGGGACACGGTGCGGCCGCCCTGTTCGACCACTCCGATCGTCTGGGCGGCCGCCAGCTGGCGGGAGGCCCGTCGGGCCAGCCAGCGCAAGGGCTGCCGGACCGGCTCGATCGTGCCCAGGTCCGGGCAGGTGCCCACGACGACCTCGGCACCGGCCGTACGCAGCCGGCGCACCGCCGAGGACAGGTAGCGGACCGAGCGGGTCGGGGGCATGCGGTGGGTGACGTCGTTCGCGCCGACCATGATCACGCACACGTCGGGTGCGGGGCCGGGATCGGCAAGCACCAGGGCCACCTGGCGGTCCAGGTCGTCCGAACGGGCCCCCGGGGTCGCCACCGTGCACAGCTCGACCGGGCGCTCCGCCAGCGCCGCGAGGCCCGACGCGAGAAGCGCTCCCGGCGTCTGCCCGGCCCGGTGCACCCCCTGACCGGCTGCCGTGGAGTCACCCAGCATCGTCAGCCGCAGCGGCGCCTGTGCGGGGACGGCGTACGTACGGCCGTACAGCCCGTCCGTGTGCGGCACATGCGGCGACGTGCCGTTCCCCACCCGGCGCCGCGCCAGCCGCACCTCCGCCAGCACCAGTCCCACGGTGGCCGCCCAGGCCAGACCGATCCCGCCGCCGCCGTAAGCCGCGCCGGCCGCGATCCGCCGGGCCACCCTCGCCCTCGACATGCTCGTCATGCGTCGCCGCCACCTCCTCGAACCCGTACACCCAGTGCTTGCCCCGTACAGCCCGTCGCCCAATCTCAACGGGGAGTGAACGACCGTCACGGACCACCGGCAGGCCATAGGCTGGCGGCACCACTAGGACCACTTCTTTGCGGCATCCGGAGACAACGGTGCATTTCCACGACTCGATGATCAGCCTCGTCGGCAACACCCCGCTGGTGAGGCTCAACAGCGTGACCAAGGGCATCAGGGCGACCGTCCTGGCCAAGGTGGAGTACTTCAACCCCGGCGGTTCCGTGAAGGACCGCATCGCCCTGCGCATGATCGAGGCGGCGGAGGAGAGCGGCGCGCTCGAGCCCGGTGGCACGATCGTCGAGCCGACCAGCGGCAACACCGGGGTCGGGCTCGCCATAGTGGCCCAGCAGAAGGGCTACAAGTGCATTTTCGTGTGCCCCGACAAGGTGAGCACCGACAAGATCAACGTGCTGCGCGCGTACGGCGCCGAGGTCGTCGTGTGCCCGACGGCCGTCGACCCCGAGCACCCGGACTCGTACTACAACGTCTCCGACCGGCTGGTCCGTGAGACGCCGGGGGCCTGGAAGCCCGACCAGTACTCCAACCCCCACAACCCGCTCTCCCACTACCACTCCACCGGCCCCGAGCTGTGGGAGCAGACGGAGGGGAAGATCACCCACTTCGTGGCGGGTGTGGGCACCGGCGGGACCATCTCCGGCACCGGGCGCTATCTGAAGGAGGTCAGCGACGGCAAGGTGAAGGTCGTCGGCGCCGACCCCGAGGGCTCCGTCTACTCCGGCGGCTCCGGACGGCCGTACCTCGTCGAAGGTGTCGGTGAGGACTTCTGGCCGACCGCCTACGACCGCACCGTCGCGGACGAGATCGTCGCCGTGTCCGACAAGGACTCCTTCCAGATGACCCGCCGCCTGGCCAAGGAGGAGGGCCTGCTGGTGGGCGGCTCCTGCGGCATGGCGGTCGTCGCCGCGCTCGAGGTCGCCGAGCGGCTCGGCCCGGACGACGTCGTGGTGGTCCTGCTGCCGGACAGCGGCCGCGGCTACCTCAGCAAGATCTTCAACGACGAGTGGATGGCCGACTACGGCTTCCTGGAGGACGCCGGGCCCAGCGCCCGCGTCGGCGACGTCCTGAACGACAAGGAGGGCGACCGCATGCCCTCCCTCGTCCACATGCACCCCGAGGAGACGGTCGGCCAGGCCATCGACGTGCTGCGCGAGTACGGCGTCTCCCAGATGCCGGTCGTCAAGCCGGGCGCCGGGCACCCCGACGTGATGGCCGCCGAGGTCGTCGGCTCGGTGGTGGAACGCGAGCTGCTGGACGCGCTGTTCAGCAAGAGCGCCTCGCTGGACGACCCGCTGGAGAAGCACATGTCCGGCCCGCTGCCCCAGGTCGGCTCCGGCGAACCCGTCGCCGACCTGATGGCCGTCCTCGGCAAGGCGGACGCGGCGATCGTCCTCGTCGAGGGCAAGCCGACCGGGGTGGTCAGCCGGCAGGACCTGCTGTCCTTCCTCGCCCGCACCGGGAAGTGACGGCCAACATCCGGTGAACTCCCCGTGAACCGGGTGAACTTGAGGTGCCCGTCGATCTTCGCGGACTTCGCGGAAGTGGTACGCGGGTGTCACGTTCGCGCAGCACCCGCTTAACACGAGTGCTGCACATTGGTGGGTGTCGGCAGGGCGATGGGGGTACCTCCCAGGCGTTGAGCACTGGGGGAGGCTCCCCGCCCCGGCCGGCGGCGAACGGCGTCGAAGGACCTCCGGAGCGGCTCCCGGACCTCCACGGACGCCACGGACGCGAAGCCCGGCCTGCCCGGCCCGCGTCCTTCGCGGGGACCGCCGTCGTCCCGCCCCCCGTTCACGGGGGTGCGGCGGTCCCCGCGCACTTCTCTCACGGGCGCGGGCTCTTCCCGGGCTGCCGGCCCGCGTGCTCTTCCTGACGGGCCTCATGCTTACGGACCATCAGCCCGCGCGGCTCGTCGCCCAGCCTCCCCGGCGGCGCCACCCGCTCCGCCGGGCTGAAGACCGAGGGCTCAGTCCTCCCAGTCGCTGTCCCGGGAGGACTTGCGGCGCCCGAACAGGCCCGGGTTGGTGCGGGCGGCCTGGGCGATGTTGACACCGACGATGCCGACCCAGGCGACCATCAGGCCGGGCAGATGCGCGATGCCCCCGCCGATCGCGGACAGCGGCACCGCGAGGACGAGGGAGACGATCCCGAAGCCGAAGCGCTCGCCCCAGGAGTCCGTGGCCCCCGGCGACCGGGATTCCCGGGCTGTCTGCATCTGCCGCTCGGCGAGCTGCCGGCGCACCCGGCGCTCCACCGCTCCGTCGATCCGCTGGTCGACCTTCTCCAGGAACGAGTCCACCAGCGCGGACTCGTACTCCTCGCCCAGTTCCCCGCGCGCGTGCAGGGCGGCGTCGAGTTCCTTCTTCAGCTCGGTGTCCCGCGCGTCCATTCCGGTCATGTCCCCCACGGTAGAAAGCGGTGGCACGGGCCGCACTGGGGTTAGCCCCCCATTCGGAGCGGGGGCTGGCGGGGCAGGGGGCCGGTGGGAGACGCCGCCGAAAGGGAGAGCTGACAAGGCGCCCGCTCCGGCCCCCATGACGCGGCAGCCCTTGCTCTGTTCACCGCTCGGCGGACCGCCTCAGGCTCTTGATCTTCTCGAACGGGAAGGCACTCACGCTCACCACGGCCAGGCCGTAGAGGGCGAGGACCACAAGTCCCCAGGTGCCGACCGCTCGGCCACCGCCGCTCATGATGACCGTGCCGATCGGTACCAACGGGGCGAAGCTGAGCACCGCGGCCCCGGTGCACCAGAAGGCCACCAGGTCATTCGCCTGTTTCCTCAGCCCGGGGTCGGACTTCACCTCCGCAGGGACCTCGTACCCGTCGGAACGGTCACAGACCTTGCCCCGGTAACCGGTGCGTGCGGCCAGTGAACTGGCCACGCCCAGCAGGAGGAAACAACCGAAGATGAAGATGTAGGCCATGGATGCCCCAGGATTCGCGCGGTGCCGAGCAACTTCAGCGGATGCACTTGATGATGAAGGCGATCACCTCTCCTACCTCGGATACTCCTACGGCACCTACCTCGGCGCCGTCTACACGCAGATGTTCCCCCAGTGCACCGACCGCTTCGTGCTGGACAGCGCCGTCGACCCCGCCCGGGTCTGGCGCGGGATGATCCAGGTCTGGGCGGAGGGGACCGAGCCCGCCTTCACCCGATGGACCGAGTGGACCGCCGCGCGGCACGCCACCTACAAGCTGGGCCGGACTCCCGAGGCGGTCCGCAAGGCCTTCCACGGCCTGGTCGCACGGGCCGACCGCAAACCGATCGACCTCGACGGCACGCGGCTCACCGGTGACGACATCCGCCACGGCCTCCGGGGCACGTTCTTCAGCCCGCGCGACGCCGCCGAAGCGGTCGCCGAGTTGAAGAAGGCCGCCACCGGGGCCCGTCCGTCCGCCGGCCGGGAGCTCAGGACGCCCGAGCCCCTTCCGCCGTCCTTCGGCCGGGCCGTGCCCGAGGACAACGGCGACGCCGGCTTCTGGGCCGTCGTCTGCGCCGACACCCGCGCCTGGCCGCGCGATCCCGGGCAGTACCGCAAGGACGCGATCCGGGACAAGGCCAGGTACCCGCTGTACGGCGACTTCGCCTCCCACATCAAGCCGTGCGCCTTCTGGAAGAAGAACGGCAGCGAGCCCGCCACCAGGATCGGCAACAAGGTCCGTGCGCTGATCCTCCAGAACGAGTGGGATCCCCGGACGCCGCTGACCAGCGGCCAGGGCCTGCGCCGCGCCATGAAGGGCTCGAAGATGGTCACGGTCGCCGGAGGTGCCGGACACGGCACCTACGGCACCAAGTCGTGCGCCGACAAGACGGCCACCACCTACCTGACCACCGGCAAGCTCCCCACGAAGGACCTGACCTGCGAGGCCGCTCCGGCCGCAGACGAACACCACGCCCCCGACCGGCTGCCGCTCCCGACACCCCCGGGCATTCCGGGGATGGCCAGCCGCTTCTGATCGCCAGGAGCCCCTGGGGGCCATCCGCCCGCGGAAGGCCCCCAACCGGGCATGCCGGCCCGCCGCTCCCAGCGGTGGGCCTCCGGCCCCGCTCCGCTTGCCGGTCTGCATATGCTCATGCAGAATCCTCAGCTACTGAATAGGCGAGGGGGAGCACGTCATGAGCGTGACCGACAGCCCTGCCGCGCGGCTGCAGGCGCTCTTCGAGGGCCACCGGCTGACGCCGACCCAGCGGCGCATCGCGCACAGCATGGTGCGGCGCGCCGCCGACGTGCCGTTCCTGTCGAGCGTGGAGCTCGCCGAACTGGCCGGGGTCAGCCAGCCGTCCGTGACCCGCTTCGCCGTCGCCCTCGGATTCGACGGCTACCCCGCCCTGCGCCGTCACCTGCGGGAGGTCGCCCCCGCCGAGCCCGCCGCGCAGGCCGCGGCCCACAACGAGTACCAGCAGGCCGTCGAGGCCGAGATCGAGAACCTGCGGCACCTGGCGGAGGCGCTGGCCGACCCGGGGCCCGTGCTGCGCGCGGGGCGCATCCTCGCGGCCTCCCGGCCGCTCCCCGTCCTCGGACTGCGGGCGGCGGCCGCCCAGGCGCACGGCTTCGCCTACTTCGCCGCCAAGGTCCACCCCGACGTACGGCTGCTCGGCGAGGGCGGCACGATGCTCCACGACCGCATCGACGCCGCCGTCCGGGCCGGCGCGACCGCACTGCTCTGCTTCGCACTGCCCCGGCACCCCCGCGAGGTCCTCGACACCCTCGTCTACGCCAAGGAGGAGGCCGGGCTGACCGTCGTCACGGTCGCCGACTCCGCCTTCGCACCCGTCGCCAAGGTGTCCGACCTGCTGCTCCCCGCCGCCGTCGGCACCGGCCTCGCCTTCGACACGGCCTGCGCCCCGATGCTGCTCGGCCGGGTCCTGCTGGAAGCGATGTGCGACGACCTGCCCGAGGCCCAGTCCCGCCTGGAGGAGTTCGACGCGAAGGCGGCAGCGAGGGGCCTCTTCGTCGACTGACGGCACGCTCGGCGGATTCTCAGACTCTTCTCACGTTGCGTCGCTAGCGTGCTTCTCCTACAACACCTTTCAGACGCTTCGGGTAGGAGACGGAGGCTGAACGTGACACGAGGAGCACAGGGACTGGCCCGGGTGGCCGTCGTGGTACGGGCGGGGGCCGCCCCGCTGTGGTGGCTGGGGGTGCTCGCGGCCGGTATCGGCCTGCTGACACCGGGACTGACCGGACGCCGTATCGGCGTCCTGGCCGGGGCGGCTCTGTTCGTCCTGGCGGCGGCGGTGGTGGCCTACGGCCGCCGCAAGCGCTACGTCACCCTGGCCGCCTCCGCGACCCGCGCCGGCAGGCACGACATCCTGCAGGACCGCGCGGTGTCGGTACGCAACTGGCGCCGGGGCCACCGCTGGTGGCTGCTGTTCGCCTTCCTCGCCGCCCTGGGCACCGCCTTCGCGGTACCGGCGGCGGGAGGCATGCTCCTGGCGGGTTGCGGAGCGGGACTGTGGCTGAAGGCGGCGTGGCTGGGCCGCGTCGAGCGGGCCGGCGAGGTGCTGTTGTGGGTCCGGGTCGACTGGCTGCGCGCGGGCGCGGGCAGCCCGGCCGGCAAGCCGGTCAAGTCCTACCGCAGCACGGGCATCGAGGCGGGTGACGCGACCCCGGGCGGCGCCCGGAAGAAGACACCGGCACTCGTCTGACCGGGCCAGTGCGGCCTGTTCGGGGGCACGGGGCAGGAGTTACGGGGTACGAGGTGCTGCGCGGCCGGCCACAACGGTCGCGCACTCCCGGTGTCCCTGCGAAGCCTCGGTGATGACGCACAGCCTCGGTGGCCGCCGAAGCCTTACGGCGATGGCGCGCGGTCTCGGTCCCCCCCCGAGGCCCCACGGTGACCCTGCGCAGCCCTGGTGGCCGAAGCCCTTACGGCGATGCCGTGCAGCCCCGGTGCCCCCGAGCCCCACGACGACGATGCGCAGCCCCGGGGGCCCTCAAGCCCTACGGCGCTTCCGTCAGCGCGTCCACCTGTCCCCCGCCGGACTCGGCGACCACCTCCTCCACGGTCTGCGCCCGCCGCACCACCGCGAACCGGCCATCCGGCCAGAACCCGTAAACCCCGGGCCGCACCAGCGAGTTGTACCCGTAGTGGTGTGCGAAGTAATACGCCCCCGTGTCCAGCGCCGCCGCGTAGTCCCCCTGCTCCAGCAACGGCATGGACCGCCCCTCGGCCAGCAGGTCCCCCGCGAAGCAGGCCGGCCCGGCGACGTCCTGCACCACCAGGGGCCCGTCCTTCACCCGCCCCTTCGCGTCATACGGGGCGATCCTGAGCGGCCAGCTCCCCGGCGCGTACACCGTCCGCGTGGCCACCTGCACCCCGGCATGTGTCACCGCGACCGCCCGCCCGCCGGACACCTTCGCGTACTCGACCCGCGCCACCACCGTCCCGTGCTTCGCCAGCAGGGACCGCCCGAACTCGGTGACCAGCCCGTACCGCCCGTCGAACAACCCCGGCACGGCCTCCGCCAGCATCCGCGCGTACTGCGCGTACGTCGGGGTCGTCGCGTCCGACGCGAAGTTCACCGGCAGCCCGCCGCCGATGTCGAGTGTGTCGACCTGCCGCCGCCCGGCCCGCCGGTTGATCTCCTCGGCCAGCGCGTACGCCTCCGCCACGCCCCGCACCATCAGGGACAGCGGGATCCCCTGGGACCCGGTGTGCGTGTGCAGCCGGGTCAGCCACGGCCGGTCGAGATACGCCTGGACGACCCACTCACGGGCGCCCTCGTCCCGTAGCGCCACGCCGAACTTCGAGGTCGCCGTCGCCGTCGACAACGCCTCGATGGTGCCCCCGCCGACCTGCGGATTCACCCTGATTCCGAGGGGGGAGCGGTGGCCGCCGTCCCTCCGCACCAGGCCGTCGAGGCGCGCCAGCTCCTGCGGGTTGTCCGCGTTGACGGCGATGCCCGAGGCCAGCGCCTCCCGCAGCTCGGCCGGCGTCTTCGCGGGCGAGTCGAGCACCGTGCTGTCCGGCGGCATTCCCGCCGACCGGGCCAGGGCCAGCTCGCCCGGGCTCGCGACCTCCGCGCCGATGCCCTCCTCGCGCAGCAGCCGCAGCACCGGTACCAGCGGGGTCGCCTTCACCGCGAAGGCGTGCAGCACGGGCGTGCCCGGTGCCACCACCGCGTCGAACGCCGTCCGCAACTCCGCCGCCGACTCCTGGACACCTGTGACGTCCAGCAGCCCGAGGATGGGGCTGCCGGGCCCCAGCAGTCCCTGTTCCACGGCGGCCCGCACCGCCTCGTCCCGCCGGGCCGCCCGCCCCGCACCGGAGCCGCCCGCCTCTTCCGCCTCGATGTGTGCGCCCATGCATCCAGCCAAACATCCACGGCACGGCCGCGCCGACCCCCCGCCGTATTGACTAGCCCTATTCAGGAGTCCAGGATGTGAATGGATGCAGCAACATCCGCCGGGAGACCCCACCAGGAGGCAGACCATGTCAGGACCCCGCCCTGTCCGAGCGCCGCGCGGCACGGAACCGAGCGCCCTGGGATGGCAGCAGGAAGCCGCCCTGCGGATGCTGCAGAACAACCTCGACCCGGAGGTCGCCGAGCACCCCGACAAGCTCGTCGTCTACGGCGGCACCGGCAAGGCCGCACGCGACTGGCGCTCCTTCGACGCGATGGTGCGCACGCTCAAGGGCCTGAAGCAGGACGAGACCATGCTGGTCCAGTCCGGACGCCCGGTCGGCGTGATGCAGACCCACGAGTGGGCCCCGCGCGTCCTCATCGCCAACTCCAACCTCGTCGGCGACTGGGCCACCTGGGAGGAGTTCCGCCGGCTCGAACAGCTGGGCCTGACCATGTACGGCCAGATGACTGCCGGCTCCTGGATCTACATCGGCACCCAGGGCATCCTCCAGGGCACCTACGAGACCTTCGCCGCCGTCGCCGCGAAGAAGTTCGGCGGAACGCTGGCGGGCACGATCACCCTCACCGCGGGTCTCGGCGGCATGGGCGGGGCCCAGCCGCTCGCCGTGACGATGAACGACGGTGTGGCGATCTGCGTCGACTGCGACCCGCGGGCGATCGAGCGGCGCATCGAGCACCGGTACCTGGACGTGAGGGCAGACAGCCTGGACCACGCGCTCCAGCTGGCGACCGAGGCGCGCGACGCCCGCCGCCCCCTGTCCATCGGCGTCCTGGGCAACGCGGCCGAGCTGGTCCCGCAGCTCCTCGCCATGGGCGCCCCGATCGACATCGTCACCGACCAGACCTCGGCCCACGACCCGCTGGCCTACCTGCCGCTCGGCGTGGACTTCGACGACATGGCCTCCTACGCCGCCAAGGACCCGGCCGGCTTCACCACCCGTGCCCGCGAGTCCATGGCCCGGCACGTCGAGGCGATGGTCGGCTTCATGGACGCCGGCGCCGAGGTCTTCGACTACGGCAACTCCATCCGCGGCGAGGCCCGACTCGCCGGGTACGACCGGGCCTTCGCCTTCCCCGGCTTCGTCCCCGCGTACATCCGCCCGCTGTTCTGCGAGGGCAAGGGCCCGTTCCGCTGGGCCGCCCTGTCCGGTGAGGCCTCCGACATCGCCAGGACGGACAAGGCGATCCTCGACCTCTTCCCCGAGAACGAGTCCCTCGCCCGCTGGATCCGCCTGGCCGGGGAGCGGGTCCGTTTCCAGGGGCTGCCCGCGCGCATCTGCTGGCTCGGGTACGGGGAGCGGGACAAGGCCGGTGAGCGGTTCAACGACATGGTCGCGAGCGGGGAGCTGGCCGCGCCGGTCGTCATCGGCCGCGACCACCTCGACTGCGGGTCCGTGGCGTCGCCCTACCGGGAGACCGAGGCGATGCTGGACGGGTCCGACGCCATCGCCGACTGGCCGCTGCTGAACGCCATGGTGAACGTGGCCTCCGGGGCGTCCTGGGTGTCGATCCACCACGGCGGCGGGGTCGGGATGGGACGGTCCCTCCACGCCGGGCAGGTGACGGTCGCCGACGGGACGAAACTCGCCGGGGAGAAGATCCGCCGGGTCCTCACCAACGACCCCGGCATGGGTGTCATCCGGCACGTCGACGCCGGGTACGACATCGCGGAGTCGGTGGCGGGGGAGCGGGGCGTGCGGGTGCCGATGCGCGAGGGTGACCCGGCGTGACCCGGGACGGCATCTCCCCGGTCGGGACCGGTACGTCGTCGCCGCCCGCTGGTGCGGCTGCGCCCACCGGTGACTCCTTCCACCGGATGTGGCGCGAACTGCTCCCCATCGGCCGCCACGCCGCCTCCGGCGGATACCGCCGATTCGCCTGGACCGGGCCCGACGGCGAATGCCGGGCCTGGTTCGAGGGCCAGGCCCGGGCACGCGGGCTCGGCTACGAAGTCGACCGGAACGGGAACCAGTGGGCCTGGCTCGGGGACCCGGCCCGGGGCGACGCCGTCGTCACCGGGTCGCATCTGGACTCCGTGCCGGACGGCGGGGCCTTCGACGGGCCCCTCGGAGTCGTGTCCGCCTTCGCCGCGCTGGACGAGCTGCGGAGCAGGGGCGTGCGCTTCGCCCGGCCCCTCGGCATCGTGAACTTCGGGGACGAGGAGGGCGCCCGGTTCGGGCTCGCCTGTGTCGGCTCCCGGCTCACCGCCGGGCAGCTCACCCGGGAGCAGGCGCACCGGCTCACCGACGGCGACGGCGTGCCGCTGCCCCGGGCGATGGCAGCCGCCGGACACGACCCGGACGCCATCGGGCCCGACCCCGAACGACTGGCCCGCATCGGCGCCTTCGTCGAACTGCACGTCGAACAGGGCCGGGCCCTGGACCTGTCCGGTGACCGGGTCGGCATCGCCAGCGCGATCTGGCCGCACGGCCGGTGGCGCTTCGACTTCGGGGGCGAGGCCAACCACGCCGGCACCACCCGGCTCGCCGACCGGCGCGACCCCATGCTGTCCTACGCCGAGACCGTCCTCGCCGCCCGCCGCGAAGCCGAACTCGCCGGAGCCGTCGCCACCTTCGGCAAGATCGCCGTGGAGCCGAACGGCGTCAACGCCATCCCCTCCATGGTGCGCGGCTGGCTCGACTCGCGCGCCGCCGACCAGGAGAGCCTGGACGCCGTGGTCGCCGGTGTCGAAACGGCGGCCGGGGAGTACGCCGCCGCCCACGGTGTCGACCTCACCGTGGTCCGCGAGTCGTTCACCCCCGTCGTCGAGTTCGACCACGCCCTGCGCGACGAACTCGCCCGCATCCTCGACCGGGACACCGGCCTCACCGTCCCCGTCCTCGGCACCGGCGCCGGACACGACGCCGGGATCCTCTCCGGGAGCGTCCCGACCGCCATGCTGTTCGTGCGCAACCCCACCGGCGTCTCCCACTCCCCGGCCGAGTTCGCGGCCGAGGACGACTGCGTGGCCGGGGTACTCGCACTCGCCGACGTACTGGAAGGACTGGCCCGCACGTGACACAGACGTACTGGCTGGAGCACGCCTGGCTCGGCACCATCTACCCAGGTCACGGCTCCGCTCGGGCAGGGGGGACCGTCATCGAGCCCGGCGTGGCCCTCGACGTCCGGGACGGCCGCATCGCCGCCGTCCGCCCGGACACCGCCACCCCGCCCCCCGGCGCCGAGATCCTGCGCGGGCTCACCCTCCCCGGCCTCGCCAACGCCCACAGCCACGCCTTCCACCGGGCCCTGCGCGGCACCGTCCAGGTCGGCTCCGGCACCTTCTGGACCTGGCGCGAGGTCATGTACGCCACGGCCGCCCGGCTCACCCCGGACAGCTACCACGCCCTCGCCCGCGCCGTGTACGCCGAGATGGCCCTGGCCGGCATCACGGCCGTCGGCGAGTTCCACTACGTCCACCACGCCCCCGGCGGCACCCCCTACGCCGACCCCAACGCGATGGGCGAAGCGCTGATCGCGGCCGCCGCCGAAGCCGGGATCCGCATCACCCTCCTCGACACCGCCTACCTCTCCGCCGGCTTCGGGCAGCCCCCCACCGCCCAGCAGCTCCGCTTCTCCGACGGCACGGCGGACGCCTGGGCCGAACGCTGTTCAGTTCTCAAGGAACGGGATCACGCGCGGATCGGGGCGGCCGTCCACTCCGTACGGGCCGTGCCCGCCGGCCAGCTGGCGACCGTCGCGCGGTGGGCCGAGGAGCGCCGGGCCCCGCTGCATGTGCACCTGTCCGAGCAGACCGCCGAGAACGACGCCTGCCGGGAAGCCCACGGGTGCACCCCGGCCCGGCTGCTCGCCGAGCACGGCGTGCTCGGGCCGCGCACCACCGGCGTCCACAACACGCACCTCACCGACGAGGACATCGCCCTGCTCGGCACCTCCGGCACCGGCACCTGCATGTGCCCCACCACCGAGCGCGACCTGGCCGACGGCATCGGGCCCGCCGCCGCCCTTCAGCAGGCGGGCTCGCCGCTGTCCCTCGGCTCCGACAGCCACGCCGTGATCGACCTGCTCGAAGAGGCGCGGGCCATGGAGCTGAACGAGCGGCTGCGCACCCGCACCCGAGGTCACTGGACGGCGGCGGCCCTCCTGCGGGCGGCCTCGGCCGACGGCCACGCGGCCCTCGGCTGGGCGGACGCGGGCGCCCTGGAGCCCGGGGCGCTCGCCGACTTCACGACCATCGCCCTCGACTCGGTCAGGACGGCAGGGCCGCTTCCGCGGTTCGGGGCCGAGACGGCCGTATTCGCCGCGTCGGCAGCAGACGTGTCGCATACGGTCGTGGGAGGCCGGCACGTCGTACGGGACGGGGCGCACTCACTCGTACCGGATGTGCCGCGAGCCCTCGCGGACGCCGTCGAAGCCCTGCGCGGATGACCCCGGGCCGCCCCTCCGGGCGGTCGGCTCCCGCCCCCCACCCCACCGCCGACCAGGCCAGCAAGGACGCCATGAGCAACGCGACGACCGTCAGCCCCGCCCACTCCGCGAGCACCGCAAGCACGCTCATCACCAACATCGCCGCCCTGGTCACCAACGACCCCTCCCTCGGTGACGGTTCCCCCCTCGGACTGATCCAGGACGCGGCCGTCGTCATCGAAGGCGACCGCATCGCGTGGACCGGTGATCACAGGAAAGCACCCGCCACTGACAATCGGGTCGACGCCGGCGGCCGGGCCGCCCTCCCCGGCTTCGTCGACTCCCACTCGCATCTCGTCTTCGCGGGCGACCGGACACAGGAGTTCAACGCCCGGATGTCGGGGCGGCCGTACAGCGCGGGTGGCATCCGCACGACCGTCGCGGCCACCCGGGCGGCGAGCGACCGGGAACTCGAAGCCAACCTCACCCGTTACCTCGCCGAAGCCCTCCGCCAGGGCACCACCACCTTCGAGACGAAGTCCGGCTACGGCCTGACCGTCGAGGACGAGGCCCGGGCCCTGCGCATCGCCGCCGCCCACACCGACGAAGTCACCTACCTCGGCGCCCACATCGTGTCCCCGGACTACGCGGAGGACCCGGCCGGCTACGTCGCCCTGGTCACCGGCGAGATGCTCGACGCCTGCGCCCCGCACGCCCGCTGGATCGATGTCTTCTGCGAGAAGGGCGCCTTCGACGGCGACCAGGCCCGCGCGATCCTCACCGCCGGCAAGGCACGCGGCCTGCACCCCCGTATCCACGCCAACCAGCTCTCGTACGGCCCGGGCGTGCGGCTCGCCGTCGAGCTCGACGCGGCCAGCGCCGACCACTGCACCCACCTGACGGAGGAGGACGTCGACGCCCTCGCGAACAGCCGCACGGTCGCCACCCTCCTGCCCGGCGCCGAGTTCTCCACCCGCGCCGAGTGGCCGAACGCCCGCCGCCTCCTCGACGCGGGCGTCACCGTGGCCCTCTCCACCGACTGCAACCCGGGCTCGTCCTTCACCTCGTCCGTCCCGTTCTGTATCGCGCTCGCCGTACGGGACATGGGGATGACCCCGGACGAGGCCGTCTGGTCGGCCACGGCGGGCGGCGCCGCGGCCCTGCGGCGCACCGACATCGGCCGCCTCACCCCGGGCGCGTACGCCGACCTGACGCTCCTCGACGCCCCGAGCCACGTCCACCTGGCCTACCGGCCGGGCGTCCCGCTGGTCACCGGAGTGTGGCGGCGCGGCGAGCGGGTGCTCTGACCGACGAAGACACACGAAGGTTGTGGACGATTTCCATACCGTGTTCATAACGACCGGACAACAAACCGGAGTTGACGGCCTGCCACATCAACTTGCTTCGTACATAACGGACTTGACCCCCCCTCGTGGCGCGACGGAAGATCGCGCCAGTCGCTCCGCGCGCACCCTGACCACGCGCCGGCCGCATGCGACGAGGGGGGTTGTCTTCGGCATGGCCCCCGACGGGGGGTGCCGTTCCATGCGCGGACGCGTCGGTGTGAGCAGTGCACGCGCCCACGACGACAGCGCTTTCCTCCCCGCCTCACGTTCCGGACGACAGGAGGAAGCCCATGGCAGACGAGATGGTGCAGCGCGCCCAGAGATTCATCAACACCACGTACAACAACGGCGCCACGCTGGGCATATCCAAGCTGGACGAGAACGGCCGTACCGGCTGGCCCGTGATGTACGCGCTGACCCGGGCGCTCCAGTACGAGATGGGCATCACCGCGCTGTCCAACTCCTTCGGCCCGACCACCCTCGGGAAGCTGGGGGAGCTCTACGGCAAGCTCGACGAGACGACCATTCCGTCGGCCAACTTCTGCCGCATCATCCAGTCCGCCCTGTACTGCAAGGGCTACGACGGCGGCGAGATCGACGGCAAGTACAACGACCGGGTCAAGGCCGCGGTCGTGAAGCTGCACCAGAACATGGGTGTGTCCGGCGTCTACCCGGGCAGCTCCCTGTGGCCGAAGGTGGTCAAGGGCCTGTTCAACATGGACGCCTACGTCACCGTCAACAACGGTTCGGGCACCATCCGTTCCATCCAGCAGTGGCTGAACGGCAAGTACATCCTGCGCAAGGACTTCTACGTCATCCCCTGCGACGGCCACCACTCACGCGACGTCGCCAAGTCGATGCTGTTCGCGATCCAGTACGAGCTGGGCATGGCGGACGGCGTCGCCAACGGCGTCTTCGGGCCCGGTACGCAGTCCGGTCTGAAGTCCCACACCGTCTCGCTGGGGACCACCGGCGTCTGGGCGCAGCTGTTCACCGCGGCCATGATCCTCAACAAACGGAATGTCCCCTTCGGTAGCTTCACCGCCACGGTGCAGTCCGGTGTTCAGACCTTCCAGTCCTTCAGCAAGCTGCCGGTCACCGGCAAGGGTGACTTCCAGACCTGGGCCTCGCTGCTCGTCTCCTACGGCGACCAGTCCCGCAAGGGCACGGCCTGCGACGGCGTCACAAAGATCACGCCCGCGCGGGCGCAGGCCCTGAAGGCCGCCGGCTACAAGTACATCGGCCGCTACCTCTTCAACCCCTCCGCGACAAGCCTGCCGGAGAAGCAGATCCAGCCGGGGGAGCTGGCCACCATCAAGGAATACGGGCTGAGCTGCTTCCCGATCTTCCAGACGTGGAGCCGGTCCGCGGACTACTTCAGCTACAACCAGGGCACCGCCGACGCGTTCCGCGCGATCGAGTGGGCCGAGTACCACGGCTTCAAGCCCGGCACCATCATCTACTTCGCGGTCGACTACGACGCCATGGACGGCGAGGTCACGGACTACATCATCCCGCACTTCCGCGGGATCATGCGCACGATCGGCGAGAATTCCGCCTACGGCATCGGCGTCTACGGCCCGCGCAACGTCTGCCAGCGCGTCGCCGACGCAGGGTACGCGGCGACGAGCTTCGTCTCCGACATGTCCAGCGGCTTCTCCGGCAACCTCGGCTATCCGCTGCCCACCAACTGGGCGTTCGACCAGATCTCCACGATCAAGGTCGGCTCGGGCGCCGGCCTGATCGAGATCGACAACAACATCGCGTCCGGGCGGGACTTCGGCCAGAGCGACTTCAACCCCGGGGCCGAACTCGGCGGGCTGGACACGGACCTGGACAAGGCGGCGTATCGGGACCCCCTGCTCAAGGACGTGCAGACGTACTTGACCTCGATCGGTGTGCCAGAGACCGGTGGCGAGGGCTGGGAGGCCGACGACGACTGGGCGACGCTCGGTGGCATCTCCACTACCAAGGCCCTCGACCTGGTGCTGAGCGCGGACTGGCTGTTCACCTCGCTGGCGCGGCAGCTCAAGCTCCGCAAGGCCCTCATCCAGGCGCCCGTGCTGTGGGAACTGCGTAAGCTCAACCCCTTCGACATGGCCGCCGTGGAGGCCGTCAAGGCGGGGCTGGACGACGACTGCAGCACCGGCTGGGGGCAGATCCACGCCTGGGTGACGATCGACGCTCGCAACTACTGCCGGGAGCAGGGCATCATCAACGGCGCGCCGCTCACCGACGCCGACATCCCGACGGTCTGGAAGCAGCTCAACGACGACGAGACGTACAACATCCGCTCGGTCGCCTACCTGACCATCTACAACGCCTACCAGCTCGGCGCACCTCGACCGAACCTCACGACCAGCCTGCCCCAGACCCAGGCGCTGCTGGCCCGGTACAACGGCACCGGGGGCGATGCCGCGAAGTATGGCCGTGAGCTGATTGGCCTGTACAACGTGCTGGAGAACTACAACATGCTGTCGCGCGGCTAGAGAGACCGGATGAAGACGAGCACCGAACACTCATGGCTCCGGCTGATCCTTCCCCTGGCCGTCAACGTCGTCCTGGGGGTCCCAGCCGTGGTTCCGGCGTTCCTGCTGTGGTACTTCGCGTCGAACTGGCCCCTTGCCGACCTGGGCTGGACCGAGCGCGAGCCCACCGAGAACGACGGCATGCTGCCCTGGTTCATCATCGCCACACCGATCCTCACACTGTTCGGTCTCGTCTGGTGGCTGGCCAACCGTCCTCTTCGGCGCAGGACGGCGCTGTCATCCCGCGCGTACTGGCTACTGAGCGCAGCGGCCACCGCACTGCCCACGCTCACTCTCATCATCATCAGCTTGGGAAGGAACTGAGGACGTGACCGACAACACGCGTAGCACGAGCGGCATATCGAGACGGGTCGTGATGAAGGGGGCCGGTGTGCTCGCTGTCGCGGCCGCCGCCGGCTCCCACGCATCGCCCGCGGCCGCGGCCGCCCCCGCCGTCCCTCCCGGTGCCCGGAAGGAGGCCCCCACCTCCGCCAACGGCTGGCCCCTGGAAAAGCAGGCCAATCACGTCTCCACCGTCTGGACACGCCCCGTCTCGGGCACCGGTCTGGAGGTCGACATCCGGATCGGCGACGTGGAGGCGATCCTGCTCCATGTCGTACGGCGCTACCACTACGAGGTCGAGCAGCTGCCCCGTGTGGACCTGGCGGGCTGGCAGCGGATCGACGGTCTGAAGAAGGACGCACCGGAGTCCAACCTCGCCTCGGGCACCGCGGTGCGGATCCGCCCGGGCGCGGGCGCGAGCGGCAGCCTCTTCCCGCTCCAGGTGCTGACGGTGCGCGACATCCTCGCGGACTGCGAGGGCGTGGTGCGCTGGGGCGGCGACGACGACCCGGTCGACGAGTCGCTGTTCTACATCGACCGCGCCCCGGACGACGCGTCGGTCCGCAAGCTCGCCGACCGGCTGCGGCTGGCCGAGGCCACGCCCGGCGACGGTGCCGGCGTGACGGTGGACGTGCTGGCCCCGTCCCGGCGCGACCGCGCGAAGCGGCTGGTGAAGGAGCAGCGGGCGCACTGAGGCCCGGCAAACGCGTCCGGGGGCGGACCGTTCGGTCCGCCCCCGAAGGACAGCGTCACCCGGTACAGCGTTGTCCGGCAGGCTCACTCCTCGACGGTCAGCCCCTTGCGCAGCCGCACCAGGGTCCGCGACAGCAGGCGCGAGACGTGCATCTGCGAGATGCCGAGCTCTTCACCGATCTCCGACTGGGTCATGCCGGCGACGAACCGCAGGGACAGGATCTTCCGGTCGCGTGACGGGAGTTCGGCTATCAGCGGCTTCAAGGACTCGACGTACTCGATGCCTTCGAGCCCGTGGTCCTCGTAGCCGATGCGGTCCGCGAGCGCGCCCTCGGAGTCGTCCTCCTCCGGCTGGGCGTCCAGTGAGGAGGCGGTGTAGGCGTTCGACGCGGCCATGCCCTCGACGACCTCGTCGTTGGAGATGCCGAGCCGCTCGGCCAGTTCGGCCACCGTCGGGGCGCGGTCCAGCCTCTGGGCGAGCTCGTCGCCGGCCTTGGCCAGGTCGAGCCGCAGCTCCTGGAGCCGCCGCGGAACGCGCACGGACCATGAGGTGTCACGGAAGAAGCGCTTGATCTCGCCGATGATGGTCGGCATCGCGAATGTGGGGAACTCGACACCGCGGGACAGCTCGAAGCGGTCGATCGCCTTGATCAGGCCGATGGTGCCGACCTGGATGATGTCCTCCATCGGCTCGCTGCGGGAGCGGAACCGGGACGCGGCGAACTTGACCAGCGCGAGGTTCAGTTCGACGAGCGTGTTGCGGACGTACGAGTACTCGTGGGTCCCTTCCTCCAGCGACTCGAGGCGCTCGAAGAGGGTCCTGGACAGGGCCCGCGCGTCGACCGCGCCGACTTCCTCGTACGGGGGGATGTCCGGAAGTCCGGCGAGAAGGTCGTCCTGTGTGACGAGCATCTCGTCCTGCTCGATGGGATCCAGAGGTTCCGAACGGGGTGTCGACGTCGCTTTCTGGGTACGCGATGCGTCGAGCCGGGGTGACATGGTGTCCTCCATCGTTCTCGGCATATGGCTGCCGGAGCCGTTAGGTGCACTGCGGTGTGCGGCGCCTCCAAAGCCGGCCGTGTCGGGTACGTGTCCTTACTAGGCCTACCCGCTTTCCTGAGCCCACCGCAAGTGCGTTTTGCGTGCATGTGTCCGTTTGCGTGTGGTTGTTCGGGTGTCGAAGCGTGGCGGGAAGGCGTAGTGTTCGAGGTCGTCAGCAAGCAGCCACGAGGTCGGGAGAGAGAGACGGCATGGACCGCGGGACGGTCGGCAGCGCACAGTCTGGCCGGCTTCTGGTCGAGGTGCGGGAAGAGGGCTCTAGTGCCGTCGTGACCCCGGCGGGTGAGTTGGATCACCACACCGCCGATCTGTTGCGTGAGCCACTCGAGGACTGCCTCGCCAAGGGATTCAAGCGTCTGGTCATCGACTGCGCGCGCCTGGAGTTCTGCGACTCCACGGGGCTCAACGTGCTCCTCGGCGCGCGACTGAAGGCGGAGGCCGCCGGTGGCGGCGTCGCGCTCGTCGGGATGCAGTCGGTGGTGGCACGCGTGTTCGAGATCACGGGGGCGGATGCGGTCTTCAGCGTTCATGACACGCTCGAGGCGGCCCTGGCCGAAGAGTCGGGCTGACCGCCGGTGCGTCGGCGCGCCGTGCCCCGGCCGTCCCCCTGTGACGGGCGTCCTGCGCCTGTGACGTTTTTCGTGGCGAATGCATGGGTGTTCCCTCGGTCCGCCAGGGCAGGAGACATCCTGAACCTGTCGGCCGTCCGGGTGACGGGGACGCCGCGAAACCGACGTGCCGCCCACTGCGTGACCGACGGTGACGTGAATCTTTTGAATCGTGAACTGGTGAATCGGTGAGGTGAAGCGCTGATGAGCACCACCCGGCCTTACCCGCCGGGCGACCGCGGGCCGGAGCCCAGCGGCGCTTCCGGGGCGTCCGAGGGTGGCGTAACGGCGGCCGGCCCGTCCGGTGAGGGCGTGGCCGCGCCGTCCGGAGCCGCGGCGCCGCCGGGGGGCCGGCAGGTGCGCCGGCTGAGCTTCGAGGGCGAGAGCGGTGTCGTCCCGCTGGCCCGCGACTTCACCCGCCAGGCGCTGTACGAGTGGGGCTGGCTGCCCGCCGCCTCCGCCGACCGGCGGGCCGCCGCCGAGGACGTACTTCTGGTCGTGTCCGAGCTGGTCACCAACGCCTGCCTGCACGCCGAGGGGCCGGACCAGCTCCGGATCACCTGCGACAACAAGGTGATCCGCATCGAGGTCGCCGACCGGGGCACGGGGCAACCAGCGCCGCGCACGCCCCATCGGGCGGGGCGCCCCGGCGGTCACGGCATGTTCATCGTCCAGCGGCTGTGCCTGGACTGGGGCGTGGTGCGCACGCCGGGGGCGGCCGGCAAGACGGTGTGGGCGGAACTGGGCGCGCCCGCCTGAGGGCGCGGCCCGGGGCGCCCGTCAGGCGCCCCGGCTCGATACCGGGGTGGTGCAGAGGCTCCCGCCGGTTTTCCCCGGACTCGTGGCCCGGGTGCAGGGTCCGTCGCGCTTCGGGCTCCGTTGGCGGTCGGTTCGGGTGTCGGGCCTGTCGCGCTTCGGGCCCTCTCGGAGGCCGGTTCGGTGCCGAGTCCGCGAAGTGTCCCGGTTGACCTCTCCCGAGGCTGATCACCCCCCCCACGAAACCCCGCCGTACATCCCGTCGTGCGTCACTCGCCGCCCGCCGGATCGCCACAGATCCGGCCCGCACTGTGTCTTCCTTCCTCAAGGCCCCGGGCGTACCTTGACGACCCCATCTGATACGCCGTCAGAAAGAGGAAGGGGAGCGGCACCGTGTCGTACCGGAAACGAACCGCCGCGCTCGCGTCCGCCGCGGCCCTGGCCGGCTCGGTGGTGTGGATGGCCGCCCCCGTGGCCCGGGCCGAGGTCGTCGACGTCAACTACCAGTGCAAGACGCCGATCGGCGACAAGAGTGCCGTCTCACCCATCGACATCAAGGGCGTCAGGAGCGGCGGCGGCTACCGGATCACCATGTCCTGGCAGAAGGGCGTCTCCTCCAGCCCGGTCGAGCTGGGCAAGGGCGCGATGACGCCGAGCGCCACCATCGCCCTGGGCGGTGCCGACAGCGGCACCCTGACGGTGACCGGTCCCGCCAACGAAGCCGCAGTCCCGGCCAACACGCCCATCAAGATCAGCGACCTGAGCGGGACGTACACGCCGAAGAAGAGCGGCGAGGTCACGTTCACGGCCGGTGTGCTCACCATCAAGGCGCTCGGCACGACGACCACGTGCACGCCGACCAACGACCCGGGCCCGTCCCTGACCCTCGACGTCACGGCCGCGAGCGGCGGCACCGGCGGCCCCGTCCAGGACGGCGGCGGCTCCGGCTCCGGCTCCGGCAGCGGTGCCGAGCTTCCGCAGACCGGGCCGGAGGATTCGGCCGTCGCCCTCGGCACGCTCGGCGGCACGGTCCTGCTGGCCGGCGCGGCGGGCGCCCTGTGGCTGACCCGGCGTCACCGGAGCCCGCAGCAGGGCCGCTGACCGCGGGGACGCGGGCGGGCGGCACGGGCCGACCGCCCGCCATCGACGCACGGTCGCCCGTCCGCCGGTCCGGCCGTCCGCCCGACCGCTCGCCGCCGACGCCGTACGACCGCCCGTACGACCGCTGGAGTCGCCGATGTCGCCCTCCGCCCGACGTCCGTACCCGTCACTGCCGGTCCTGCTCGCGCTCCTGTTCACGCTCCCGCTCGTCCTGGCGGGTGCCGGGCCCGTCCGGGCGGTGGACGACCGGCCCCGTGTCGAGGTGTCCAAGCCGCAGGCGGGGACGGGCGGTTCGGTCACCGTCACCGGCAGAGGGTGGCGGCCGCGGGCCCTGCTGACGCTGCTGGTCTGCGGGCAGGCCGAGCCGGACCGGGGCGTCACCGGCGGCACCAACTCCTGTGCCAACGCCGACGGCCGGGCCGTCACCACCGACGCCGAGGGGCGCTTCCGCCGGGAACTGCCCGTCGTGGAGCCGCCGGTGCCGTGCCCCTGTGTCGTACACGTGGCGACGGTCACCGGGGCCGGGGCGGAGGCGGACGCTGCCTTCCAGGTGGCCGGGCACGCGGTCGAGCCGCTGCCCGCGGAACCGTCCGGCGGGCGGCTGTCCCTGCTCGCTGACACCCGGCTGCGCGGCTCCGGCGGGCTGCTGACCTGGTTCGGCTCACCGCCCTCACGGACCCTCGTGGTCACCGTCGGCAACGTCGGCACGTCCCCCGTGAAGAACCCCGTGTTCCAGGTCGGCACCTCGCACGGCGTGTTCGCCCCGCAATGGCAGGACCAGCGCTGGCGCGGCACGATCCGGCCCGGTGGGAAAGCGCGCGTCGAGCTGCCCGTGGAGCTCGCGTCCGGCGCCCACGGCGACTACACCGTGTCCCTGAAGTACGGCGGCAAGGTCCTCGCCGAACACCCCTGGGGCGTGGGCCGCCCGTGGGGCGTGACCCTGTTCTGGGTGCTCGTCCTGCTCGTCGTCCCGGCAGCGGTGTTCCGCGCCGGACTGGCCGTGGTCGACCGCGTACGCCCCCGCAACCCCGCTCACGCGGCCCGTGCCCGCCCGCCCCGCCGGGCAAGCCGCCAGCGGCTGCCCGCCGCCCGCAGGCCCTCGGCCCTGCCCTGGTTCGCCCCGGAAGCCGAAACCGAAGCCGAAGCCGACCGGCCGGCGTCAACGACGGCACGAGGACGTGAAGACACGAGGACGTGAAGACACGAGGACGTGAAGACGCGAGGGGCGCGACGCCAAGAGGACGCGACGCCACGAAGACGCGACGCCATGAAGAAGGGCCGCCATGAAGAAGGGCCGCCATGAAGAAGGGCCGCCGCACCCCGAAGGGGCGACGGCCCTTCTCAGGCCCCGCCGGTCAGCGGACTCAGCGAACGTCGCCCATGAGCCCCTTGACCTTCTTGCGGAACATGTACACCGAGAAACCGGCGAACACGGCCAGCGCCGCCTCCAGCGCCACGAAGCCCGTCCGGTCGAGGTTCACCCCGCCGACGGCCGGGTTGGACAGCAGCGCGGTGACGGAGTCGCCCGCGGTGACCGCGAGGAACCAGACGCCCATCATCTGCGAGGCGTACTTCGCCGGCGCCATCTTCGTCGTCACGGACAGACCCACCGGTGACAGCGTCAGCTCACCGACGGTCTGCACGAAGTAGACCGCGACCAGCCACATCGCCGCGGCCTTGTGACCGCCCTCCGCGATCGACAGCGGAGCGAGGAAGAGGAAGAAGGACGCACCCACCAGCACCAGGCCGGAGGCGAACTTCACGATGGTGCTCGGCTCCTTGCCCCGCCGGTTCAGCCACAGCCACAGCCAGGCGAAGACGGGTGCCAGAGCCATGATCAGGACCGGGTTGACCGACTGGTACCAGGAGACCGGGAACTCCCAGCCGAAGACGGTGTTGTCGGCCTTGTCGCTGGCGAAGAGCGACAGGGTCGAGCCGCCCTGGTCGTAGATCATCCAGAAGACGGCGGCGGCGGCGAAGAACCAGATGTACGCGGACACCTTCGAGCGCTCGTCGTCGTCCAGGTCCTTGTCGCGCAGGATGCGGGTGATGACCAGGATCGGCACGATCAGGCCGAGGAGCGTGAGCGGGATCAGTGCCCAGTTCAGGGTGAAGTGGCCGGTGCCGCCGACCAGGGCGTAGAAGACCACCGCGACGGCCAGCCAGATCAGGCCCTTGCGCAGGGTGGCGGCCTTCTCGGCGGGCGACAGCGGGGTCGGGACCTCGCTGCTCCGCGCGCTCAGGTGGCGTCCGCCGAGCAGGAACTGGACGAGGCCCAGCGCCATGCCGAGCGCGGCCAGCGCGAAGCCCAGGTGCCAGTTGACGCTCTCACCGACGGTGCCGATGACCAGCGGGGCGACGAAGGCGCCGAGGTTGATGCCGATGTAGAAGACGGTGAAGCCACCGTCCCGGCGCGGGTCGTCCGGGCCGTCGTAGAGGTGGCCGACCATCGTGGAGATGTTGGCCTTCAGCAGACCGGAGCCGATGGCGACCAGGCCCAGGCCGACGTAGAAGCTCGCGGCGGCGGGCAGCGCCAGGCACAGGTGGCCGAGCATGATGACCAGGCCCGCGACGGCGACCGTCTTGCGGGGGCCGAGCACACGGTCGGCGAACCAGCCGCCGGGCAGGGTGAGCAGGTACACCAGCGACAGGTAGACGGAGTAGATCGCCGTCGCCGTGCCCGCGCTCAGGTGCAGGCCACCCGGGGCCACCAGGTACAGCGGGAGCAGGGCCCTCATGCCGTAGTAGGAGAACCGCTCCCACATCTCGGTCATGAACAGAGTGGCCAGTCCGCGGGGGTGGCCGAAGAAGGTCTTCTCGGAACCGGGGGTGCCCGGTCGGGCCGAGTCCTTCGTCAGGCTGGACGCCATGGTCGTTCCTTGCTGCTCGGGACGCGCCCCGCCGCAGCGGTGGTGCGCCCGGTGGGGGCTGCCGGAACCGGTGCGTACGGCCGTCCGCCCGACGCCTTACGGGGGTCCGCTCCGGGCACGGAGCGGTGGGCGGTCGCCACCGGGATCCACACCTCTACGCGCGTCGCCGCACGACGAGGCCCGGCCACAGGTCGATGCACAAAGGGGCTGGTCGGAACCAGTCCGCACACAAAAGAGACCTTCAGGGCAAAAGGCCGCAGAAGGCCGCCGTGGCGCTACAGGCGTTGAATCACCATACGGCAGGACACCGCGGCATATGGAAGGGCTTGAGGCTCGGATCACAGGTCTAGAGGGAACCACGCGCCATGTTTCCAAGGTCCTCGCCAGGATCGCACCCCACAGGCAGAGGTTCCGACGTCTACCCGTAGAACGTAAGAACCGGGTGTGGGGACGGTAAGAATCAAGGCTTCCGGTCACACCCCAGCTCAGGGCCTCGCAGGTCTACCATCACCTCATGACCCGAGTACTGCTCGCCGAGGACGACGCGTCCATCTCGGAGCCGCTGGCTCGCGCTCTGCGCCGGGAGGGCTATGAGGTCGAGGTGCGTGAGGACGGCCCCGCCGCTCTCGACGCCGGACTGCAGGGCGGCGTCGACCTGGTCGTGCTCGACCTGGGTCTGCCCGGCATGGACGGTCTGGAGGTGGCCCGCCGCCTGCGTGGCGAAGGCCACAGCATCCCGATCCTCATCCTGACCGCGCGCGCCGACGAGGTGGACACCGTCGTCGGGCTCGACGCGGGCGCCGACGACTACGTCACCAAGCCGTTCCGGCTCGCCGAGCTGCTCGCCCGGGTCCGCGCCCTGCTGCGGCGCGGCGCCGCCGAGCCGCAGCAGCCGCCCGCCACCCACGGCGTGCGCATCGACGTCGAGTCGCACCGCGCCTGGATGGGCGAGGAAGAGCTCCAGCTCACCGCCAAGGAGTTCGACCTGCTGCGGGTGCTGGTGCGCGACGCGGGCCGGGTCGTCACCCGCGACCAGTTGATGCGCGAGGTCTGGGACACGACCTGGTGGTCGTCGACCAAGACCCTCGACATGCACATCTCCTGGCTGCGCAAGAAGCTCGGCGACGACGCGGCCAACCCCCGCTACATCGCCACGGTGCGCGGTGTGGGCTTCCGCTTCGAGAAGAGCTGAGCCGCGAGACAGGCACGGGTGTACGGGGTGTATGGGTCTACGGGGCCTACGGGGCCTACGGGGTTCACGGGTATACGGGTCTACGAGTACACGGGTAACAGCACATGCGCCGCCGACTGATCCAGTCCACGCTCGCCGTGGTGCTCGTCGTGATCGCCGTCTTCGGGGTCTCCCTCGTCATCGTCGAGACCCGGACGATCAGCGACAGTGCCCAGGAGCGGGTGCAGTCCGAGGCGGTCCGCCTGGCCAGCATCGTCGACAGCCGGCTCTTCGTCGCCCAGCAGGTCGACGCGGAGGTGCTGCGCAAGCAGGTCACGCAGGACCGCTACTACGCGGTGATCCGGATCCCCGGGGAGGCGCCCATCCGGCTCGGCACCAAGCCGGCCGGTGACGTCATCAGCGCGACCGCGCCCGGCGAGGAGGGCGAGACGGTCACGGTCGAGGAGCCGCGCTCCTCGGTGACCCGGGAGGTCGGCCGGACGCTGCTGATCATCGTGCTGGTCGCGTTGCTGGCGGTGGTGGCCGCGGTGCTGCTGGCGGTCCGCCAGGCGAACCGGCTGGCGTCGCCGCTGACCGACCTCGCGGAGACGGCCGAGCGGCTCGGCTCGGGCGATCCGCGCCCGCGGCACAAGCGGTACGGCGTGCCCGAGCTGGACCGGGTGGCGGACGTGCTGGACGGCTCCGCCGAGCGCATCGCCCGCATGCTGACCGCTGAGCGGCGGTTGGCCGCGGACGCCTCCCACCAGCTGCGGACGCCGCTGACGGCTCTGTCGATGCGGCTGGAGGAGATCACCCTCACCGACGATCTGGACACGGTGAAGGAGGAGGCGACGATCGCGCTGGCGCAGGTCGAGCGGCTCACGGACGTCGTCGAGCGGCTGCTGACGAACTCCCGCGACCCGCGTAACGGCTCCGCCGTCACCTTCGACCTCGACGAGGTCATCCAGCAGCAGCTCGCCGAGTGGCGGCCCGCCTACCGCAGCGCGGGCCGGGCGATCGTCAGCTCCGGCAAGCGGCACCTCGAGGCCGTGGGCACGCCGGGAGCGGTCGCGCAGGTGCTGGCCGCGCTGATCGAGAACTCCCTGATGCACGGCGGCGGCACCGTGGCGCTGCGCACCCGCGTCACCGGCAACCAGGCCGTCATCGAGGTCACCGACGAGGGCCCAGGCGTCCCCGCCGACCTGGGCGCCCGCATCTTCGAAAGGGCGATCAGTGGCCGCAACTCCACGGGCATCGGCCTGGCGGTCGCCCGCGACCTGGCGGAAGCCGACGGCGGCCGCCTGGAGATGCTCCAGACCAAGCCCCCGGTCTTCGGCCTGTTCCTGTCCCGCACGCCGCTGCGGAAGCCGTCGGGGAACGACGGGGAGCCGACGGTCCGCTAGGGAGGCGGTCCGCCAGGGATGCCGTGGTCCGCCGGGGATGCTCCGGGCCGCTACGGCGCCCGCTGCTTACGGCGCCCGCTGCTTACGGCACCCGCTGCCTGGTCCGTGACGTCCGGGCCTTCTCCCTCTTCAGGACCGTCTCCGCGTCCGCCACCGCCTCCCGGGCGGGCAGGGCGCGGAACACCCACGTGCGGTACGACCAGAAGCGGAACAGGGTCGCGAGGCCGATGCCGAGGAACTTGAAGACGTTGTTCTGCAGCGGGGTGTCCCAGTCGAAGCCGTACGTGGCCGCGTACAGGACGCCGTTCTCGATGACCAGCCCCACCGCGCTGAACAGCAGGAACAGGGACATCTCCCGCGTACGGCCGGTCTTGTCGCGGTCGCGGTAGGTGAAGTAGCGGAAGCCGACGTAGTTGAAGACGATCGCGACGACGGTCGCGATGACGCTCGCGCGGACCACCGGGAGGTCGGTGACGTGCCGCACCAGGTTGAACACGAGGAGGTTGACCAGCACCCCGGCACCGCCCACCGCGCCGAATTTGGCGACTTCGTGAACGAGCCGTCGGAGCCGCGAGGCACCATGTCCCATGGTCGTGCAGGCCCCCGTCCGGGTTGGCGTCAACCCAGCCATGCTAACCACCCTCCCCCGCGATCTTCCTGCGGACGCCGGCGGACGGCCGGAGATGGTCCGGGCGGGCCGGGGAGGGGCAGGAAACCGGCCACCCTGGCGCGGCCGATACCCTGGGGGCGTGACGTTCCCGGTAGTCGGCATGGTCGGCGGGGGCCAGCTCGCTCGTATGACACACGAGGCAGGCATCCCGCTCGGCATCAGGTTCAAGCTTCTCAGTGACACCCCGCAGGACTCCGCTGCGCAGGTCGTGAGCGATGTCGTCGTCGGCGACTATCGCGACCTCGACACGCTGCGCGAGTTCGCCCGCGGGTGCGATGTGATCACCTTCGATCACGAGCACGTACCCACCGAGCACCTCAGGGCCCTGGAGGCGGACGGCATCCCCGTGCGTCCCGGCCCCGACGCGCTTCAGCACGCCCAGGACAAGGGCGTGATGCGGGCGAAGCTCGACGCGATCGGCGTGCCCTGCCCGAGACACAGGATCGTCTCCGATCCGCAGGACGTGGCGGCCTTCGCCGCCGAGGGCGAAGGCTTCCCCGTCGTCCTCAAGACCGTCCGCGGCGGTTACGACGGCAAGGGCGTGTGGGTCGTCGACTCCGTCGAGGAGGCCGCCGACCCCTTCAAGGCCGGTGTCCCCGTGCTCGCCGAGGAGAAGGTCGACTTCGTCCGCGAGCTCGCCGCCAACGTCGTACGCTCCCCGCACGGGCAGGCCGTGGCCTACCCGGTGGTCGAGTCCCGCCAGGTGAACGGCGTCTGCGACACGGTCATCGCCCCGGCGCCCGACCTCGACGAGGGCCTCGCCCTGCGGGCCGAGGAGATGGCGCTGAACATCGCCAAGGAACTCGGCGTCGTCGGCCACCTCGCCGTCGAGCTGTTCCAGACCCGCAATGACGACGGGTCTTCCAGTGTCCTCGTCAACGAACTCGCGATGCGCCCGCACAACTCCGGCCACTGGTCGATGGACGGCGCCGTCACCAGCCAGTTCGCCAACCACGTCCGGGCGGTCCTGGACCTGCCCCTCGGCGACCCGCGCCCGCGCGCCCCCTGGACCGTCATGGTCAACGTCCTCGGCGGCGACTACCCGGACATGTACTCCGCGTACCTGCACTGCATGGCCCGCGACCCCCAGCTCAAGATCCACATGTACGGCAAGGACGTGAAGCCCGGCCGCAAGGTCGGCCACGTCAACACCTACGGCGACGACCTGGACGACGTGCTGGAGCGCGCCCGTCACGCTGCCGGCTACCTGAGAGGCACGATCACCGAATGAGCCCTGTTGTCGGCATCGTCATGGGGTCGGACTCCGACTGGCCCGTCATGGAGGCCGCCGCGAAGGCCCTCGACGAGTTCGAGATCGCCTACGAGGTCGACGTCGTCTCCGCGCACCGCATGCCGCGCGAGATGGTCGCCTACGGCGAGCAGGCCGACGGCCGCGGACTCAAGGTGATCATCGCCGGCGCGGGCGGCGCCGCCCACCTGCCCGGCATGCTCGCCTCGGTCACCCCGCTGCCGGTCATCGGCGTGCCCGTGCCGCTGAAGTACCTCGACGGCATGGACTCCCTGCTGTCGATCGTGCAGATGCCGGCCGGAGTCCCGGTCGCGACGGTCTCCGTCGCCGGTGCCCGCAACGCCGGTCTGCTCGCGGCCCGCATCCTCGCCGCGCACGACGAGGAACTGCGCGGCCGGATGCGCGAGTTCCAGCAGGAACTCAACGACCAGGCCACCGAGAAGGGCAAGCGCCTGCGCTCCAAGGTCGAGGGCTCGGGCGGATTCGGCTTCGGCGCGGGGAAGTGACGACGATGACCTCCCTCGAGGCAACCCGGGAACTCCTGAGCGAGTTCCCGGTCGTCGACGGGCACAACGACCTGCCCTGGGCGCTGCGCGCGCAGGTCCGCTACGACCTCGACGCCCGGGACATCGGCGCCGACCAGAGCGCCCACCTGCACACCGACATCCCCCGGCTGCGCGCGGGCGGCGTCGGTGCCCAGTACTGGTCGGTGTACGTCCGCACGGACTCGCCCGACCCGGTCGCGGCCACGCTCGAACAGATCGACTGCGTACGGCAGTTGCTGACCCGCCACCCCGAGGACCTCCGGCCCGCGCTGACGGCCGCCGACATGGAGGCCGCACGCCGGGAGGGCCGGATCGCCTCCCTCATGGGCGCCGAGGGCGGCCACTCCATCGCCAACTCCCTGGGCACCCTGCGCGGCCTGTACGGGCTGGGCGTGCGCTACCTCACGCTCACCCACAACGACAACGTGGACTGGGCGGACTCCGCCACCGACGAACCGAAGGCCGGCGGCCTCACCGCCTTCGGCCGCGAGGTCGTACGGGAGATGAACCGGCTCGGCATGCTCGCCGACCTCTCCCACGTGGCGGCGACCACCATGCGCGACGCGCTCGACACCAGCACCGCCCCGGTGATCTTCTCGCACTCCTCCGCCCGGTCCGTCTGCGACCACCCGCGCAACATCCCGGACGACGTCCTGGAGCGGCTGCCCGCCAACGGCGGCATCGCGATGGTGACGTTCGTGCCGAAGTTCGTGCTCCAGGCGGCGGTCGACTGGACCGCCGCGGCCGACGAGAACATGCGCGCCCACGGCTTCCACCCCCTCGACACCACCGCGGAGGCCATGAAGATCCACCGCGCCTTCGAGGAGCGGCACCCGCGCCCGGTCGCCACCGTGTCCACGGTCGCCGACCACCTGGACCACATGCGCGAGGCGGCCGGCGTCGACCACCTCGGCATCGGCGGCGACTACGACGGCACGGCCTTCACCCCCGAGGGCCTCGACGACGTCTCCGGCTACCCGAACCTGATCACCGAACTGCTCGACCGCGGCTGGTCGAAGGCCGACCTGGCCAAGCTGACCTGGAAGAACGCGGTCCGGGTGCTGGACGCGGCGGAGGACGTGGCCCGGGGCCTTCAGGCGACGCGGTCGCCGTCCAACGCCATGATCGAGTCGCTGGATCCGGCCGCGGGCTGAGCATCGAGGGCGGGGGAGTCGGTGTGGCCGGCCGCCCCGCCCACGTACCTGAAGTACCGGTCGCGCATCGCGTTGAGCGGCGCCCCGAGCCGCAGGCGTGCCACCAGGTCGGGGCTGGTGAGGAAGGGCCGGCCGAGCGCGACCAGGTCGGCCCCGGCGGCCGGCAGGGCCTCGGACGCCTGGAGCACACCGTCCGTCGAGATCGCTTTCAGCACCGGGTTGGCGACGAGCACATCGGCCGGCCGCCGCCACGCCCAAGCTCGTCGCCGACCTCACCGCCGAGCGCGCCCGCATTGACCGGATCCCCAGCATCGCCCGCATGATCGCCGACCTGGTGCGCTCCCGCGACATCCCTGGACGAGGTGATCGAGGCGGCCCGGCCGCCCTGAGAGCGCGCGCCCGCGAGGGTGTACTCCGAACGCCCTTCCCACCAGGAACCGCCCACCGCTCCGTGCGACGGTGACCGTACCTCACGAACGACCGTACGGGAGTCGCCATGGCAGATCTCCAGGACGACCTGCGCTCCACCGCCGCGGCCGGCGAGGTCGACGGCCTGACCGACCCGTACCCCGAGGAGACCGTCGTCACGGCGGAGGCCTACGAGCCCGTCTCCGACCCGGACGACGCGCCCATGACCCGGGCCCACGCCATCCTCGCCGCGCACCCCGTCGCCGACGGCTACAACGGCCTGCCCTGGGCGCTCAAGAGGCTGTCCTGGTACGACCTGGAGGAGGGCGAGAGCACCGTCGACACGGACGTGCCCCGGCTGCGCGGCGGCCATGTGGGCGCGCTGTTCTGGTCGTTGCACCTGCCCGAGGGCCTCGACGGCGACCGGGCCGTCGGCGCCACCCTGGAGCAGCTGGACCTGGCGAGGACCGTCGCCCGGACCTGCGGCGAGGGACTGCGGCTGGCCGGTACGGCCGGGCAGGTCGCGGACGCGCGCAACTGCGGCCGGGTCGCCGTGCTCCTCGGCCCCGCCGGAGCCCCGGCCCTGGGCGACTCCCTCGGCATCCTGCGCCAGCTGCACCTGCTGGGCCTGCGCGTCCTGACCCTGACCGGGGTGTCCTGGGCGAGCGAGGCCGGGCTGACCCGGTTCGGCGAGGAGGTCGTGCGCGAGATGAACCGGCTCGGCGTGGTCGCGGACCTCTCCGGTACGTCCGCGCAGACCATCCGCCGCGTGCTGTCCCTCTCCCGCACGCCCGTGCTGTGCACCCGCTCCGCCGCCCGGGCCATCCGCCCCCACCCGGTCAACCTCCCCGACGACCTGCTGGCGGAACTGGGCGCGGCCAAGGGGCTGTGCCTGGTGCCGCTGACGGCCGAGCAGACCGGCCCCACCGTCCGCGACGTCGCCGACCACCTCGACCACATCCGGGCCGTGGCCGGAGCCCAGAGTGTCGGCCTGTCGGGCACGTACGACACCGGCTCCGCGCACCCGCAGGAACTCGGCGACACCTCCTGCTACCCGAGGCTGGTGGCCGAGCTGCTGCGACGTGGTTGGGAGGAGGCCGACGTGGCCCTGCTGACCTGGGGCAACGTCCAGCGCATCCTGCGCGGCGCCGACTTCACGGCCCGCGCGGCACAGCAGCGGCGCGAGCCGTCGACAGCGACGATCTCGGAGCTGGACGGGTGAGGTGACGCGCCGGGCGGCACGCGGGCCCGGCCGGCGTGCCGCCCGGCGCCTCGGATGGGCGCGCGCCCTCGCACGGCCGGCGCCGGCGCTTCCAACGGTTCGGCCGGGCCCGCCGCGTCGGCCGTCGGCCCGTACCACGCCCGCCGGGTCCGCCGGATCAGGAACGGAAACGTGCCACGGCGGACATGGGGCCTCCCGGTGTCAGCAGGCGCAGAGGCAGAACGGGTGCCCGGCCGGGTCGGCGTAAACCCTGAAGCTCCGCTTGCGGTCCTCGGCGTCCAGCGGCTTCGCGCCGAGCGCCAGCACGCCCTTCTCGGCCGCGTCCAGGTCCTCCACGTCCAGGTCGAGGTGGAACTGCTGCGAGTGCTCGGGCGCGGGCCACCGCGGCGGTACGTAACCCGGAGCCGCCTGGAACGCCAGCGCCGGTCCGCCCGGCACCTTCAGGTCGACCCACGTGTCCTCGCCGTCGGTCTCCACCGTCGGTGTGCCGCCGAGCACCTCGGCGTAGAAGCCCGCCAGTGCCCGTGGGTCCGGACAGTCCAGGACGACGACACCCAGCTTGGCGAGAGCCATGACTTCCTCCTTGAAGTGGCTGTTACCCGTGGTCGTTACCCACGGAGTGCGTTACCTACATGATGCGTGTAACCGGTAACCGTTACTGCATGCTTCCGCATTGGAGGTAACCTCGCAAGGGAAACCGCGAGAGGCCGCGAGAGGTACGGTCCAGCCATGACGGAGAGATCGCCCGCGCCAGGCGGCCTGGCCCTGATCGAGGCCCTGGTGAACACACTGGACATCGAGTCCGGCGCGGACGCGCTGGACACGCCTGAGGGCCGGGCGCGTCTCGGGATCACCCTCGAGGAGACGGACCGGGTTCGCGCCCTGCGCGAATCCCTGCGCGCGACCCTCCTCGCCCACGCCGGCCATCCGCCGCACCGCGAGGTGTCCGCGCTCGGCGACCTCCTGGCCGCCGCCCCCCTGGTCGTCACGGTCGACGCGGCGGACGGCTCGGCCGCCCTGACCCCCGCCGGCGACCACTCCCTCCACGCCCGCGTGGCCGCCGCCGTCGCCGAGTCCCTGATCGCCGGCACCTGGACCCGCCTCAAGGCCTGCGAAGCCCCCGACTGCCACTGGGCCTACTACGACCGCAGCCCGGCCGGCCGCGGCCGCTGGTGCTCGATGCAGGTGTGCGGAGCCAGGGCGAAGATGCGCCGGTACCGGGCCAAGGAGGCGTAGGGCACCCCGAGCCCCGGCCCGGTGGTGCAGAATGCACGAAGACGCCGGTTCGGCCGACTGAGCCTCGGCCGAACCGGCGTCACCTGTCGCGTACGTCTTGCGCTCAGGCCTTGGGGCGCCCCATCGCCCGGTACGTCCAGCCCGCCTTGCGCCAGCGCTCCGGGTCGAGGGCGTTGCGGCCGTCGAGGATGACCCGGGCCGCCGCGACCTCGCCGAGCGCCTCCTCGTCCAGCTCGCGGAACTCCCGCCACTCCGTCAGATGCAGCACGATGTCGGCACCCCGCACGGCGTCCAGCGCCGAGTCGGCGTAGCCGAGGGTCGGGAAGACGCGGCGGGCGTTGTCCATGCCCTTGGGGTCGTAGACCGTGACCTGGCCGCCCTGGAGGTGGATCTGCCCGGCGACGTTCAGCGCGGGGGAGTCCCGTACGTCGTCCGAGTCCGGCTTGAAGGTCGCGCCCAGCACCGCCACCCGCTTGCCCAGGAACGGCCCGCCGCCCAGCGCCTGCCGGGTCAGCTCCACCATCTGCCCGCGCTGGCGCATGTTGATGGAGTCGATCTCCCGCAGGAAGGTCAGCGCCTGGTCCGCGCCCAGCTCACCCGCGCGCGCCATGAACGCCCGGATGTCCTTCGGCAGACAGCCGCCGCCGAAGCCGATCCCGGCCCGCAGGAACTTCTTGCCGATCCGGTCGTCGTAGCCGATCGCCTCGGCGAGCTTGGCGACGTCACCGCCGGCGGCCTCGCACACCTCCGCCATGGCGTTGATGAAGGAGATCTTCGTCGCGAGGAAGGAGTTCGCGGAGGTCTTCACCAGCTCGGACGTCGGGAAGTCGGTCACCACGAACGGCGAGCCCTCGGAGATCGGCGTCGCGTACACCTCCCGCAGCAGCTTCTCGGCGCGCTCGCTGCGCACCCCCACCACGATCCGGTCGGGGTGCAGCGTGTCGTCGACCGCGAAGCCCTCGCGCAGGAACTCCGGGTTCCAGGCCAGCTCGGCGTCCTCCCCGGCCGGCGCGTGCGCGGCCAGGTACGTGGCGAGACGGTCCGCGGAGCCCACCGGCACGGTCGACTTGCCCACGACCAGGGCCGGACCGTGCAGATGCGGGGCGAGCGAGGCGATCGCGGAGTCGACGTACGACATGTCGCAGGCGTACTCACCGTGCCGCTGCGGGGTGTTCACGCAGACGAAGTGCACGTCGCCGAAGGCGCCGACCTCGGCCCAGTCCTGGGTGAAGCGCAGCCGCCCGCTGGTGCCCTCGAAACCGGCGACGTGCCTGCGCAGCAGCTCGTCGAGCCCCGGCTCGTACATCGGGGCCTCGCCCCGCTCCAGCTTCTCGATCTTCTCGGGCACGACGTCGAGAGCGAGCACCTCGAAGCCCAGTTCGGCCATGGCCGCCGCGTGTGTCGCGCCGAGATAACCGGTGCCGATCACGGTGATCTTCAAGGCCATGGGTGCTCCAGAGGTCTACGGCATGCGGTGCGCGCCCGAGCATAGCCGGGGCATGGCAGCGCCCTTCACCGGGCAACTTTCCGCTGTCGCCTAGCTCACGTATCCACGCGCGTGGCGACCCCATAAACTTTTGATTACTTAACGGTAGTTAGCGTCACCATCGCAGCGTTTTGGAGCGTGAGAGACCTTGGCCGGATCGGCTGACTTCGACCTGTACCGCCCGTCCGAGGAGCACGACATGCTCCGTGACGCCGTCCGCTCCCTGGCCGAGGCGAAGATCGCGCCGTACGCCGCCGCGGTGGACGAGGAAGCCCGCTTCCCGCAGGAGGCGCTCGAGGCGCTGGTCGCAAGCGACCTGCACGCCGTGCACGTACCCGAGGAGTACGGCGGGTCGGGCGCCGACGCGCTCGCCACCGTCATAGTGATCGAGGAGGTCGCGCGCGCCTGCGCCTCGTCCTCCCTCATCCCCGCGGTGAACAAGCTGGGCTCGCTCCCGGTGATCCTCTCCGGCTCCGAGGAGCTGAAGAAGAAGTACATGGCCGCGCTCGCCAAGGGCGACGGCATGTTCTCCTACTGCCTGTCCGAGCCGGACGCCGGCTCCGACGCCGCCGGCATGAAGACGAAGGCCGTCCGCGACGGCGACCACTACGTCCTCAACGGCGTGAAGCGCTGGATCACCAACGCCGGCGAGTCCGAGTACTACACGGTGATGGCGGTCACCGACCCGGCCAAGCGCTCCAAGGGCATCTCCGCCTTCGTCGTCGAGAAGTCCGACGAGGGCGTCTCCTTCGGCGCTCCCGAGAAGAAGCTCGGCATCAAGGGCTCCCCGACCCGCGAGGTCTACCTCGACAACGTCCGCATCCCCGCCGACCGCATGATCGGCGACGAGGGCACCGGCTTCGCCACGGCGATGAAGACCCTCGACCACACCCGCATCACCATCGCCGCCCAGGCCCTCGGCATCGCCCAGGGCGCCCTCGACTACGCCAAGGGCTACGTCCAGGAGCGCAAGCAGTTCGGCAAGCCGATCGCCGACTTCCAGGGCATCCAGTTCATGCTCGCCGACATGGCCATGAAGATCTCGGCCGCCCGCGCCCTGACCTACCAGGCCGCCGCCGCCTCCCAGCGCGTCGACGCCGACCTCACCTACCTGGGCGCCGCCGCCAAGTGCTTCGCCTCGGACGTGGCGATGGAGGTCACGACGGACGCGGTCCAGCTCCTCGGCGGGTACGGCTACACCCGCGACTACCCGGTGGAGCGCATGATGCGCGACGCCAAGATCACGCAGATCTACGAGGGCACGAACCAGGTGCAGCGCATCGTGATGGCCAGGAACCTTCCATAAGACTCATGAAGATCTCGGGGTTCTGGCCCCGCCGCGTGGGCGGCGGGGCCAGACTCTTGTGTGGGAGACCTGCTGGGAGTTGATCCCGGTCGGGAGTATGTCCGCGATCCCGGCCGAGCACCGGGAGACGCTGTTCCCGCCGGAGAGGTCAAGCGGCGCGGGCGCCGCAGGGCCTCCCTCACTTGTGCTGGTGTGGGGGAGGCCGCGTGGGGGAGTGCTCAGCTGATGGTCTGGTAGCCGGTCCAGCCATCGCTGATCTTGCTCATGGCTCCGGCTCCGTTGCTGCCCAGCTTGGTGTAGGCCCACAGGGCGTTGTCGCTGCGGGTGAACCATGCGGTGAAGTACCGGCCGCAGGTCCACCTACGGTCTACGGGAGCGGGTGATGAAGAAGGTGAAGAACTTCACCGCCGTCACGCAAAAGGGCAATGAATTCTACAGCAAGGTCCGCTATTTCGGACTGGCCGCATCTATTGCGATGTCCGGGGTGGGGGTATTTATCGCAACAAGTCAGGGAAACTCAGGTGAACCGCTACTCAACAGGTCAATCGTGGGCGGGCTAATCAGTACTGCGACCACATGGCTGGCTTGGGTATTGACTGTTCGCCCCCGCGTGACGCTATCGAGTGACTCGGTTAAGGTGCGAAATTGGATTACTGAGACTGTGGTTCCTTATTGCTGCATTGCCAGGGTGCGGACGAATGGTGGGCTGGTATTTGAACTCAAAGACGGATCCGAACTCAGAGGATGCGTGGTCGGTAATTCACTCATCGGGCAGTTCGGAGGCTACCCGTCAGCTAAGCGGATCAGGCGCGTAATTCAGCCTTTCCTGAGCTCTGAAGAGTCGCTCGAAGGCGAGAGGATGCAGGAAAAATTTTCTCTCTCGCTGCAAGTTCCACTGATAATTATGGTGCTGCATGCATTGTGTTATGGAATTCTGAAGTACATCCTTCATGTGTCATGACCTCGATCGGCGTGGTCGAGTTGTCTGGAGGATGGCTGGCTGAGCGGGTGGCGGGGTGTGGTGGGGGAAGTCGCCATCCAGGAGGAGCCACGCGAGGCCCATCTCGGCGACGAGAGAAGTGATCACCACTCCACCTCGCCGCCGGCCCCTCTTCCGGTGGGCGAAGACGGGTGGCAGCGACTCTCCACCCGTCGCTGCCACCCACCAATGGAAAGTAGGTGGCATGAGACGTTACAGGCGTATCACTTCTGGCACCGTTCTTTGGAGAAGGTCTTTTTGTTTGGCGTCATGGATCATGCCGTTCGCGTATGCGGGTGTGGCATCGTACGCCGCAGTCGATGGGATCTCCGGACCGGATCCTATCGCGCTGCGCGGAGCGGCCATGATTCTCGTCGTGGGAGCCGTCACTTATATGTTCGCAAGATCACGTGTGCATGTGACGTCTACAGGGATCACGGTCGTTAACTGCCTGTTTTGGCATGAAGTGCCTTATGGTCAACTTCATAAAGTGGAAGGAGGGCTCGGGCGCGGGTTGGCGATTTACATCCGAGGAGTCCCCGAGGAAGATTCCGAGATTCACTCAATCGGCTTCGCTGGGTCAATCGTCGACCGGCATTTCCGCACAGCAGAGAAATCTGCAAAAGAAATAAATAGGGCCAAGAAAAAAGCACGCAGCGCCTATGCGTCTGATTCTGCTGTGGTACGCGGCATCGTGCGTGATCCGGTTTTCGAACTTTTGGCTCTCGTGGCCTTGGCGTCTGTCGTTGGCTCGATGTTCGTCGGTGACTGAGTGCCCGGGGGGTGCCTCAATGTCTTTCGTCAAGCCGCCCAGGTTCGGTTTGGGATGGTTTGGCTTGTGGGGGGCATGCATCATCTATTGTGCGGATGGAATTGGGCTCGTAGGGGTGTACGCCCCCACGAGCACGAGCAAGAAGAACGGACGTCAGCCTGATGAAATACGGACGGGCCGCTGGTGGACGCGTACTTCGCCGCCGGTCCTTCAGGGTGCTGGCTGTGCTGGTCCTGATTTTGTTCGGGGGAGGAGCTCTTTTCCCCGCTTCCGCTGCAATCTCCAGCGGTGAGGCAGGCCCAATGTTCGGGGCAGCGGTCTGCCTTGGCGTCGGATCCATGGCATATCGAACAATGCGCAGCAGGATCCATCTTACCGACGCCTCACTCATTGTCGTGAATCCCATCTTCAGTTACGAATTTCCTTATTTCGCGATCCAGAAAATTGAGACCAATCCATCCGGTAGTCTGATCATTTTCCCCAAGGATTACACTCCAAATGATGAGGGGGAAGGGTATCTCGCTGTGGGATATTCCGGCTCGCTGCTCGACCGCATCTTCAAGGCTTCGGAAAGGGCGGCTCGAGAGTTGAAGAAAGCCCAGAAGAAGGGGCGGCGCATGGAAGGAGCAGACGGCCCTGTGCGGCGTCGTATTGTAGCGGATGCTGTAGCCGAATTCATGGTGCTGGCAGCCGGTGGCTGCATGCTGGCATACGCGGCATTGCGTTGACGAGGAGACGGCTAGGTCTCTCGGTATGCTGGCAAAAGTAATGACGGATACCAAAATTGACGTTGTACTTAAACGTCCCGGCATGTTGATACTTGCCTGGGTGCTCCTCGCTGGTCTGGGAATCGTCCTCCCTATTGCGATATCCTCGGTAACAATGGCGCATGGGCTCCGGCAAGGATGGCAAGGAATACCATCTTTCGAACCTGCAAATCCCGGAAAACGCGACCCGTGACGTCGAAGTCGACAACAACGGGAATCTCAGAATCTATCTGCACAAAGAGCTGAGACTGCGCATCCTGGGCAGGATTTCGAACGTCTACGTGACCGCATTCGCCGGGTCTCTAATGGAATCATTTCAGGGGCACGAGCGGCAAAACAAAGCAGACCATCCGCGAGTGGCTCTCACTCGCCCGGACTCCAGACGGAGAACAGGCGGCCGTGCAGGTGTCCTGGACGTGGCGCAGGTACGCTGACGCAGCCTTGATTCTCTTCGCGCTAACAATAGGTGCGGGTGCACTTTGGATGGCGTTCACTGCACACTGAGAGTGTGGGACCAGGTCGCCCCCCAACCTGCGGCTTTCCCGTGATCATAGAGTATCGATTCAGCCGTGGTGGTGATGGGTCGGCAGATAGAAACGTGCAGGAACGGATCGATGATCATGGAGTGTTGAATTCGCTGACACCCGGCGGCGTCCCTGGCTTGAGGGATCCTAATCGTGGAGCTCGGGGTTGCAGGGAACAGTGGCTGTAGAATCCGTGCATGCCTGACACTTGGATTGCCTTCGATGTCGCTGCCCGGCGCAAGAACTGGTGGTGGACCGGGTATTTGACGGCGATTTTCGGCGGATTGGAAGTCGCGGTGGCACTTACTGCGACGGGTGAAAAGTTCTGGTGGGTATTTTCTGTTGCCGTGTGCTGGCTGCTCTCGGTCGTCTATATGGTTAACCGAGGGTACGGTCGAAGTCTCCTTACGTCGGATCGGATCGCATTCCGCACTTTCTTCAGCCGCCGGTCGATTCCGTGGGTCGAGATTGTCGATATTGAGAAGCGGCGTCATCAGGCGCGAAGTGGAGAGTGCTGGGACTTGCGCATCGTTCGCTCGCACGGGCGGCCGCTTGCGATACCTGGCGCATTTGCCACCCGGAGGCATGACAGCGCTTTTGAAGGAAAATTCAATCTGATTCGTGAGTATTGGACTCGCTCTGCCCGTGTGTCGACAGCCGCTCTCGCCTACGGTGGCACGCGTGCTGCCTTGGCCGACTACCGGCGGCGTGCATGGCGCCTGCTGGGCGTGGGGCTTGGCCTTGTGGCGGGCGTCGCGGTGGCCGGAGTGAGCGGGGAAACGGTGAGTGGCGAGTGGTCCGGCACGGTGGCCGTGTGGGCGGGGGGAGGCGGCCTGGGCATCGCGGTCATCGGAGTCGGCTCCGTCCGTATCGCCGCGCGTATGGGGAACACCCTGTCGGGCGGGCCATGGATCGCCTGCTCCGCTATCGCACTGCCGGTGGGAACGGGAGCACCTCGCCTCGTGCTGCGCGTACCCGGCAGCAGCGACTTCCTGGCACTGACCGTGGTCGCCGTTCGGCAGCGCTACCACCTCGTTGTGCCGGGGGGCTCCGGGGTGCTCTGGTGGTGTGGGGATCCCCGCCGGGGTGGAGTCGTCGCACAGCCGAGTGGGGAGATCCTGGCGTGGGTGCGGCCGACTCGTAGAGGGCGCCGACGAGAAGGCGACGTGCGAAGAGCCGTGTCCTTGGGGCTGTTGAAGTGGGCTGCGCCCCGGCAGCCGCAGGCGAACTCGCCGGCGAGGGAAGCGATCGCCACTCCACCTCGCCGCCGACCGCTCTTCCGGTGGGTCGGGCTCCTTGCCGCCTTGGTCATGGGCCTGGGGATCGCCGGATCCATGGCGGCGGAGCGGGATCCCCAGGTGGACCTGACGGTCGTCGAGGAAGGCGCGCAGGGGAACTGCTCCGTGACCTGGCGCGATCCATGGAGTGGTGCGGAGCGCCATGGGCCGTTCCGATGTGATCCCGGCAGGGACCCGATCCTGAGCGACTGGGAGACGGGATTCGTCGTCTCGTACGGGCCTTGGAAGGGCGATCTGTACAACGCGGATCTGGAGGGCACGCCCGCCAACGCAGTCAACGACGGGTTGCTTCTCGTCGGGCTTCTGGGCCTGGCCGGTTCCGGGATCGGGGGCGGTATTCGTATCGCCCGACGTGTGACTGAGCGGCGTGCCACCTGGCGCGGGAGCGAGTCCGGGAATGCGGCAGGAGGCAACGTCCCGCGTGTGGAGCTGACCAAGGACAGTGCGGTTGACGCGCGGGAACTCACAGATCTCTCGTACGCGGCGTGGGCGGAGCTGGCGCGTCGTAGGGCTTGGCCGCCGTCGGAGTCCACCAGGCGGCGTGAAGCCGACGTGCGTTCCCTGCCCTGGTGGCGGGTGCGGACCTTGTGGCGGATATCCCATCTGGGCGGGGTGTTCACGGGAGCGGGCGGAGGTCTCGCAGCGTTCCTCTGGTGGCGGTTCGGAGGTGAGGCGGATGTCGGTCTGCTCTTTGTCATGGTGGCCGGATGCGTAGCGATGGTCGCGTCGGGCTGGCGAGCCAAGTCCTATGGGCTCGCCACCGTTCGCAGACTTGTGCGGGCGGCCCGGGCCCCCGTCCCCGTACTGAGGCCGTACGTTCTTGTGCACGACCCCCACGACGGAATGCCTGTGCTGGTCCTGTTCCCTGGCCATGCAGGACCGGATGCCCTGCCTGACGCCGTGCTCACCGTCCTCCCTCCCGGCCCGGCCAAGCGACCGTGGCAGGGGCTGCCCGACCCGGTCGGCACGGCCGACCTGCGGGGCTGGCTCGACGAGGAGCCTACGGTCGTACCGTGGATCGAAGGGCAGTCGCTGTGGCCACTTCAGGGGTTGCGGGAGGTCCGCACTGAAAGCGCAGAGGACCGGAGCTATCTCTGCCGACTCGTGGGTGACTCCTAGTTCAAGCGTCCCGACTCCACGCGGTCGAGAGGAACTCCCTCCAGGCGGTGGCCCGGAGGGTGAGGTGAGAGCCGTCCGGGTTCTTGGAGTCGCGGATGTGGACGGTGGTCGAGGTGGTGGCTATCTCGAGGCAGTTGGCGGCTTCGGCGCTGTATGTGGACTTCTGCCAGGTGAGTTCAGGCATGGCGGGTTTCCTCAGAGTTCTGTGGTGATGCGATGGATGAGGTCACGGGACTCGGATTCGGAAAGGGCACATGACTCCATCCGGTCCAGTACGGAGTGGTAACGGTTCAACTGAGCCTCTGCGTCAAGGAATTCACAACCGTGGTCGGTGTCCAGGACGACGGTGTCGAGCTGTGGGACATCGCCGGTCGCGTACGTGATGGGCTGACCTGAGGTGGGGAAGCCTGTCTGGCCGAAGGGCAGCACCAGCAGCGTGATGGTGGGCTGCTCGCTCGCCTCCAGCAGGTAGCGGAGCTGGGCACGGGCAATATCCGGGCCGCCGAAGCCCATACGCAGTGCCGCCTCGTGCACGATGGCCCGGTAGGGGGTCGGGGCGTCCTCGAACAGGATGGCCTGGCGCTTCACGCGGTACGAGACGCGGTGCTCGATCTCGTACGGACGTAGAGGCGGAACGGCTTCCCGCATGGTGGCGCGGGCGTGCTCCGAGGTTTGCAGCAGCCCCGGCATGTGAACGGTGACTGCTACGCGCATCGCCGTTGCGTGGTGTTCGAGTTCCGCCAGGTCGAGGAGGCCCGAGGGGAGGTTGTCTCGATACTCCTCCCACCAGCCCCGCCTGCGGGTGCCGGTCATACCGGCCAGGGCATCCACGTATGCATCGTCGGCACAGCTGTAGTTGCGTGCCAGCGTTCGCACGCGATCGGCGCTTACGGCGTACCGTCCGGCCTCGATGTTGCTGATTCGGGCCTGCGGGGCGCCCAGCAGCGCGGCGGCCGCGGTCGACGTCAGTCCCGCGCGCTCGCGGAGTTTGCGTAGCTCGGCGCCAAGGCGCTGCTGCCGCAAGGTCGTGGTGGAGGCGGGCGGCATGTCGAGTCGTCTCTCCCCTGCATGCGGGTGGGCGGCGTCACCCACACGGATGATCGCTGGTAGATCTTCGCAGATTCGATGGAATACCTTCCAGTCCCTGCGTTACGTTGCTCGTGCATTCACTCAACTCCCCCGCCCATAAGCCGGAAGCGCACCACCCCAGGCACTGCCACCGCCAGGCGCGGCCGTTGAGCGAGTTCGCAACCCCTTCCACGCGACACTTCCGGAGGTCCCCATGCGCACCGTATCCCCGTCGGACACCTGGGTGTACGCCCTCCGGCTGCCCCACGACCCCCGCGCGGCACGGGTCGCACGCATGACCGTACGTTCGGTGCTCGACAGCCACGGCAGACCCGAAGTGCTCGACGCCGTCGAGCTGTTGACCTCCGAGCTGGTGACGAATGCCTACCGGCACACGGACGGCCCCGCGTCCCTCCGCCTGACCGCGCTGGCCGGCGGGCGTCTGCGGGTCGGTGTCTGGGACAGTCATCCGGGCATCCCCGCGCCCTTCGGCCAGCCGCCCTGGGACCGGGTTCCGGCTGCTCCGACGGAGTCGGACGGCGGGCGCGGCCTGCGCCTGGTGCAGGAGTACGCCGACCGCTGGGGTGGCTGGCCCCTCGGTGACGGCCTGCTGGACCGCGGGGCCGGGAAGCTGCTGTGGTTCGAAGTGGGCGGGTGAGGCGCCTGGGATCAGCCCTCGGTCCTCGGCCCTCGGATCAGTCCCCGAACCCCTCCGCCGCCCGCTTCTCCCGCAGCTCCATGATCGCCCGGCGGCGGGCCAGGCGGTGGGTGCGGCGGATCTGCGCTTCCTGGTAGCGCCGCTTGTCCTTCTCGGCTTCCGGGAGCACCGGCGGCACCGGGCGCGGCTTGCCGTCGGCGTCCACCGCCGCGAAGACCAGGTACGCCGAGCCGACCTGCGTGGGCGGGGTGGACTCGTTCCAGCGTTCGGCCAGGACGCGGACGCCGACCTCCATGGAGGTGCGGCCGGTCCAGTTGACCTGGGCCTTGACGTGGACAAGGTCACCGACGCGGACCGGCTCCAGGAAGACCATCTCGTCCATGGAGGCGGTGACGGCCGGCCCGCCGGAGTGCCGCCCGGCCACGGCCCCGGCCGCGTCGTCGACCAGCTTCATGATGACCCCGCCGTGCACCGTCCCCAGAAGGTTCGTGTCGTTGTGGGTCATGATGTGGCTGAGGGTGGTGCGGGACGCCGAAGTCGGCTTGCCCGGGATTCCCGTAGTGCCGGAATCCGCAGCTGGGGCCTGGTCTGTCATGGCCCCCACCTTAGGGGCCCTTTCACTACACCCGTCCGGGTCGCGCGGCCTGGCAACGCGGCGATGCACGGCACCAGACCACGCGACCTGATCGGACGCTCATAGTGAAACGACCCCTTATGCCGAGGCGGTATGGGGGGATTTTGTGTCAGCTTCGCCACAGCCGTGCTCTGATTTTCCGACGACTCTTGTATGGCCCACTACGGGGACCTGCACACTGAGCGCATGAACAATTGGCCCGAGGGATGGTCCGACGACAACCGCGGCAACCGCTACGGACACGGAAGCGCGAGCGCACAGCCCGAGAGCGCCCGTGTCATGCGGCAGGTCCGCCGCGGTCCGGCGGCGTCGCCCGGGCAGGCCGGCTACGGAGGCGCCCCGCCGTACAGCAGCGGAGTACCGCAGCAGCCTTCGTACGTCGACGGCGGCGGCTACGGCCCCGGCGACAGCTACGACAGCGGCTACAACACCGGCCAGGTCTACGGTTCCCCCGGCGGCAGAGGCCCCGGCGGTCCGGGCGACGGCATGTACGAGCCGCGTCCCGCGCCGAACTGGCGCCGCCGTATCAAGGTGACGGCCATCATGGTCGCGACGGTGCTGGTCGTGACGAGCGTCGGCACGTACTTCTGGGCCGACTCCAAGCTCAACCGCGACGTCGACCTGTCGAAGGTCATCGACAGACCGGAGGCGGGCGAGGGCACGAACTACCTGATCGTCGGCTCCGACAGCCGCGCGGGCCTTTCGGCCGAGGACAGGAAGAGGCTGCGCACCGGGTCCGCCGAGGGCAAGCGCACCGACTCGATGATGATCCTGCACACCGGAGGCAACGGCCCGACGCTGATCTCCCTGCCGCGTGACTCGAACGTCACGATCCCGTCGTACAAGGGCTCCGACTCCGGCAAGCTCTACCCGGCCGCGGGCCGCCAGGTGAAGCTGAACGCGGCGTACGCGGAGGACGGCCCGGAGCTGCTGGTCCGCACCGTCGAGGCCAACACCGGACTGCACATCGACCACTACGTGGAGATCGGCTTCGGCGGCTTCGCGAACATCGTGGACGCGGTCGGCGGCGTCGAGATGGACATCCCGAAGGACATCAAGGACACCAAGTCGGGCGCGGACCTCAAGAAGGGCAAGCAGACCCTCAACGGCGAGCAGGCCCTCGCCTTCGTCCGCACCCGCTACGCGCTCGAGGGCTCCGACCTGGACCGTACGAAGAACCAGCAGAAGTTCCTGTCGGCCCTGGCCAACCAGGTCGCCACCCCGAGCACGATCCTCAACCCGTTCAGGCTGTACCCGACCATGGGCGCGGGCCTGGACTCCCTGGTGGTCGACGAGGACATGGGCCTGTTCGACCTGGCGTCGATGTTCTGGGCGATGAAGGGCGTCAGCGGCGGCGACGGCAAGTCCATGAACATGCCGATCTCGGGCAGCTCCCCGAACGGCAACCTCCAGTGGGACACCGCGAAGCTGAAGACGCTGGTGAGCCAGCTGAAGAACGACGAGACGGTCACCGTCTCGGGCAACTGAAGCACCGGCACGCGTCGGGGGCACCCACAGGGGGTGCCCCCGACGACTGCTGTGAGGCGGTCCTCACATCGTGGCGGCCGACATCGAGCGGCACATCTCGGCGCAGCGGCGACACGCCTCGGCGCAGCGCATCATCTGCTCGTCGTCCGGCATGGACATACACGCCTCCGCGCACATGTCACAGGCGCGGGCGCACATCGCGCACATCTCGGCCGACAGCGGCGAGCGGCGCATCATCATGTCGGCGCACATGCGCGTCATCTCGGCGCAGTCCATGACCGCGCGCATGATCTGCATCTGGGCGGTGCCGCCCATCTGCAGGCAGGAGCTCATGGTCTCCTCGCACACGCTGTGGCAGGTCATGCACGCCTGGACACAGTCCTGCATCTCCTTGCTCAGCGGGGTCATGGTGGCGGGCTGCTGGGTCATGACTTCCTCCCGGGGGACGGCGGGGGCCGGGGGTCGGACCCCGTGCCCTCCGTCCTACGCCTGTGCGGCCCGGGCCGCCACGGGGCGGAAGGAAGGAATCCGCCATGCGTGCGTCGCGGCCCCTACGAGCACGCCACCTCGTCCCCCCGCACCACCCCGAACTCGCCCTTCCCCGGGTCCTCGGCCCGCACCTTCCGTACGCGTTCGAAGTCCGGGCCCGCGATGACCTTCAGGGTGGCGCCCAGGCCCTTGACCACCCGGAGTTCGCTGCCCGGCAGGGCCGCCGCGAGGGACTTGGCCGAGCGGTCCCAGCGGGGGTCGTAGGCGACGACCGTGCGCTTCACGTCGCGGGCGGGGGCGTTCACCGGGGCCTTGGTGGTGCGGAAGCCGGTCGAGGCCAGGGCCGCGTCCACGCGGCGGCCGAGGCCGGGGGTCCGGGTGCCGTTCTCCACCTGGACGCGGATCTGCTGCGGGGCGACCGTGACGATCCGGGCCGCGTCGCGCGGCCGGTGCACGGACAGCGGTTGGTCCTGGCGCAGGGCGTGGAAGAGCTGCTCCGCCTTGACGGGGTCCCACTTCAGGGTCGAGCCGACGCCCTTCACGGCGTGTCCCATCCGCCCGATCGGGACGGTCGTGAACTCGGAGGAGGAGGGGGAGAAGTTCCGCATGGCCCGCCCCAGGTCCAGCATCTGGTCCGTGCCGAAGCCCTTGTCGGCCCGCACCGAGCCGAGCACCGCCCGCGTCACGTCCCGGAACTTCATCGGGTTGAGGAGCATTCCGGAGGAGGTGATCCGTTCCACGAGCGCGGCCATGAAGCGCTGCTGCCGTTTCATCCGGCCGAGGTCGGACGCCCCGTCGACATGGCGGGCGCGTACGTACTGGAGGGCCTGCCCGCCCGCGAGCGTGTGCCGGCCGGCCGGGAGGTTCAGGCCGGTGTGGCTGTCCTTCAGCGGGACCGGGGTGCAGATCGGTACGCCCCCGACCACGTCGACCGTCCTCATGAAGCTGGTGAAGTCGACCTCCAGGTAGTGGTCGATCTTCACCTTCGTCATGTTCTCGACCGTGCGTACGGTCAGCTGCGGCCCGCCCTCGGCGTACGCCGCGTTCAGTCTGACGGGGTGCTCGCCGTGCCGTTCGCCCGTCGTACGGTCGACGTGCGCGGGCATGACGGCGTAGGAGTCGCGCGGCAGGCTCACCACGCTCGCCCGCTTCCGGTCCTGTGAGATGTGCACGATCATCATGGTGTCGGTGCAGTGGCAGGGGGCGCCGCCGAGCCGGTACTTGCGCCGCTCCTCCTCGCTGATCTTCTCGCGGCCGTCGGTGCCGACCAGCAGGACGTTCATGCCGTGGCCCGCCTGGGGCCGGTTCTTCATGTCCTTGAAGGGGTCGACCCGGGCGATGTCCGCGTCCAGGCTGGTCACCACCGCGTGCCCGATGCCGGCGGAGGCGAGGACCACCACGGAGAAGGTGGTGACCGCCCGCATGCCCCAGCGCGGTCGGCCACGCCGTGCGGGTGGTGCGGGGCGGCGTGGAGCCCGGCGGGGGGCGGGGGGCTGCGGACGGCGCTGGGGAGCGGCGGTGGACCGAGGGGACCGCGGCGGCGTGGGCATGGGGACACCTCCGGACGACGGCCGTACGTGGGATCCGTGACACCGTAGGCCGATACGATCTGCGGCCCGCGCCACCGCCCCGGCGGCGCGCACCGGTGTCCCCCGTTCGCGGTAACGTGAGCCCCCTATGAACGCCAATCCCGACGTGCGGCTCCCCGCCGTTTCCGTGATCATGCCCGTCCTCAACGAGGAGCGGCATCTGCGGGGAGCAGTCCAAGCGATCCTCGCGCAGGAGTACGCCGGCGAGATGGAGGTCGTGATCGCCCTCGGTCCGTCCACGGACCGCACGGACGAGATCGCCGCCGAGCTCGTGGCAGAAGACACGCGTGTGCACACCGTCCCCAACCCCACCGGCCGTACGCCGGCCGCGCTGAACGCCGCGATCAGCGCCTCCCGGCACCCGATCGTCGTCCGCGTCGACGGCCACGGCATGCTCTCGCCGAACTACATCGCCACCGCCGTACGGCTCCTGGAGGAGACCGGCGCGCAGAACGTCGGCGGCATCATGCACGCCGAGGGCGAGAACGACTGGGAGCACGCGGTCGCCGCCGCGATGACCTCGAAGATCGGGGTCGGCAACGCCGCCTTCCACACGGGTGGGCAGGCGGGCCCGGCCGAGACGGTCTACCTGGGCGTGTTCCGGCGCGAGGCGCTGGAGCGGCAGGGCGGCTACAACGTGGAGTTCATCCGCGCCCAGGACTGGGAGCTGAACTTCCGGATCAGGGAGGCCGGGGGCCTCATCTGGTTCTCGCCCGAGCTGAGGGTGTCGTACCGGCCGCGGCCGAGCGTGCGGGCGCTCGCCAAGCAGTACAAGGACTACGGCCGCTGGCGCCACGTCGTCGCCCGCTACCACGAGGGCTCGATCAACCTGCGCTACCTCGCCCCGCCGACCGCCGTGTGCGCGATCGCGGCGGGTGCCGTCGTGGGGGCGCTGCTGACGCCGTGGGGCTTCGTGGTGCCCGGTGGTTACCTCGCGGCGATCCTGCTCGGCTCGGTCCCGGCGGGCAAGGGGCTGCCGCTGAAGGCGCGGCTGCGGATTCCCGTGGCGCTGGCCACGATGCACATGTCGTGGGGCTGGGGCTTCCTGACCAGTCCGAGGTCGCTGGCGAAGAAGGTCATCGCCTCCCGGCGCCCCGCGGTCCGCGCGGACGCCGACGCGGCCACCGGCTGACGTACGCCGCGCGTACGCCGTTGCTGTGCGGGCCCCTCTGAGGAGGGGCCCGTTCGCGTCACCAGGTGAACGCCGGGTTCACCTTCATGCAGGCCTTGTCGTCCGCGCCGTTGAGCGCCTCGGCCGACTCGGGGGTCTTGTCGTCCCGCTCGGGCGCCTCGTAGTCCGTGCCGGTACGCCAGTCCGCGCCGACGACGAGAGTGACGCCGGAGACGTCGGTCGACCGCTTCACCGAACCCCGCGGGATCCCGAGGGCCTCGGCGACGCGCTGGGCGTCGCCCTCCAGGTCGGCGCTCGGGTAGCGGACGACGGTTCTGTCCTCGCTCCAGGAGCCGTTTGTGTCGGCGACGGCCTGGGTGAAGCCCCGCTCCGTCAGCAGGCCGGCCACCGTGCTCGCGCGCCCGCCGGCCGGGGCCAGGGTGTCGGTACGGGTGCCGTTGCGGACCTGGACGGCGATCGCGTCGTCGGCCGCGGCCGGGTCGGTGGAGGCTTCCTCCTCGGCCTTCTTCGCCGTGTCCCGGCCGTCCAGGGCGATGTCCTCCCGCACCAGCCGGAAGAGCTGCTCGGCGTCCTCGGTGGGCTCGACCCGGGCGCCCACGTACCGGTTGGGCATGGTGGTCATGGTGATGCGCCTCGGCTCGACCTTGCGCAGCTCGTTGCTGAGGTCGTAGAGCTTCTTGACGGTGTCGAGGCCGGGGTCGACGGTCATGGCCCGGGTGGCGTCCTCGGCGAGTCTGCGCAGCTTGTTCGGGCTGCTCAGGGTGGCGTTGTCGCGCAACTGGCGGACCATCGCGTTCAGGTACATGTGCTGGGCCTTGGCGCGGGCGAGGTCGCTGCCGTCCTCGAAGCCGTAGCGGGTGCGCAGCCACTGCAGGGCCTGCTCGCCCTGGATGTAGGAGGTGCCCTTCTCCAGTTTCAGGCCGGAGCCCTTGCCGTCGGAGGTGCGGGAGTGGATGTTGGCGTCCACGCACACGGGGACACCGCCGACGGCGTCGGCCATCGACACGACCCCGGCGAAGTCGACCATGATGAAGTGGTCGATGTGGATGCCGGTGAGTTCCTGCCAGGTGGCGACGGCGCAGCCGGGGCCGCCGTGGCCGAGGCTCTGGTTGGTCATCGTCCGGCCCTGGGTCGCCGGGTAGACCTTCCCGTCGTCCGGGTCGGTGCACTTGGGAATCTTCACCAGGGTGTCGCGGGGCATGCTGATGACCGACATGTTGGTGCGGTCGGCGGACAGGTGCAGCAGCATCTGCACGTCCGCGAGGGGCTTGGCGCCGAAGGTCTCGCGGGCACCGCCGAGTTTCTGGTTCTCCTCGGTGTCCCGCGCGTCGGAGCCGATGAGCAGGATGTTCAACGGGGTCTGCCCTGCGGCGTTCGGCGTCGGAGCGGCGACCTTGTTGTCGCCGAGGTTGAGGGCGTCCTTCTTGATGTTGCCGTTGAGGTGCCGGTAGTAGAGGTAACCCGCGCCGGCGGTCCCGAGTATCAGCACGGACAGCACGGCGGCGGCCCACTTCAGCGCCCGCCGCGGGCGCGGGGGCCGGCCGCCGCGACGCAGGTCTCCCGCCTCGCCGCCGTCTCCGGCTCCGCTGTTCCGTTTTCCGGCCGGGCCGTCGTCGTCACCGCCCGGCCCCGTCGGCCCGCCGTCGTCGGCGGACGGCCGCGCGGCCGTCGTCGGCTCCTCCCCGTCCGTCCCGGTTTCGTGCCGGGCGTCGTGCGCGGTCTCGTCCGCACCCGGTTCGAGGACCCCCCGTCGTGTTCCGTCCTCCCGCACACCGCTCTGCGTCACTTCCCCGGTCCTCTCCGCCTCCCGGCGCATGCAACAGCCCGCCCTGCCCCCTGTTAGACGCACGACGGGCCTGTCAGTTGCCCTCAGCGGGTCAACTCGCGCAGGTGACCTTGTCAGCCGTGGACTTCTCCACGTCCGGCGCCTTGGCCGGGGCGCTGAGCTTCACACCGGCGCCCTTGAAGTCCCTGCCGAGGGTGAGGGTCATCGCCGGAACGCCCTGGGAGTTGGTCACGCTCTCGCCGGGCTTCAGCGCGGCCCCGGACAGGCCCATGATGGCGGCGAGGCGGCGGGCCTGGGCGGCCTGGTCGGGGGCGTACTCGAGGGTGGTCTTCGCCAGGGCGGCGGGTGCGTTGCCCCCGTTCTCGGACTTCGTCACGCCCTCCTCGACCTGGAGGTACTGGAGGGTCTTCTGCGCGCTGCCGGCGACGGCACCGCCGTTCAGGATCCGCACCCGCACCTCGGAGGCGTCGGCCTTGGAGCCCTTCAGCCGCGCGGCCTCGGCGTCCTTCTCCTTCTTCTCCTGCTGCTTGACCTCGGTGAACGAGACGTCGTTCGCGATCATGTCGAAGACCTGGGGAGCACGCGACTCGTCGAGGACGACCGTCGCCTTCACCGTCTCCGCGGGGTTGTCCTTCACGGGGACGGTCGCGAACGTGATGTTCTTCGTCGGCACCTTCTTCAGTTCCAGCGCGACGTCCTTGAGCGTGCCGACCTTGCCGATGGCCGTGTCCACGGTCAGCGCCTCGGTCGCGGCCTCGGCCAGCTTCAGCAGCTTGGAGGGGCTGGTGAGGGTGTCGCCGGAGGCCATCTTGCGCATCAGCGAGCCCAGGAACTGCTGCTGCACCTTGATCCGGTCGAGGTCCCCGCTGTTGCCGAAGCTCTTGCGGGTCCGGACGAAGGCGAGGGCCTGCTCGCCCTCGACCGTCGACTCGCCCGCGGGCAGGACGAGTTTGGACTGCTTGTCGTTGACCGCCTTCTCCACGCACACGTCGACGCCGCCCACCGCCGTCGTCAGGGTCTTCACCGCGTTGAAGTCGGCCATCATGAAGTGGTCGACCTGGATGCCGGTGTTCTCCTTCACCGTGCGCATCGTGCAGCCCGGGTCCCGGCCGCTCTCCCCGAGGCTCCGGTTGAAGCGGGCGCCCCGCAGGCCCGGGACGATCTTCTCCGAGCCGTCCTCCAGCTTCGTCGGGCAGTCCGGGATGTTCACGATCAGGTCCCGGGGGATGCTGAGCGCGGTCGCGTTCGAGCGGTCCTTCGCGACGTGCAGCAGGATCGTGGTGTCGGCGTGCCCGGAGCTGCCCTTGTCGCCGTAGCCCTCGTTGCCCTCACCGGTGCGCTTGTCCGTGCCGAGGATGAGGATGCTGAAGGCGTCGTCCTTGCTGAAGTTGCTGGCACCGGCGCTGCCCACGTCGGTCGTCGAGACGTTGCCCTCCAGGTGCCGGACGTAGAGGTAGCCGGCCGCGGCGACTCCCACCAGCGCGAACGCCATCGTGGCGCCGGTCCACTTCAGCCCCTTCTTCGCCTTCGCCGGCTTCCGCTGCACCTGCCGGCGCCCACCGCGCCGCCCCGGAGGCGGCTCCTCGGGCGCACCGCGCCGCCGGCGCTGCGACGGAAGGTCGGTACGGGTCCGGCCGCCACGGGGAGCCGCCGTCCGGGAGGCCGCCGTGCGGGGAGCGGGCGTAGCGCCGCCCGGGCCCCTGCGTGTTCCGGGAGCCGGTGACTGCGGTCCGGAGGGAGTCAGTCGCAGTTCGTATTCGCCGGTCTTCGGATTGAGTACCCACTGGTCTGCGGGGTCCATCTGATCCCCCCGCCCACGGCGTTGCGCGTCCACGGTTGTCTGTTTCCTCCGTCGGGGCACGCGGCGCCCTCTCCCCCTGGACGCGCACGGGTACTTGTCATCACAGAAGCACTGGATCGCTCACACTATCCGCCCAGTTGAACGCCAGTGTGCACTGAATGACAAATTCAACATCCCTACATGGGGGCAATCCATCCCAAGTCCGTGAACCGAGGTCCGAGGGGCCCGTGCGCGCGTGACGCTTCGGCCGCTACCAGCGGTAGGGCGCGTACACGTCCATGCACGTGCCGGCGTCCGAGCCGTTGAGCGCGTCCGCGTCGCCGAGCAGATCCCCGGCCCGCGGCTTCGGCGGCTTCGGATACGCCGTACCCGTACGCCAGTCGGCGCCCACGACGACCGTGACGCCCGAGACGTCGGTGGATCGCCTCACCGAACCCACCGGGATGCCTAGGGACTTGGCGACCCGCTGGGCGTCGCCCGCCAGCTCGGCGCTCGGGTAGCGCACCACGGTCCGCTCCTCGGACAGTGCACCGGAGGTGTCCGCGGCGGCCTTCGTGAAGCCCTTGCCGACGAGTGTCCGCGCGATGGCGCCCGCCCGCCCGTCGACCGGGCCGAGGGTGCCGGAGCGCGTGGCGTTCCGTACCAGGACGCCGATCTCGCCGTCCGCCGCGGCGGCATCCCCGGAGGACCGCGCCGCGGGCTCCTTGCGCTGCGCGCCCGGTGTCGTGCCCTTGCCGTCGAAGGGCACGTCGTCGCGGAGCATCTCCCATATCCGGTCGGCGTCGGCACCGGCCGGGATCAGGTGGTTGGCGTCCTCGGGGTCCGCGGCCGTGGGCAGCGTCGTCATGGTGATGCGGTCCGTCGGGACCGTCTTCAGCTGTTCCGGCTGTCGGAACCGATCAGCAGGATGTTCAGGGGCGTCTGCCCGGCCGCGTTCGGCTCGGCCTTCCTCGCCTTGGAGTCACCGCTGCTGCGCCGGCCCTTCTCGAGGTTGCCGTTCAGGTGCTCGTAGTAGAGCCAGCCGGCGCCGGCCGTCGTGAGGATCAGCAGGGAGAGGGCGGTCGCCGACCAGCGCAGGACGCGGCGCCCGCCGCGGCGCGGCGGCCGGCCCCCGGAGCCCGCGGCACCGGCGGACCCGCCCGGGCCGTCTCCGTCCGGGGCCGGGCCGCGTGGCACCGCACCGGGTCGTGTTCCCTCCCCGTACACACTGCTGCTCTGCGCCATCTCTCCCGCTTCCCCACCCCGCGCGCGTCCCGCGCGTCATAGGACACGGCCCGCCGTACGCCCTGTGAGACGTACGACAGGCCCGTCAGGTCACTGGGCGCACTCGACCTTGTCCGCCGTGGACCTGTCGACGCCCTCCGGCGCCTTCGACGGAGTCGTGAGGGAGGTGCCCGGCCCCTCGAAGTCCTTGCCCAGGGTGAGGGTCATCGCGGGCACGCCCTGGGAGTTGGTCACGCTCTCGCCGGGCTTCAGCGCGGCCCCGGACAGGCCCATGATGGCGGCGAGGCGGCGGGCCTGGGCGGCCTGGTCCGGGGCGTACTCGAGGGTGGTCTTCGCCAGTTCGGCGGGCGCGTTGCCGGCGTTCTCCGACTTGGTGACGCCCTCCTCGTTCTGCAGCCAGCTGAGCGTCTCCTGGGCGCTGCCCGCGACGGCACCGCCGTTGAGGATCCGCACCCGCACCTCGGAGGCCGGGGCCTTGGTGCCCTTGAGCCGGGCGGCCACCGACGCGGCCTCCTTCTTCTTCTCCTCCTTGACCGCGGTGAAGGAGACGTCGTTCTTGATCATCTCGAAGACCCGCGGGGCCGTCGACTGGTTGAGGACGACCGTGGCCTTGACCTTCTCCGCCGGGTTGTCGACCACCGGCACGGTGGTGAAGGTCAGGTTCTTGGTGTTGAGCTTGCCCAGCTCCAGACCGAGGTCCTTCAGCTTGCCGATGCTGTCCAGCTGCGAGTCGACGGTCAGTGCCTTGGTGCCCGCCTCGGCCAGGTCGAGCATCTTCGACGGGCTGGTGAGCGTGTCGTTGTCCTTCAGCTTGCGCATCAGCGCGCTCAGGAACTGCTGCTGCAGCCCGATCCGGCTCAGGTCGCCGCCGAAGCCCACGGCGTGCCGGGTGCGCACGAACGCCAGCGCCTGCTCGCCCTCGATCGTGTGCGTGCCCTTCGACAGCTTCAGGTGCGAGTCCGGGTCGTCGATGTCCTTGCCCAGACAGACCTCGACCCCGCCGACCGCGCTGGTCAGCGTCTTGACCGCGTTGAAGTCGGCGACCATGAAGTTGTCCGGCTTGACCCCGGTCAGCTCGGTCACGGTCCGCATGGTGCAGCTGGGCGTACGGCCGTCCTGGCCGAGGCTGGTGTTGAAGCGGGCCTGCCGCGTGCCCGGGATGATCTTCTGCGAGCCGTCCTCCTGCGTGGTCGGGCAGTCCGGCACGTCCACGATCAGGTCACGCGGGATGCTCAGCGCGGTCGCGTTCGAACGGTCCTTGGAGACATGCAGCAGGATCGTGGTGTCGGCGTGCCCGACACTGCCCGCGTCGCCGTAGCTGTCGTTGCCCTTGCCGGTGCGCTTGTCGGTGCCGATCAGCAGGATGTTGATGGCCTTGTCCTTCTGGAAGCCACCGGTGCTCGCGCCGTCGTCGGAGACGGACGCGATGTTGTCGTTCAGGTGCTCGATGTAGAAGTACCCGGCGCCTGCCCCGGCGAGCAGCACGAACGCCATCACGCCGCCGGTCCACAGCAGGATCTTCTTCCCCTTCGCGGCCTTCTTGGCCGGCCGCCGCCCGCGCCGCCCCGGCAGCGGCTCCTCCGGCGCCCCGCGGCGCCTGCGCGGCGGCGGTACCGTGCGGCCGGAGGTCTCGGGCCGGGGCCTTCCGGGCGTGCCCGTACGGCCGCGCGCCGGCCTGCCCGTGTCGGAGGCCGGCGGCTTCCGGGGCCCGGGGACGCCCGACTGCGGTGTGGAAGGGGTCAGTCGCAGTTCGTATTCGCCGGTGTTCGGGTTGAGCACCCACTGGTCTGCGGGATCGATGTCGTCCGCCCGCCCACGGCCTTGCGCGTCCACGGTTGCCTGTTCCTCCGTCGGGGCACGCGGCGCCTTCCCCTCCAAGGCGCTCGGTTTTGGTCACACAGCGCGCGACCTCAGGACCGTCCCTCAGAGCCGGGCGCACCGGACCGCTCACATTAACTGGCTACTTCCGGGTCGAGCGACGGCGGTGACCCATTCCACGTCCCTACACCTGGGCAATTCGCCCATTTCTCAGGTGAAGAGTTCATTGCCTCGGAGTTACCTTGGTGCCCGCTTTACTCGCAGGTGTCCTCGGCTGCCGTGTTCCCCCGGAACGTCGGTGGAGGAGAAACGGTGAGGACGGGCTTCGCGAAGGGCCCCGGATGCGCGTCCCCGTGCGGCCCGTCACGCGAATCCGCGGGCTTCAGCGGAGCGGAACCGCGCGGTACGTTTCCCTCCACGACCACCGGTGTGTCGGTGCGCAGCCGCTCGAACAGCTTCTCCGCCTCGGGCTCCACGAGTTGGTCGCGATTGGCGTCGTACGCATACGACTCCCGGGGAACGGTCAGGAATTGCACTTGTTCCATGGGGATGTCGCGCAAGCCCCGCACGAGTGCGTACAAACCGCGCAGGCTCGCCAGATCCGGGTCCGTTGTGAGGGAGGACGTGGCGGCGTCCAGCACCGGATACAGCTTCGCCGGATTCAGCAGGACGTCATTGCTGCGCACCTTGTTGACGAGTGCCCCGAGGAATCGTTGCTGCCGTTCCATCCGCTCCGTGTCGCTGCCGTCGCCGAGGGACTTGCGGGCGCGGACGTAGCCGAGGGCCTGCTCGCCGTCGAGCGTCACCCGCCCGGCGGGCAGCCGCAGTTTGGCGGCCCGGTCGTCGACCGGCTCCCGCAGGCACACCTCGACGCCGTCGACCGCGTCGACCATCTCCTTGAAGCCGTGGAAGTCGACGACGACGTGATGGTCGACGCGGACGCGGGTGAGCTTCTCGACCGTCCGGATGGTGCAGGCCGAACCGCCCATCTGGAAGGCCTGGTTGAACATGGTGAACCGGGGCGTGCTGCGGGACCCGTCCGGGCGGCGGCAGCCGGGCACGTCCACCATCAGGTCCCGGGGGAGGGAGACGGCGGTGGCGCGGCCCCGGCCCGCGGACAGGTGCAGCAGGATCGTGGTGTCGGACCGCTCGGTGCCCGAGTCCCGCCCGTACCGGGCGTTGTCGTCGCCCTCACGCGAGTCCGACCCGATCAGCAGGATGTTCCGCGCGTCCTTGACCAGCGAGGTGGGCCGCTCCTTCTCGTACCGGGCGAGCTCGGCCGCGGCCGCCTCGTCGGGCGTGATGTTCCCGCTGAGCTTCGCGTACACCGCCCATCCCGCCCCGGCGGCCGCCATGACGACACCGCCGACCGCGAACGCCGCGATCCGCATGCCCCGCCGCCGACGCCGCCGCACCAGCCCCGGCCCACTGGCGGAGGCCCCGGCCCCAGGCCCCAGCCTTCGTGTGTCGGCCACGACAGGGACCACCCCTCCTCACGTAGGAACGTGCCGTACGCACTGCTCCTACGACGATGGCGCGGATGGACGGCGGGGGAGGGGTGGGGATGGTCCGAACGGGGGAGAGGCGGACGGTGAGGGAACGCCCTTGCGTGCAGGGCGTCGCGACGGGGCGAACGTGGCCTGTTGCGGCGCTAGCGGGCGATGGCCGTGACCCGCTCGCTCTCGACCCGCTTGTCCAGCACCCCGTCCCCGGCCCGCTCCAGATTCCGGCACAGCACCACGGAACCGCCCGTGGCCAGGGGGCCGTACAGCCCCGCGTTCAACCCCTCCCAGGTGTCGTACGCGAGCCCCGACAGGATCCGCGACCCGGGCCCGGTCAGCCCCAGTACCGTCGCCTCGGCCCGGGCCCGCTCGACCACCTCGGCTCCGCTGAACTCCCGCCCCGCCACGATCAGCGCGGGCGCCTCCGGATCCACCGGCGCATAGGGCACGAACCGGTCGCCCTGGCCCGGCACCTCCACCGCGTAGTCGACGAACCCCTCGGGCGCCTGCGGGAACCGCCCCCCGAGCGGCCGCAGCGCCATCGCGACCCGTGCCCCGGAGCACGCCCGCGCCGCCTCCAGCCCGTCCGGCCCGCTCACCACGACATCGGCCGACCGCACATCCCCGGTCACGTCGGCGACGACCCCCACCGACGAACACGCCAGCAGCCACACCGCCGTCTGCCAGTGCGCCGGCAGCAACAGGGCGACCCGTTCCCCGGGTTCGACGGACAACTCGTCCTGGAGCAGGTTCGAGGTCTTGGCCACCCAATTGGCGAAGGTGGCCACGGACAGTTCGACCCGTTCGCCCGTGGCGTCGTCGTAGAAGGTCACCAGGGGACGTCCCGGGTCCGCGGCGAGCGCGGAACCCAGCAGGTCGGCAGGGGTGCGATCGGTGGCGTTCACCCGCGCAAGCGTACGCGGCGCACCGGCCCCCACCCAACGGCCCGCCCGCCTCCCGCCGCGATTCCGCCACCGGTTCGGCCGAACCCGGACCGACGGGCCGTCAACTCCCAAATGGACAGACTTGTACGACTATGTCCAAGATCAGGGGCATGCGTGGATTCCTTGCTTCCTCGATCGGTGTCACCTGTGCGGCCGCTCTGGCCCTCCCCCTCACCCCACCCGCCTTCGCGGCGACGGCGAGACCGGAGCCGTCCACGGAAGCCGCCACGGCCGCGAGACCCGCGCTCCACACGGGGACGTCGGCCACGGCTCCCCGGCGCGCGGCCGAACCGTACGCCCCCGGCAGCACTCAGTCGCTCCCCCTCGGCCCCCTCACCCGCAACCGCGCCACCCCCTCCGCCCCCGCCACCGAGCAGGGCCTGCCCCGCCGTGCCGTACGCCACTTCTCCCTCGTCGGCGTCGTCTGGGACGACCCCCGGGCCGAACTGCACGGCCGTGTCCAGGTCCGCACCCGTGCTGCGGACACCGGCACCTGGTCCGGCTGGCAGGACATGGAGGCGCACAACGCCGACCACGCGGCCGACCGGGGCACGCCCGAGAGCACGTCGGGCCGAGTCCGCGGTGCCACGGCCCCGCTGTGGGTGGGGGACTCCGACGGGGTGGAACTCCGGGTCCGCTCCGAACCCGAGAGCGCGGAAGCCGGCTCCGCGCACCACGGCACGGGCGCCCGCAACCTGCCCGCCGCGCCCCCGCTCCCCTCCGGCCTCCGCCTCGAACTCGTCGACCCGGGCGACGATGCCTCGTCACCCGGCGCCTCCGCGGACGGCCCCCGCGCCGCCGGCCTCGCCGGCGAGAGCTCCGCCGCAGTCGCGGCGTCCGCCGCCGTCGAGGCCGCCGTCGAGGCCTCCGCGGTCAACGCCGACCTCGCCCCTCTGGGCGTCACCGAGATCCCGGCCCTGAACCGGGCCGAGTCCGAGCGGAAGTTCCGCGCGTTCAGCGGCGGCAACCTGACGGCGCACCAGCAGGCGAGGCCGTACGTCGGCCCGCGCCCGCGTATCGTCACGCGACGCGGCTGGGGGGCGAACGAGGGGGTGCGGGAGCGGGGCTTCCGGTACACGAAGAAGGTGAAGGCGGCCTTCGTGCACCACACGGCCAGCGGCAACAAGTACCGCTGCTCGCAGGCCCCGTCACTCATCCGCAGTATCTACCGCTACCACGTCAAGAGCATGGGCTGGCGGGACATCGGCTACAACTTCGTCATCGACAAGTGCGGAAAGATCTACGAGGGCCGTGCCGGAGGCGTGGCGAAGCCGGTCCTCGGCGCGCACACGCTTGGTTTCAACAGCAACAGCATGGGGATCGCCGTCCTCGGGTCGTACGGCTCCACCAAGCCCTCGGAGTCCGCGGTCAAGGCCGTCGCCCGGCTGACCGCGTGGAAGCTGGGTCTGTACGGGGTGAATCCGCGGGGAAAGACGTACCTGCGGTCGGCCGGCAGCAACCTCTACGGAAAAGGCAAGAAGGTGCGACTGAACGTGATCTCAGGCCACCGGGACGGCTTCAGGACCGAGTGCCCGGGCCGGAAGCTCTACGGCAAGCTCGGCTCGGCCCGCTCCAAGGCGGCCCGCTACCAGGGCCGCTGAGGACACGTTCACCGCCGCCGGGGGGCAGGGGGGCGGATGCCGCACGGCCGACGAAGGCGCCACGGAACGGTCTGCATACACTGACCGGCCGAAAGACAGTTCGGCCGGTCCCGGCAGGAAGCAGAGACGACACGTGACAGAAGCGATCCTCCTGGTCGGCGGCAAGGGCACCCGGCTGCGCCCGCTCACGGTGCACACGCCCAAGCCCATGGTCCCGGCGGCCGGGGTGCCCTTCCTCACGCACCAGCTGGCGAGAGCGAGAGCGGCGGGCGTCGAGCACATCGTCCTGGCCACCTCGTACCTGGCCGAGGTCTTCGAGCCGTACTTCGGTGACGGGGCCGCGCTCGGGCTCCACCTCGAGTACGTGACGGAGGAGGAGCCGCTGGGCACGGGCGGCGCCATCCGGAACGTGGCCTCCCGGCTGCACTCGGGGCCCGACGACCCGGTCCTGATCTTCAACGGCGACATCCTGACGGGCCTCGACATCCGGGCCCTGGTCGACACCCACGAGACGACGGGCGCGGACGTCTCCCTGCACCTCACCAAGGTCACCGACCCGCGCGCCTACGGTCTCGTCCCCACGGACGAGACGGGCAGGGTCCTGGCGTTCCTGGAGAAGCCGCAGACCCCCGAGGAGATCGTCACCGACCAGATCAACGCGGGGGCGTACGTCTTCCGCCGCTCGGTCATCGACACGATCCCGCTGGGCCGGCCGGTGTCGGTGGAGCGGGAGACCTTCCCGGACCTCCTGTCCGCCGGCGCTCACCTGCAGGGCATGGTCGACTCCACGTACTGGCTGGACCTCGGCACACCGGCGGCGTTCGTGCGGGGCTCGGCGGACCTGGTGCTGGGCAGGGCCCCGTCGCCCGCCGTCCCCGGCCGCTGCGGCGACCGCCTGGTCCTGCCGACGGCTCAGGTCGCGTCCGACGCGAAACTGTCGGGCGGCACGGTGGTGGGCGAGGGTGCCTTCGTCGCCGAGGGTGCCCGTGTCTTCGGCAGCACGATCCTGCCGGGCGCGGTGATCGAACCGGGCGCCGTCATCACCGACTCCCTGATCGGCACCCGGGCCCGCGTGGGCGAACGCTCCGTCCTCACGGGCACGGTCATAGGCGACGGCGCGATCGTCGGCCCCGACAACGAACTCCTGGAGGGCGCCCGCATATGGTGCGACGCCCGCATCCCAGCGGGAGCGGTCCGCTTCTCGTCGGACCAGTAGCGCCTACGGGGTGGGGCGGGGCCGCGACCAGGGGCGTCCTCCCGCTCAGATGCGGGCAACCGTGCCGCTCAGGGCGTCGGGGCCCTGCTCTGGCGAAGCCGAGAGCTTGGGAGAGGGGCGGGCGCAGCGGCACCCCGCAGCACCGGCTGCGCAACGCCCCGCCCCCCACGCCGAGCACCGAACGCCAGGCAGCACCTCACAACGTCCCGATGTCCCACCGAGGCATCTTCGGCGCCCTCCGCCCCGGCACCCTCCCGCTCAGCAGAATCAACCGAGCCGCCCGATGCCGCTGCCCCGCATACGGCTCCAGCAGCTCCAGCATCACCGCGTCGTCCGCGTCCCGGTCCCCGGCCAGCGCCCACCCCACGATGCCCGGCAGGTGCAGATCTCCCACCGTCACCTCGTCCGCCGCCCCATGACTGCGCTGCACCGTCTCCGCCGACGTCCACGGCCCGATCCCCGGCACGACCTCCAGCCGCGCCCGAGCCGCCCCCGGCTCCATCCCCACCGCCTGCTCCAGCCGCGCGGCGACCCGCACGGCACGCAGAATCGTCGACGCCCGCTTGTTGTCGACCCCGGCCCGGTGCCACTCCCACGACGGAATCAGCGCCCACGTCCGAGGCGCCGGCATCACCCGCATCCGCCCGGGCGCGGGCCCCGGTGCTGGCTCCCCGTACTTCCGTACCAGCAACCGCCACGCCCGGTACGCCTCGTCGGTCGTGACCTTCTGCTCCAGAATCGACGGGATCAGCGACTCCAGCACGAGCCCGCTCCGCGTCAGCCGCAGCCCGGGCAGCCGATGCCGGGTCGTCGCCAGCAGCCGATGCCGCGGCACGAACGCCGACGGATCATCCGCGGCCCCGAGCATCTCCGGCAGCCGCTCCAGCAGCCACTCCGCCCCGGGCCCCCAGGCCTCCCCGCGCACCCCACCGCCGTACGCGCACACCCGCAGCGTTCCGGGCCCGGCGGGAGTGAGGCTCGCCCGCCACACGGACCCGTCCGGCATCGCCCGGAACGTCGGATCCCCCGGGCCGCGCCGCAACGGCCCGAGCACCAGCCCGAGATCCAGCGGCCCGTCCGGCACCCAGTCCCGCACCCGCCCCGGCCCCGCCGCCTGCCGCGGCACCCCTCCGGGCACGGCGACATGCCCACCGCGCACCGTCGTACGGGTGGGCCGGGGAGCGAACCGTCCTGCCATGAATGAAGTCCCTGAATGAGGTCGCCGGGGTCGAGAGGGGCCCTACGAGGGTAGGCCCGGGCCGGCGCCTCTCACCGCACCTCGACGAACGCCCCCGCGTCCCGCTCCGCCCGCGCCCGCGGTTCCTCCGCGGGATGCCCGACCGCCACCGCCCCCATCGGGTCCCAGTGCGCCGGCAGCTCCAGCACCTCACGGACCACGTCCCGGCAGAACATCGTCGACGACACCCACGCCGACCCCAGCCGCTCCCCGGCCAGCGCGACGAGGAAGTTCTGCACGCCGGCACCGGCGGCGACCACGAACATCTCCCGCTCGGCTCCGTCCCGCCGTGCGTCGCCATAGGTGTGCGAGCCGTCCATGACCAGACAGGGCACCACGAGGTACGGCGCGTTCCGCAGGACGTCACCGCGCCGGACCCGCTTGGCGATCGACTCCTCCGTCCTGCCGTCCCGCCGCAGGTCGGCGACCCACGCGTCCCGCATGGCGTCGAGCAGCCGCGTCCGCGACTCCTCCGACTCCAGCAGCACGAACCGCCACGGCGTCGTGTGGTGCGGCGCCGGCGCGGTCACGGCCGCGGCCACGGCCCGCCGTACGGCACCGGGGTCGACGGGCTCGTCGGTGAAGGCCCGGACCGTACGCCGCTGGGTCACCGCCAGCCGTACCGCCTCCGAGGTGCCGAGGCGGAACATGTCGTCGCGGGCGCCGCGGACCATGGCCCGGGCCCCCTCGCCGTCGTCGCCGTCCGCCATCAGGTGCGCGAGTCCGCGCACCACGGCGACGGGCAGGCCGGCGGCCTTGCCCTTGACCAGGTCACCGGCGGCGGCGAGTTCGTCGGCCGTGGCGACGACGGTGGCGCTGAGCGGATGGCCGTACGCGTCCGTGCCCCCACGCAGATCATCGAGTACGCGCACTCCGGCGGCGCCGATCGCGACGTCCGTGAGCCCCGCGCGCCAGGGGCGCCCGAAGGTGTCGGTGACGACGACACCGACATCGACGCCGAGGGCGTCACGCAGCCCGGCGCGGATGGCGCGGGCGGAGGCGTCCGGGTCCTCGGGCAGCAACAGCACGGTCCCGTCAGGGGTGTTGGACGCGTCCACCCCGGCCGCGGCCATGACGAGGCCCTGCCGGTTCTCGACGATCCGCAGGCTGCCGCGCCGGGCGACCACCCGTACGGTCTCCGCGTCGATCGCGGCCTCCCGGTCGGCGGCCCGGACGATCCGGCCCTCCGCCTTGGACACGATCTTCGACGTGACGAGCAGCACGTCCCCGTCGGCCAGACCGGGTTCGGCGGCGGCGATCAGCTTGGCCAGATCGTCTCCGGCCGCGACCTCGGGCAGCCCGGCCGGGGCCCACACCCGGTATTCCGCGGCACCCCGCTCCTCGCCGCTCACGCGCCGCGCACCTCCTCCGCCAGCGCCAGCGCCTCCCGGGCCATCCGTTCGGTCGCGTCCGCGTCGGTCATCATCAGCGGCACGGCCCGGCAGCGGATCCCGGCCGCCTCGACCTGGTCCACCGCTCCCGCGTCCACCGTGTCGACGAGCCAGCCGTCCAGCAGGCCCGAGCCGTAGTGCTCGGCCACCGCCGTCGCGGTCGACTCCACGCCCACGGCGGCGAGCACCTTGTCGGCCATACCCCGCACGGGTGCGTCGCCGACGATGGGGGACAGGCCGATCACCGGCACCCCGGCGTCGGCGATCGCCTCCCGGACGCCGGGCACGGCGAGGATGGTGCCGATCGACACCACGGGGTTGGACGGCGGGAAGAGGATCACGTCCGCCTCGGCGAGGGCCTCCAGCACGCCCGGCGCGGGCTTCGCCTGGTCGGCGCCCACCGGCACGACGGCCTCGGCGGGCACCGAGGCGCGCAGCCGCACCCAGTACTCCTGGAAGTGGATCGCCTTGCGCTCGCCGTCGATCTCCACGGCCACGTGGGTCTCGACACGATCGTCGGACATCGGGATCAGCCGCACTCCCGGCTGCCACCGGTCGCACAGTGCCTCGGTCACCGCGCTCAGCGGGTACCCGGCGCCGAGCATCTGCGTCCGCACGATGTGCGTGGCGAAGTCCCGGTCGCCGAGGCCGAACCACTCGGGCCCGACGCCGTACGCCGCGAGCTCCTCCTTGAGGTGGAAGGTCTCGTCGGCCCGGCCCCAGCCCTGCTCCTCGTTGATGCCGCCGCCGAGCGTGTACATCACCGTGTCGAGGTCCGGGCAGACCTTCAGCCCGAAGAGGTGGATGTCGTCCCCGGTGTTGCCGATGACCGTGATGTCCGCGTCCGGCACGGCCCGCTTCAGACCACGCAGGAACCGGGCACCACCGATGCCGCCTGCCAGAACCACAATGCGCATTGAAACAGTGTGTCAGCCGCCAGGCGGACTCGTTGAGGGGTGGTGGTCGGACGACGGGCGGGACAGGGTCGCGGGCGGCCACGACAACCGGTCAGCGGCCACGGGACCCGCCGGGGGCTTGAGACCACCCGTCATCGGTCACGGCCACCCGCTATCGGTCACGGCAACCCGTCAGGCGGTCAGGGCGCCCGGCTCGGTGAGGGCCTCGCAGTGCGGAGCCGTGTGCATCGGCATCTCCGTCAGCCCCGGGTGGTACACGTGCAGACTCACCGCCGGCTCCAGTGCATCGTTCACCACCTCGTGTACGTACCCCGGCGCGAACACACGCTGCGCGCCCGCGCGCAACGCGCGCGTGCCCCGCTCCGTGCGCTCGGTGAGCGTGCCGTCCAGCACGGTCAGCACACCGGAGGAGCGGCCGTGGTCGTGCAGCCCGCTGCCCTGCCCGGGCACCCAGGACAGCAGCCACACCTCGTAGCCCGGGCCGGTGCGCAGCCGGTGGTACCACCGGCTGGCCGTGTCGTAGCGGACGAGGTGCTCCCACTGGGAGCGGTCGTCGGCGAGGGAGCGGGCGAGTCCGGCGAACTCGGCGACGGTGGCCGGGTGCTCGCGCGGGAGCTGGAGCAGGTGCGGGACTTCGAGGATGTCGCCGGCGATCTGGAGGTCGCTGTCGCTGTTCATGGGTGCGGTGGTTCCTCGGCAGGAGTGGAAAGTCGGTGGGGGGCGCGCCGCGTGTGCCCGGGTCGCGGGCGGCGACAGGAGTGCCTGGTGGGGGCGGAGGCAACAGCGGCCGAGCCGTGGGTGACTCAGCGGCAGCCGGAGCGCGTTGGGCTCAACAGCTGGAACAGCAACAGCGACAGCTACAGCGAGCGCGGGCAGCACCGTGGGACCCGGCGGTGCGGGTCGAGGTGAGTGCCAAGTTCGCGAGCATGCCCCCAAGGACACCGGTTCACACCTCCACTGTCAACTCGGCACCCGGTATGTGGGATGAGGTTCACCTCATCCGGTCGATCGCTCAGATGAAAGGTTTGTTCATGCCCGACCCGGGACACATGGCGTCCATCCGGGCCGGCAAACCCCGTTGCGCACTCGTGATCCGACTGTGATCCAGTTCGCTTCGCGGGGCGTGCCGGAACGAGATCGAACTCCTGGGCGTCCTTCTCCGTAGGGGCTGCGAGGGGTCCGGCGGAAGGCGTGAGCCCAGCGGTCTCGCGTCCGTGTGTCAGGTTTTATGGTGATTTGAACACTTTCCGCATGGGCTTGGTTCCGCAGAGTGAATAAGGGGCCCAATAGCAGATCTCGGCTTGACTCGCCCGGAGCAGCACACTTGTAATTTCACTCGTGTCGTTCAGCCGGAATCGGTAACGGCTAGATCACGGGGACGCGAAAGACAGACGAGGGGCGCACATGACCGAGACGGTGCAGCAACTGCTGGTCGACGACGCGGACGAGGAACTCGGCTGGCAGGAGCGCGCACTGTGCGCCCAGACCGATCCCGAGTCCTTCTTTCCCGAGAAGGGCGGCTCGACCCGGGAGGCCAAGAAGGTCTGCCTCGCCTGTGAGGTCCGCTCCGAGTGCCTCGAGTACGCCCTCGCCAACGACGAGCGCTTCGGCATCTGGGGCGGTCTGTCCGAGCGGGAGCGCCGCCGCCTGAAGAAGGCCGCGGTCTGACCGGCGTCCCGGATCCGTTCCGTACACACGCGCACGGCTCGAACGGCCCGTCGCAGGTGGGGTGTCCACAGGCGGCGGGCCTCCTTGCCCGCCCGGTTCCCGACCGCCTCCCCTTGATGAGGCGCTGCGCGCCGCCCCCCGTGGGACTGCCGATAGTGTGGGCGCTCGTCCGAGACGCCCCGCTGCCCCCACCGGTCGCGGGCGTCCACCGCAGTCCACCGAACCGGGGCCCGTACCTCGATGTCCGTGCACAGCCACTCGGCAGCTCCTCACGACAGCGCTGCCACACCTGAGTTCCCGCGTCATGTGGTGACCGCGGTCCTCGTCTCCCACGACGGCGCCCGCTGGCTGCCCGACGCGCTCGCCGGGCTGCTCGGCCAGGAGCGGCCCGCCCAGTACGCGATGGGCGCCGACACCGGCAGCGCGGACGACTCCGCCCAGCTGGTCGCCGACGCCCTCGGTGCCGACCGGGTGCTGCACCTGGCGCGCCGCACCGGCTTCGGACAGGCCGTCGAGGAATGCGGACGCACCGCCCCGGTCCTCACCCCGGACGAGCTGCCGTACCTGAAGCGGCCCAGCGGCTGGGACCCGGTCACGCGCTCCTGGCGCGACGACGCCTATGACCTGCCCGAGCTCCCGCACGGCGAGCCGGTCCAGTGGCTGTGGCTGCTGCACGACGACTGCGCCCCGGAGCCCGACGCCCTCGCCCAGCTGCTGCGGGCCGTGGACAACGAGTACGAGCTGGGCCGCGAGGACGTGGCCGTCGTCGGCCCCAAGCTCCGCGGCTGGTACGACCGGCGGCAGCTGCTGGAGGTCGGCGTCTCCATCGCCAACTCCGGCCGCCGCTGGACCGGCCTGGACCGCCGCGAGCAGGACCAGGGCCAGCACGACCACGTCCGGTCCGTGCTGTCGGTGTCCACCGCCGGCATGCTCGTCCGGCGCGACGTCTTCGAGCAACTCGGCGGCTTCGACCGGCACCTGCCCCTCATGCGCGACGACGTCGACCTGTGCTGGCGCGCGCACGCGGCGGGCTACCGCGTCCTGGTCGCCCCCGAGGCGGTCGTCCGGCACGCCGAGGCGGCCTCCCGCGAGCGCCGCACCGTCGACTGCGTGGGCCGTACGGCGGCCTCCCCGCACAAGGTCGACAAGGCCGGCGCCGTCTACACCCTCCTCGTCAACACACGTACGGCCGTGCTCCCCTGGGTGCTGCTGCGGATCGTGCTCGGCACCCTGCTGCGGACCGTCGCCTACCTCGTCGGCAAGGTCCCCGGACAGGCCGTCGACGAGATCCGCGGCCTGCTGGGCACCCTGCTCAGGCCCGAGCGGATCCTCGCCGGGCGGCGCGGCAGAGGCACCCCCCAGATCGACAAGGGCGAGCTGCGAGCGCTGTTCCCGCCGCCCGGCGCGACCGTCCGGGCCACCGTCGAACAGGCCGTCGGCAACCTCGCCGGCAGCTCCGACGCGGAGGCCGCCTCCGGTGCCGGGCGGCACGGCGGCGCCGTCGAGTCCGGCCCGGGGGGCGACGACGCGGACTTCCTGGAGATCGAGCAGTTCGCCCGGCTCAAGCGCATCGCGCGCAAGCCGGGACCGGTGCTCTTCCTGGTGCTGCTGCTCGTCTCCCTGGTCGCCTGCCGCCAGCTGCTCGGCGGCGGCGCGCTCGCGGGCGGCGCCCTGCTGCCCGCCCCGGCGGACTCCTCCGAGCTGTGGGCGCGCTACCTGGACGCCTGGCATCCGGTAGGCGCCGGAGGCACCTCCTCCGCGCCCCCGTACATCGCGATCGTGGCGATGCTGGCGTCCCTGCTGTTCGGCTCGACCGGCCTCGCCGTCGCGCTCCTGCTGGTCTGCTCGGTGCCGCTGGCCGGTTTCACCGCCTACTTCGCCTCCCGCCCACTGGTCGAGTCGCGGCTCCTGCGCGCCTGGGCGGCCGTCGTCTACGCCTTCCTGCCCGCCGCCACCGGCGCCCTCGCCGGCGGCCGCGTCGGCACCGCCGTCCTCGCCGTGCTGCTGCCGCTCATCGCCCGCGCGGGCATCGCGGCCGGCGGCCTGACGAACCCCTCGGGCACGCGCGGCAGTTGGCGCGCCACGTGGGCCTACGCGCTGCTGCTGACCATCACCACGGCGTTCACGCCGATCGTGTGGCCCATCGCGCTGCTGCTCGGCACCGGGCTGCTGGTCCTGCGCCGGTCCGAGATCACGGCCTACGGGCCGCGGTTCCTCGCCCAGCTCGGCACGCCCCTGCTGCTCCTCGCACCCTGGTCTCTGTCGCTGCTCCCGTTCGGCTTCCTCAGGGAAGCCGGCCTGGACTACGGCTCCTCGGCCGCCTCCGCCCTCGACCTGCTCGGCGCCAGCCCGGGCGGCCCCGGCACCGTCAGCGGCCTCATGCTCATCGGCGTCGTGCTGGCCGCGCTCGCCGCCCTGCTGCGCTCGGAACGCCGGCTGGGCATCCTGACGGCCTGGGCGGTCGCCCTGACCGGTTTCGTCTTCGCGGTCCTGGCCAACAACTCCACCTGGGCCGGACCCGCGACCCTCGTCTACGGCATCGCCCTCCTGGCCGCCGCCGTGCTCGGCGCCGACGGGGCACGCACGCGTGTCGCCGAGCAGAGCTTCGGCTGGCGTCAGCCGGTTGCCGCGCTGATCGCCTTCGCCTCGGCCGCGGGCCCGCTGCTCATCGCCGCCGGCTGGATGATCCGCGGCGCCGACGGGCCCCTGGAGCGGCGGGACCCGATCCAGGTCCCCGCGTTCGTCGCCGAGGAGAGCCGCACCCGCGACCAGGCCCGCACCCTCGTCCTCGACAGCGACTCCGCCGCACACGTCGGCTACATGCTGGTCCGCGGCTCCGGCGCCCGCCTCGGCGACGGGGAGATCTCCGCCGCCGACGGCGAGAACAGCCGGCTCGACAAGGTCGTCGCCAACCTCGTCGCCGGCTCCGGCGCCGACCAGGCCGACCAGCTCGGCGACTTCGCCGTGCGCTACGTCCTGGTCCACCAGGGCACACCCCGCGAGGTCACCCGCGTCCTGGACGCCACGCCCGGCCTGACCCGGCTCAGCCAGCAGGACGGCGGCGCGCTGTGGCGGATCGACCGGGAGGTCGCGCGGGCCGCCATCGTCGACGCTTCCGGATCGGGCACTCCGCGGCCCGTCGCCGCCGGACCCGTCGACATCCACACCACGATCCCGACCGGCACCGACGGGCGTGTGCTGCGCCTCGCCGACACCGCCTCCGACGGCTGGACCGCCACGCTCGACGGCAAGCCGCTGACGCTCACCACGGTCGACGGCTGGGCCCAGGGCTTCGAACTGCCCGCCACCGGCGGCAGGCTGGACGTCACCTACGACGACCCGATCGGCCACACCGCCTGGCTGTGGACGCAGGGCGCGCTCGCCGTCGTCCTCGTGGTGCTCGCCCTGCCGGGCCGCCGCCGCGACATCGACGACGACCTGCCCGAGGAGCCGGCCGTCCCGGACCAGGCCGTCGCCGGCGAGGGCCGCCGCGCCCGCCGCCTGCGCGCCCAGGCGGAAGCCGAGGCCGAAGACGCGGCCCCGCCGGAGGAGTTCCCGCCTCCGCAGCCCGGGCAGCCACCGGCCCCCGTGCCCCAGCAGCAGAACCACGGACAGTGGGACAACGCCGGCTACCAGAGCGGCGAGTACGCGGGCTACGGCGACCAGTACCAGGGCGCTCAGTACCAGGGCGACCAGTCCCAGGGCGCCCGGTACCCGGCGGACGCCTACGGGCAGCAGTACCAGCAGTACCAGGCGGATCCCCACCAGGGCGGCCAGTACGACCCGTACGCGTACGACGGCCGCTCCCAGGACCCGTCGTACGACCAGCAGGGATACGACCAGGCCTACATCCAGGGGTACGGCACGCCGTACGACCCGGCGCAGCAGCACGACCCCCACGGCACGGGCAGTGAGCGTCCCGACGGGAGCCAGCAGTGAACCGCACCACCCTGTCCCTGATCGCCGGCGCGACCGCGCTCGCCGCCGTCACCGGCTTCGCCGCGCTGTCCCAGCCGGACGCCCCCGGCACGGAGAGCACCGCCAAGGCGGCCGCCCAGCTGCCCGTGGAGCGCACGAGCCTGCTGTGCCCGGCGCCCAGTCTGTCCGACATCGCCGAGACGTCCTACACCTCCTTCACGCCCGTCACGAAGGGCACCGGGAGCGGCGGCAAGGCCGAACTCCGAGCGGCGACCGAGGAGTCGGCGGACGGCTCGGGAGCGGGCGGCGACCAGGGCAGGGGCGGCGAGAAGTCCGGCAAGGACGAGGGCGGCAAGACCGACAAGGCCGATAAGGCCGCCAAGCCCGTGCTGACACCCAAGGAGCCCGGCAAGCCGGTCACCGGCGACAGCTCCGGCTCGGAGGCGCCCGCGCTCGTCGGGACCGCGGACGGCAGGTTCGCGCCCGGCTGGACCGTCCAGGAGACGACGGAGGTCGCCGTGGGGACCGGGCGCGGTCTGCAGGGCGTCAACTGCACGGCCCCGGACACGAGCTTCTGGTTCCCCGGCGCCAGTACGGCGTCCGACCGCACCGACTACGTCCACCTGACTAACCCCGACGACTCGGCCGCCGTGGTCGACCTCGAGCTCTACGGCAAGGGCGGCGCCCTGAAGTCGGCGGCGGGGGAGAGCATCACGGTCCAGCCGCACTCCAGTGAGCCGGTCCTGCTGTCCACCCTCACCGACGAGCAGCAGACCAACCTCACCGTGCACGTCAACGTCCGCAGCGGGCGGGTCGGCGCCGCCGTGCAGGCCCTGGACGACAGGATCGGCGGCGACTGGCTGGCCGCGTCCACGGACCCGTCCGGCAGCCTGGTCCTGCCCGGCATCCCCAAGGACGCCACCTCCGTACGCCTGGTCGCCTTCGCCCCCGGCGACGCCGACGCGGACCTCAAGGTGCGCCTCGCCTCCCCCTCCGGGCTGATCACCCCGGCCGGGCACGAGACGGTGCACGTCAAGGGCGGCATGACGACCGCCGTCGACCTGGGCGACGTCACGCGCGGCGAGGCCGGCTCGCTGGTGCTGACCCCGACGGACCGGCCGGTGCCGGTCGTGGCGGCCCTGCGGGTCGTACGCGGCAAGGGCGACAAGCAGGAGACGGCGTTCATCCCGGCCGCCCGCCCCGTCGGCACCCGCGCGACGTCCGCGGACAACAGCGCCAAGGGCAGCACCCTGTCCCTGACCGCCCCCGGCCGCGCCGCCACGGTCAAGGTCACCTCCTCGGCGGGCAGCGAGGGCGGCACCCCGGTGTCGAAGACGTACACGATCAAGGCCGGCACGACCCAGGACATCGCGCCGGCGGTCCCCAGCGGTCTGAAGGGCACGTACGCCCTCACCGTCGAGCCGGTCTCCGGCGGCCCGGTCTACGGCTCACGCACCCTGTCGGCCACGGCGGACGGCGTCCCGGCCTTCACCGTCCAGACGCTCCCCGACGACCGGGGGACGGTGGCCGTACCGGAGGCGGACGAGGATCTGTCGGTGCTGCAGAAGTAGCCCAGGTCCCTGCCGGCCGTCTCAGCCCTGGTCCTCGCCGTACCGCGGATCCACCGTCTCCGGCGTCAGCCCCAGCAGTTCGGCGACCTGTTCGACGACGACCTCGTGCACCAGCGCGGCCCGCTCGTCGCGTCCCTTGGTGCGGATCTCGACCGGCCGCCGGTAGACGACCACGCGCGCGGGGCGCCCCTCGCGCGCGCTGATCGTGCCGCCGAGCGGTACCGACTCGTCGTGCCAGCCCTGGCCGGGCCCGTCGAGCCGCGGCACCTCGAGGACCAGGAAATCGATGTCGGCGAGCTGCGGCCACCGCCGCTCCAGCCGCTCCACGGAGTCCTGCACCAGATCGGCGAACGCCTCCGCGCGGCTTGCCGCGAGCGGCACTTGCGGGGGCGCGATCGGGCCGCGCATGCCCCGGCCGTGTCGATCACGACGGCGGGGCCCGGGGGCGGCGGCACGGGGGGTCACGGGCTTGTCCATCACTGGTGAAGGGTAGTCCCCGCCGTGCCCGTGTGCCCGGCACCGCACGGCGGCACGGACGGCTTCCGGCCGCCCCGTACGGCGTGTCGTCACCTGAGCATTCAAGCCAAGGTTGGGCTCGATTCCGTATCTCGCCGAGAGGGGCGACCTCACGGCAATTGACGGTTTTGTAGCGACTCTTGATCACTTGCGGGATCGTTCGACATGACGGACGAAGCTGTCCGGGCAGGTCAGCGGGGTGCACCCGAAGGGGGGTGTGGGACGTTTCACAGCACGACACGGTGGAGTGACCTGATGGAGAGTCGTCGCGGCCCGCTCAAGAGTGCGGTACCGTCCAACATCGTGAGCCCTGTACGTCGCTGTTCGCGCACCGCCTGCGGCCGTCCCGCCGTCGCGACGCTGACGTACGTCTACGCCGACTCGACCGCGGTCCTCGGCCCGCTCGCCACCTACGCCGAACCCCACTGCTACGACCTGTGCGCCGAGCACTCCGAACGCCTCACCGCCCCGCGCGGCTGGGAGGTCGTCCGGCTCCTCGACGGTTCGGCCCCGGCGCGTCCGAGCGGCGACGACCTGGAAGCGCTTGCGAACGCCGTGCGCGAGGCGGCCCGCCCCCAGGAGCGGGCGGCCGGGGCCAGTGGCGGCGGCCGTGCGGCCGACCCGATGGAGGTCGCCCGGCGCGGGCACCTGCGGGTCCTGCGGTCGCCCGACAACTGAGCCACCCCCTCTTGTCTCTCCGCATGCCACACGTGCACTCATGGGCCGGACGCTGCCCTGACCTCAGGTGACGGCCGGGAGTCCTCCTGGCGTCCGCCCAGCGCGCTGCCGGCGGCCGGGGGTAGTTTGGGCGGCCCGACAGTACTTTTCAGGAAGGTTGGCCGTGGCTGCTGATCTGTCGCAGGTCGTGAAGGCGTACGACGTACGCGGGGTCGTCCCCGACCAGTGGGACGAGTCCCTGGCCGAGCTCTTCGGGGCGGCCTTCGTGCGGGTCACCGGCGCGAGCGCCATCGCGACCGGGCACGACATGCGGCCCTCCTCACCCGGCCTGTCGCGTGCCTTCGCGCGCGGGGCGGCGGCGCTGGGCGCCGACGTGACGGAGATCGGCCTGTGCTCGACGGACCAGCTGTACTACGCCTCGGGCGCGCTGAACCTGCCCGGCGCCATGTTCACCGCCTCCCACAACCCGGCGCAGTACAACGGCATCAAGATGTGCCGCATGGGCGCCGCCCCGGTCGGCCAGGACACCGGCCTCGCCGAGATCCGCGAACTGGTCGAGCGCTGGAGCGAGTCGGGGGCGCCGGAGCCGGCCGCTGAGCCGGGCACGATCACCGGCCGCGACACGTTGGCGGACTACGCGGCCCACCTGTGCTCGCTGGTCGACCTGACCTCCATCCGCCCCCTGAAGGTCGTCGTCGACGCGGGCAACGGCATGGGCGGGCACACGGTCCCCGAGGTCTTCGCCGGCCTGCCCCTGACGCTGGTCCCGATGTACTTCGAGCTCGACGGCACCTTCCCCAACCACGAGGCCAACCCCCTCGACCCGGCCAACCTCGTCGACCTGCAGCGGCGGGTCCGCGAGGAGGGCGCCGACCTGGGCCTCGCCTTCGACGGCGACGCCGACCGCTGCTTCGTCGTCGACGAGCGGGGCGAGCCGGTCTCCCCGTCGGCGATCACCGCCCTCGTCGCCTCCCGCGAACTGGCCAGGCACGGCGGCAAGGGCACGATCATCCACAACCTGATCACGTCCTGGTCGGTCCCCGAGGTCGTCGGGGAGAACGGCGGCACCCCCGTCCGCACCCGCGTGGGCCACTCCTTCATCAAGGCCGAGATGGCCCGCACCGGCGCGATCTTCGGCGGCGAGCACTCCGCCCACTACTACTTCCGCGACTTCTGGAACGCCGACACGGGCATGCTGGCCGCCCTGCACGTCCTGGCGGCCCTCGGAGGCCAGGAGACCCCCCTCTCCTCCCTCGTCGCCGAGTACGACCGCTACACCGGCTCCGGCGAGATCAACTCCACGGTCGCCGACCAGGCGGCCAGCCTCGCCGCGATCCGCTCCGCGTACGAGAGCCGTGCGGGCGTCACCCTCGACGACCTCGACGGCCTCACGGTCTCCTCCGCCGACTGGTGGTTCAACGTCCGCCCGTCCAACACGGAGCCGCTGCTGCGGCTGAACGCGGAGGCCAGGGACGCGGAGACGATGGCGCGGGTGCGGGACGAGGTGCTGGGGATCATCAGAGGCTGAGGGGTCCTTTCACTATGAGCGTCCGATCAGGTCGCGTGGTCTGGTGCCGTGCATCGCAAGGCGCCGGAGGGCCCTCTCGATGGGGGTGCCCCCTGCTCGAGCGCAGGCGAAAGCTTGAGGGAGGAGCTACTAGCTAGGGCTCTTCGGCAACGCGGCGAGGCGCGGGGCCAGGCCGCGCGACCCGGCGGGCACAGTGAAAGGACCCCTGAGGCCCCGGCTCCATCGGCGGTAACCTGACCAGGCACGACCCCAAGCGCCCGCACCTCGGAGGAAACCCCTATGCCCCTCGAATCCGGCCTCCTCGAAATCCTCGCGTGCCCGGCCTGCCACGCCCCCCTCAAGGAGCAGGACACCGAGCTGATCTGCACCGACACGAGCTGCAGCCTGGCCTACCCCGTCCGCGACGGCATCCCCGTCCTTCTCGTCGACGAGGCCCGCCGCCCCGCGTGACCGGCGGCGCCAGCACCCGCACCACCCCAGCCGGTGCACATACCCCCGGGCACAACGGGCACCGACGTAGGACGACATCCCCATAACGGACCCCGGCGACCGGAGGCTGCCGCCCCATGCTCGACGAATCGCTGCTCGACTCCCCGGACCGTCTCACCGAGGCCGACCACCGCGGCCTGCTGCGCGGCGCCGCCGAAGCAGGCGCCCGCGTCCGCACCGCGGCCCGCCACTCCACCGAGGCCGGCATCAACGACCTCAAGCCCGACGGCCGCCCCCGCGCGGTCCTCATCGCCGGGCCGGGCGCCGCCGCCACCCACGCCGCGGACCTCCTCGGCACCCTCGCCGGCCCCGGCAGCCCCGTGACCCGCCTGGCCCCCAGCGGCGTCGCCCCCGCGGCGGGCGCCCTGCGCTGGGAACTGCCCGGCTGGGCAGGCTCGGTCGACCTCCTGCTGATCACCACCCCGGACGGCACCGAACCGGGCCTGTCCCTCCTCGCCGAACAGGCCTACCGCCGGGGCTGCGCCGTCGTCGCCGTAGCGCCCGGCCGTTCCCCGCTCGCCGACGCCGTCAACGGCTCCCACGGCCTCTTCGTCCCCATGGCGACCGCCCCGTACGACCAGGAAGAGCCCTTCGCCGCGTCCGCCCCCGGTGTCCTGTGGGCGCTGCTCACCCCGCTCCTCGCGCTCCTGGACCGTACGGGAGTGCTCGCCGCCCCGCCGGACGCCCTCGGCAAGGTCGCCGACCGCCTCGACCGCATCGCCGAACGCTGCGGCCCCGCCATCGCCACGTACAGCAACCCCGCCAAGACCCTCGCCGCCGAACTAGCCGACGCGCTCCCCATCATCTGGACCGAGGGCGTCTCGGCCGGACCCGCGGGCCGCCGCTTCGCCGCCGCGCTCGCCGAACTCTCCGGCACCCCCGCGGTCGTCGCCGAACTCCCCGAGGCCCTCGCCGCGCACAGCGCCCTGCTCGCCGGCCCGCTGGCCGCCAGCGCCGACCCCGACGACTTCTTCCGCGACCGCGTCGAGGACCCGCCCGCCCTGCACGCGCGCGTGGTGCTCCTCCGTGACCGTCCCATCGGCGGCCTCACCGCCGCCCCCGGCGCCCGCGACCTGGCCCTCAGCCACGACACACCGATCAGCGAACTGGAACCGGAGGAGGGCGGCGAACTGGAGACCCTCGCGGAACTGATCGCCATCACGGATTTCGCCGCGGTTTACCTGGCGCTCGCTTCGAGGGCCTGATCTTGCCCGGGACACCCTGACGCGCCCGCACGCCCGCACACGCAGAGAGAACCCCATGGACCGCCTCGACAACACCATCCGCCCCTACGCCTGGGGTTCCCCGACCGCCATCCCGCACCTCCTCGGCGTCGAACCGACCGGCGAGCCGCAGGCGGAGATGTGGCTGGGCGCCCACCCGGGCGCGCCATCGCGCACCAGCCGGGGCACGCTCGTCGAGGTCATCGAAGCCGACCCCGAGCAAGAACTCGGACCGGCCGCCGTCGCCAAGTTCGGCCCCCGCCTGCCGTTCCTGCTCAAGATCCTCGCCGCCGGCGCCCCGCTCTCCCTCCAGGTCCACCCCGACCTGGCGCAGGCCAGGGAGGGCCACGCGGACGAGGAGCGCCGCGGCATCCCCGTGGACGCCCCCCACCGCAACTACAAGGACGCCAACCACAAGCCCGAACTGATCTGCGCGCTCACCGAGTTCGACGGCCTGTGCGGCTTCCGCGCCCCGCTCGAGGCCGCCGGTCTCCTCGACGACCTCGGTGTCGACTCCCTCAAGCCGTACGTCGACCTGCTGCACGCCCACCCCGAGGACGCCGCCCTGCGCGAGGTCCTCACGGCGATCCTCACCGCCGACCGCGAGGAGATGTCCCGCACGGTGGAGGAGGCGGCTGCCGCCTGCACCCGCCTCGGCGGCGCCTACGCCCCCTACGCCGACATCGCCCACCACTACCCGGGCGACCCCGGCGTCATCGCCGCGATGCTGCTGAACCACGTCCGGCTCCAGCCCGGCGAGGCCCTCCACCTCGGCGCCGGCGTCCCGCACGCCTACCTGAACGGCCTCGGCGTGGAGATCATGGCCAACTCCGACAACGTCCTGCGCTGCGGCCTGACCCCCAAGCACGTCGACGTCCCCGAACTCCTGCGCATCGTCCGCTTCCACGCCTCCGACCCCGGCGTCCTGCGCCCGGAGGCCGCCCCGGACGGCGAGGAGGTCTACGAGACGCCCATCGACGAGTTCCGCCTCTCCCGCTACGTCCTCCCCGAGGCGGGCAACGCCCACGACCTCACCCGCTCCACCCCGCAGATCCTGCTCTGCACGGGCGGCACCGTCCGGGCCGGTGAGCACGACCTGACTCCGGGCCGGTCCGTCTTCGTCCCGGCCGGAGAAAGCGCCGAAGTGTCCGGAACGGGAACGCTTTTCCGGGCCACCGTCGTCGCCTGACCGTTTCGCTGCGCCCCGTGCTGGTGACCTGAAGCACCGCAGTCCGAGCGGGCTGCAACAATGGCCCACCGTCAAGCACGGGCAAGCCATGGGCGCCGCACCAAGGCGGCGTCCCGGCCCTGGAACGGCATACGAAGGGACAACGCGAACACATGAGCGCGTCAGGCGGCACCAAGGCGATCGTGGCGGCACTGGTCGCCAACCTCGCGATCGCGGTAGCGAAGTTCGTGGCGTTCCTCTTCAGCGGCTCGTCGTCGATGCTCGCCGAGTCCGTCCACTCGGTCGCCGACTCCGGCAACCAGGCGCTGCTCCTGCTCGGCGGCAAGAAGGCCAAGCGCGAGGCCACCCCGCAACACCCCTTCGGCTACGGCCGCGAGCGCTACATCTACGCCTTCCTCGTCTCCATCGTCCTGTTCTCGGTCGGCGGCATGTTCGCCCTCTACGAGGGCTACGAGAAGATCAAGCACCCGCACGAGCTGACGAACTGGTACTGGCCGGTCGGCGTCCTGGTCTTCGCGATCATCGCCGAGACCTTCTCCTTCCGCATGGCCATCAAGGAGTCCAACGTCCTGCGGGGCAAGCGTTCCTGGAAGGAGTTCGTCCGCCACGCCAAGGCTCCCGAGCTCCCGGTCGTCCTCCTGGAGGACCTCGGCGCCCTCGTCGGCCTGATCCTCGCGCTCGGCGGCGTCAGCCTCGCCCTGCTCACCGGCGACAGCGTCTGGGACGGCATCGGCACCCTCTGCATCGGCATCCTGCTCATCCTGATCGCCCTGGTCCTCGCCGCCGAGACCAAGTCGCTGCTGCTCGGCGAGTCCGCCGGCCTCGAGGAGACCCAGAAGATCGAGGCCGCCGTCGTCGACGGCGACACGGTCACCCGCATCATCCACATGCGCACGCTCCACCTCGGCCCCGAGGAACTCCTGGTCGCGGCCAAGATCGCCGTCCGTCACGAGGAGACCGCCACCGAGATCGCCGCCGCCATCGACGCCGCCGAGGCCCGCATCCGCGACGCCGTCCCCATCGCCCGCGTCATCTACCTCGAGCCGGACATCTACAGCGAGACCGAGGCGGACAAGGGCCCCGACGCCGAGGCCTCGCCCGGAGGCCCGGCCCCCACGGCCCACTGACCCCTCCTCCCGCGCCCACGGGGGCCCGCCGGACCACTCGGCGGGCCCCGTCGCCGTACCCGGATCCGTCACATGATCGGCTCGATGTGTTCGCGGGCGGACTGGGGTTCGCCCCCGCCCGCGGTGTAGCTTGGGACGGAGCCAGACGTCGCTGCTGATGGCGGTCGGGCGGTCCCACCGCGGACCGGCCGAGGGAGAGAGGGCCTCCGACGGACTGCGCTGCGCGTACGCGGGCATGCCTGTGTCCTCTTTCGGGCACCCCTGTGTCCGCCGCCGCGCAGACCAGCCGTACCCACCTCGCCCCAACCCCGAGGAGCAGCTCGCAATGACGACTGTCGACAACCGGCAGGACTTCAAGGTCGCCGACCTCTCCCTGGCCGAGTTCGGCCGCAAGGAGATCACCCTCGCCGAGCACGAGATGCCGGGCCTGATGGCGATCCGCAAGGAGTACGCCGAGGCGCAGCCCCTGGCCGGCGCCCGCGTCACCGGCTCCCTGCACATGACCGTGCAGACCGCCGTGCTCATCGAGACCCTGGTCACCCTCGGCGCGCAGGTCCGCTGGGCCTCCTGCAACATCTTCTCCACGCAGGACCACGCGGCCGCCGCCATCGCCGTCGGCCCGAACGGCACCGTGGACAACCCCCAGGGCGTCCCCGTCTTCGCCTGGAAGGGCGAGACGCTGGAGGAGTACTGGTGGTGCACCGAGCAGGCCCTGACCTGGCCGGACAGCCCCACCGGCGGCCCCAACATGATCCTGGACGACGGCGGTGACGCCACCCTCCTCGTCCACAAGGGCGTCGAGTACGAGAAGGACGGCCAGGTCCCCTCGCCCGACACCGCCGAGTCCGACGAGCACCGCGTCATCCTCGAACTGCTGACCCGCACCCTGGGCGAGAACCCCCAGAAGTGGACCCAGCTGTCCTCCGAGATCCGCGGCGTCACCGAGGAGACCACGACCGGCGTCCACCGCCTGTACGAGATGCAGCGCGACGGCATCCTCCTGTTCCCGGCGATCAACGTCAACGATGCCGTCACCAAGTCGAAGTTCGACAACAAGTACGGCTGCCGCCACTCCCTGATCGACGGCATCAACCGCGCCACCGATGTCCTCATCGGCGGCAAGACCGCGGTCGTCTGCGGCTACGGCGACGTGGGCAAGGGCTGCGCGGAGTCGCTGCGCGGACAGGGCGCCCGCGTGATCGTCACCGAGATCGACCCGATCTGCGCCCTCCAGGCCGCGATGGACGGCTACCAGGTCACGACCCTCGACGAGGTCGTCGACAAGGCCGACATCTTCATCACCACGACCGGCAACAAGGACATCATCATGGCCTCGGACATGGCCAAGATGAAGCACCAGGCCATCGTCGGCAACATCGGCCACTTCGACAACGAGATCGACATGGCCGGCCTCGCCCAGATCCCGGGCATCGTCAAGGACGAGGTCAAGCCGCAGGTCCACACCTGGACCTTCCCCGACGGCAAGGTGATCATCGTCCTGTCCGAGGGCCGCCTGCTGAACCTGGGCAACGCCACCGGCCACCCGTCGTTCGTGATGTCCAACTCCTTCGCGGACCAGACCCTGGCCCAGATCGAGCTGTTCACCAAGCCCGACGAGTACCCGACCGGCGTCTACGTTCTGCCCAAGCACCTCGACGAGAAGGTCGCCCGCCTCCACCTCGACGCGCTCGGCGTGAAGCTGACCACGCTCCGCCCCGAGCAGGCCGAGTACATCGGCGTCCAGGTCGAGGGCCCGTTCAAGCCGGACCACTACCGCTACTGAGCCGAGCAGCACAGCGCTGCCGAGACCGAGACAGGCCCCCCGCACCCCCGTGCCGGGGGGCCTGCCCCGTTCGACCGGCCGGCGACCGGCTCAGCCCGTCAGGACCCAGGATCCCCATGCCCCGCGGCCGCTATTCGCTCCACGATCCGCACGATCACACCCCCCTCGCAGAAGAACACTTCCAATGCGCCCCCGGCCCCTCCGGCTGGCGCTACGACTCCCAGCTGACCACCCCCTCGGGCGATCACCACGGCTCCGTCGACCTCACCCTCGACGAACTCGGCCGGCCCATCCGCCTCGAACTCCACGCTGCCGCCTGGCAGGTCCGCGGCGCCGCCCTCGACGGCGTCACCTGGGTCCGCACCGACCCCACCGGAACCGACGCCACGGAAGGCAATGTGCGCGCCCACGCCTTCACCGGCACCTCCCCGGCGTTCCTCGTCGCCACCGCCCGTCTCCTGCGCCTCACCCCCTCCGCAGCCGCCACCCGCGTACGCCTCGTCGCCTTCACGGACCCGGTCCTCGCCCCGCGCACCGTGGACCAGTCGTGGGCCTTGCTGAAGAGAGAAGCACACCCCACTGACAACGGCCCTCTGACCGTGGACGCATACCAGGTCACAGCCCTGGACACGGGCGAGCAGCACGCTGTGCACATGGCCGGCGACGTCGTGCTCGCGGCCCCCGGCATCGAGCTCGAGGACCTCGAATCACCGCCGTCGGTGTTCACCTGAGCAGGGTGCCCCGCACTCCACTACGCCGGCGGGACGAACCCGGTGCCGGGCCGCTCATCCGACGGGACCTCAGGTGACTCCACGGGCCGGCTGCCCCCGCCGGTCGGCTCGGACACCGGCCCGGACGGCACCGCCGGAGGTTCATGAGCAGCCGGGACCCCGCCCGCAGCCGGAATCCCGCCGGCGGCCGGGCCCCCCTCGGTAACCGGCGTCGCGGCAGAAGACATGCCGGAACCGCTCCCGAAAGCCCGCCGGACCTCCCGCGCCTGCCGCTCCTGCACGACCGCCGCCAGATACGCCGCCGGCGGCACACCCTGCGGCACCGGAGTCCCCGTACGCTCGGCGAGATCCGAGGCCAGCCGCTCCGCCATGGACCAGCCCACCTGCGGATCGAGCTGCTGCATGCGCGTCAGGTACTGACGCACGGCGAGCCACAAGCCGTCCGGCACCGCTGACAGATCCAGCCCCGAGAACCGCCCCGCCAGCCACGGCGGAGGAGGCGGAACGAAGCCGTTCCGTGCGACCGGGATCCGCTCCCGCACGACGAGAGTCCCCGCGAACACATCCCCCAGCCGCCGACCACGCGCCGACACGAACGAGGCGATACAGGCCACGATGCCGAACGTCATGAGGATCTCGATCACTCCGATCAAGCCCCTCACCAGCGCATGCCGGAACCGGATCGGCCCACCGTCGTCCCGCACCACCCGCAGCCCGCACGCCATTTTCCCGAGCGACCGCCCATGGCTGAGCGTCTCCACCGCGATCGGCGCCCCCACCAGCACGAGAACGAACGTCGCGATCGACAGCGCCGTCTGCGCCGCCTCGTCCAGGGAAGCGGTCGAAAACACCAACGCGATGGTCACGGCGACATAGACCGCCATGGCCGCCACAAGATCGAGCAACACGGCCAGCGCCCTGCTGGGCAGTCTCGCCGGGCGCAGCTCCAACGCCACAGCCTCGCCCGTCACCAGCTCACTCACGCCCGCCGCCCTTCCCCTGCCCTGCCCCTGACAGGGCCAGTCTGCCAAGCTGAGGGCGCATCGCACCGCAGTACGACAAGCTGATCCACGACGAGCCGCCGCGACCAGCCGAGGAGCAGGCACACCGATGGACCTCGACGTCTTCGTCTCCGCCCACCGAGCGGAGTGGGACCGCCTCGAAGCCCTGCTCCGCCGCCAGCGCCGCCTCAGCGGCGCCGAAGCCGACGAACTCGTCAGCCTGTACCAGCGTGCCGCCACACACCTCTCCCTGATCCAGTCCAGCGCTCCCGACCCCCAGCTGACCGGCCGGCTCAGCCAGCTCGTGGCACGCGCGCGTAGTGCCGTGACAGGAAACCGGCGCGCATCCTGGCGCGATGTCACACGCTTCCTCGCGCACGGCTTCCCGGCCGCCGTCTACAGGTCACGCCACTGGTGGGTCCCCACCGCGCTCCTGTCCACGGCCGTGGCGGCCCTCCTGGGATGGTGGATCGGCACCCATCCCGAAGTGCAGGCCTCCATCGCGGCCCCCAGTGAACTCCGCGAGCTCACCCGCCCCGGCGGCCAGTACGAGACGTACTACTCCAGCCACCCGGCCGCGAGCTTCGCCGCCCAGGTCTGGACGAACAACGCCTGGGCCGCGGCCCTGTGCCTGATCCTGGGTGTCTTCCTGGGACTGCCGGTCATCTGGATCCTCTTCCAGAACATGCTGAACCTCGGGATCGGCGTCGGCCTGATGTCCTCGGCCGGCCGCCTCGACACGTTCCTCGGTCTGGTCCTCCCGCACGGCCTGCTCGAACTGACCGCTGTCTTCGTGGCGGCCGGCACCGGACTGCGCCTCGGCTGGACCCTCATCGACCCGGGCCCCCGCACACGCCGCACAGCCCTTGCGGAAGAGGGCCGAGCCGCCATAGGCATGGCCATCGGCCTCGCCGTGGTCCTCTTCGTCTCGGGCGCCATCGAAGGCTTCGTCACCCCGTCCGGCCTCCCCACCTGGGCCCGCATCAGCATCGGGATCGCAGCCGAACTGGCCTTCCTCGCTTACGTCTATGTCCTCGGCGGCCGTGCCGCCCGAGAGGGAGACACCGGTGACGTCGAGGCAGCGGAGCGCAGCGCGACCGTCCCCACAGCGGCCTGATCGACTCCCCGACCGCCGGATGTGCGACCACGTCCGTTCAACTGTTAGTCTCCTCTTCGCCCCACAGGAGCCGTTGACACGGCGAGTGTGGGGAGGTAGATTTGAACAGTTGCCTGGAGATGGGCTCTAGCCCCGGACCGGCAGCGGTGAGCATCTGTCTGCTTCTTGAAACGCTGATTTCAACGAAGCCCCTCCCGATGAATCGGAAACGAGCGGCCGGTCAATCCGGCCCGAAACCTCTGATAAAGTCGGAACCGCCGGAAAGGGAAACGCGGAAGCGGAAACCTGGAAAGCGCCGAGGAAATCGGATCGGAAAAGGGTCTGATAGAGTCGGAAACGCAAGATCGAAGGGAAGCGCCCGGAGGAAAGCCCGAGAGGGTGAGTACAAAGGAAGCGACCGTTCCTTGAGAACTCAACAGCGTGCCAAAAGTCAACGCCAG
>NZ_JBVIPD010000009.1:0-15098 GCF_055578235.1 Streptomyces sp. NPDC033136
GACTCTATCAGACCCTTTTCCGATCCGATTTCCTCGGCGCTTTCCAGGTTTCCGCTTCCGCGTTTCCCTTTCCGGCGGTTCCGACTTTATCAGAGCTTTCTGAGTCGGATTTCCCTCGCCGACCGGACATGGTCCTTGGTGCCTGAGTTGGCCCGGGTGCCCCGTCGGGAGGAGTTGTAAACCTACTGGAGCGGGGCGCCCCGATGCAAATCGAGGCGCCCCGCTCCCAGTTGACCCGTCCTCAGGCCCGACGGCCCGTCAGACCTCCACCACCACAGGCAGAATCATCGGCCGGCGCCGGTAGGTGTCGGACACCCACTTGCCCAGCGTGCGGCGCACCAGCTGCTGGAGTTGGTGGGGTTCGACCACGCCGTCCTGCGCGGAGCGTTCGAGTACCTCCGTGATCCTCGGGGCCACCTCACCGAAGGCGGAGTCCTCGATGCCGGAGCCTCGGGCCTGGATGTGCGGGCCACCGGTGATCTTCCCGGTGGACGAGTCGATGACCACGAAGACCGAGATGATGCCCTCGTCGCCGAGGATCCTGCGGTCCTTCAGAGCAGGCTCGCCCACGTCGCCGACGGAGAGGCCGTCGACGTAGACGTAGCCCGCCTGGACCTTGCCGGAGATCTTCGCCTCGCCTTCGAGCAGGTCGACGGCGACGCCGTCCTCGGCGATGACGATGCGGTCGTGCGGGACGCCGGTCAGGGCACCCAGTTCGGCGTTGGCGCGCAGGTGGCGCCATTCACCGTGCACCGGCATCAGGTTCTTCGGGCGGCAGATGTTGTAGAAGTACAGCAGTTCGCCCGCGGACGCGTGGCCGGAGACGTGGACCTTGGCGTTGCCCTTGTGGACCACGTGGGCGCCCCAGCGGGTGAGGCCGTTGATCACGCGGTAGACCGCGTTCTCGTTGCCGGGGATCAGGGACGACGCCAGGATCACCGTGTCGCCCTGGACGATGCGGATCTGGTGGTCGCGGTTGGCCATGCGGGACAGGGCCGCCATCGGCTCGCCCTGGGAGCCCGTACAGACCAGGACCACCTCGCTGTCCGGGAGGTCGTCGAGCGTCTTGACGTCCACGACCAGGCCCGGTGGGACCTTCAGGTAGCCCAGGTCGCGGGCGATGCCCATGTTGCGGACCATGGAGCGCCCGACGAAGGCTACCCGGCGGCCGTACTCGTGCGCCGCGTCCAGGATCTGCTGGATGCGGTGCACGTGGCTGGCGAAGCTCGCGACGATGATGCGCTTGCGGGCGCCGGCGAAGACCTGCCGCAGGACGTTGGAGATCTCCCGCTCGGGCGGGACGAACCCCGGGACCTCGGCGTTCGTCGAGTCCGAGAGGAGGAGGTCGATGCCCTCCTCGCTCAGGCGTGCGAAGGCGTGGAGGTCCGTGAGACGGCTGTCCAGCGGGAGCTGGTCCATCTTGAAGTCGCCGGTGTGGACCACCATGCCCGCCGGGGTGCGGATGGCCACGGCCAACGCGTCCGGGATGGAGTGGTTGACCGCGATGAACTCGCAGTCGAAGGGGCCGATGCGCTCGCGGTGCCCTTCCGCCACCTCGAGGGTGTACGGGCGGATGCGGTGCTCCTGGAGCTTGGCCTCGATGAGGGCGAGGGTCAGCTTGGAGCCGATCAGCGGGATGTCCGGCTTCTCGCGCAGGAGGTAGGGGACGCCGCCGATGTGGTCCTCGTGACCATGCGTGAGGACGATGCCCTCGATATCGTCCAGGCGGTCCCTGATGGACGAGAAGTCTGGCAGGATCAGGTCGATTCCGGGCTGCTCCTCCTCGGGGAAGAGCACTCCGCAGTCGACGATCAGCAGGCGGCCGCCGTACTCGAAGACCGTCATGTTCCGGCCGATCTCGCCGAGGCCGCCGAGTGGGGTGATCCGCAGGCCGCCTTCGGGGAGCGGCGGGGGCGGGCTGAGTTCGGGGTGCGGATGACTCAAAAGACTCTCCTCAACCACGCGCGCCACGTACCGGTAGGGCACGTGGCGCGCATGACGTTCGTGCAGAAGCAGTTGTCGTGTGGAGTGGTGCGGGCACCGGTGGCCCGCCTATTCAGTTGTGAAGCAGGTGCGCGGGGGCCGCGCGAAGTCAGGTGTCAGAGCTGTACCCCGCCGGCGGCAAGATCGATCTTGAGTTGCTCGATCTCCTCGGGCGCGCATTCGACCATGGGGGCGCGCAGGGGTCCCCCGGGGAGTCCCTTGAGGGCGAGCGCCGCCTTGGTCGTCATCACGCCCTGGGTGCGGAACATGCCCGTGTAGACGGCGAGCAGCTTCTGGTGGATCTCGGTGGCCTTCTGGACGTCGCCCGAGGTGTACGCCTCGACCAGGGCGCGCAGCTCGGGGGTGACCACGTGGCCGACGACCGAGACGAAGCCGACCGCGCCCACCGAGAGCAGGGGCAGGTTCAGCATGTCATCGCCGGAGTACCAGGCGAGGCCGGAGCGGGCGATGGCCCAGCTGGCGCGGCCGAGGTCGCCCTTGGCGTCCTTGTTGGCGACGATGCGCGGGTGGTCGGCGAGGCGGACGAGCGTCTCCGTGTTGATCGGGACGCCGCTGCGGCCGGGGATGTCGTAGAGCATGACCGGCAGGCCGGTCGCGTCGGCGACGGCCGTGAAGTGCCGGTAGAGGCCCTCCTGCGGGGGCTTGTTGTAGTACGGAGTCACGACGAGCAGGCCGTGGGCGCCGGTGCGCTCCGCCGCGCGGGCGAGCTCCATGCTGTGGTGGGTGTCGTTGGTGCCGACTCCGGCCACGATGTGGGCGCGGTCTCCGACGGCCTCGAGCACCGCCCGTACGAGATCGGCTTTCTCCGCGTCGCTGGTGGTCGGGGACTCGCCGGTGGTGCCGTTGATGATCAGGCCGTCGTTGCCTGCGTCCACCAGGTGGGTGGCGAGTCGCTGCGCGCCGTCGAGGTCGAGTGCGCCGTCCGCCCTGAAGGGCGTGACCATGGCGGTGAGGACCCGCCCGAAGGGGGTCTGCGGAGTCGAGGTCGGAGCCATGGGTTACACGCTACTCGTTGCTCAGGACCGGGTCTGCCCTCGGGGCAGGCGACAAGTCGTGACAAAGGTGGAGCCCGGCACTGCCTGCTCGGGGGTTCAAGCAGTGCCGGACCCGTTTGATCAGGCTAGATGAACTTAACCAAATGCCGCAATACGGACACTTCGCCCGGCTGAACCGTACATCTGTACCTGATCGGGGAACCGGCGCGCGCTACGGCGCCACGCGTCCGTTCGCGTTGAAGGCGGCGTACGTGAGCGGCATGAGCCGGGCCCACTCGGCCTCCAGCTTCTCGCCGACCATCTCGATCTCGCGCTGCGGGAAGGACGGGACCCTGGCCAGCTCGTGCTGGGTGCGCAGGCCGAGGAAGTGCATCAGGGAGCGGGCGTTGCAGGTGGCGTACATCGAGGAGTACAGGCCGACCGGGAGGACCGCGCGGGCCACCTCGCGGGCGACGCCGGCGGCGAGCATCTCCTGGTAGGCCTCGTACGCCTGCCGGTAGGAGTCCTCCATCACGCGGCCGACCAGTTCCTGCTGGGCCTGGGTGCCCTCGACGAAGACGTACTTGCCCGGGCGGCCCTCCTGGACGAGCTTGCGGGACTCGTCGGGGACGTAGAAGACCGGCTGGAGCTCGCGGTAGCGGCCGCTCTCCTCGTTGTACGACCAGCCGACGCGGTGCCGCATGAACTCGCGGAAGACGAAGATCGGGGCGCTGATTAGGAAGGTCATCGAGTTGTGCTCGAAGGGGCTGCCGTGCCGGTCCCGCATCAGGTAGTTGATCAGGCCCTTGGAACGCTCGGGGTCCTTGTCCAGCTCTTCCAGGGACTGCTCGCCGAGGGTCGAGACGCGGGCGGCGAAGAGGACGTCCGCGTCGGACGCGGTGTGCTTGACCAGCTCGACGGTGACGTCGCTGCGGTAGCTGGGCTTGGGGTCGTCGGCGGGGGTGTCGGTCACGGTTGGCAGGGCCTTCCCATCTCGTCGTGTGGCGACGCCACTCTACGGCCCGGCGAAATCAGCGCGATCGGTGGCGTGCCGCAATGAAGTCGGTGAAACAGGGCACCTCTGAGGGAGTTCGTTCGTCTCTACAGACGAAAGTGATCCGTTCCACCCCTGAAGGGAGACGCACCCCTGATGTTCGGTCGGCGTGAACCCGTACCGTTTGCCTTCGTCGCCGAGGCCGACAGGTTCCGCAGCAATGTCACTCCCCCACCGCGTGAGCGGCTGTCCGTCGGCGAGAGGGCCGGCCGCTGGCTGCTGGGACTCACCATCGTGGCGGGGCTCGCGGGGTCCCTGGTCATCGGGACGCCCGCGCTGACGCCCGACCACACGGCCGGTCAGCCTCAGCAGTCGCAGGCGTCCGAGAGGCGCTGAAGCACCCGGGCCGGCCCTGACTCCATCCGGCCCCCGCCAGTGGTGACCGGGGACACAGATCGGTAGCCTCACCGGGCACAGCCCACGCATGGATCGAGTGAGGACCCGCCGTGCCCCTGCCCTTCCTGACGGCCGACCGCGTTTTCGAGGCGGCGGACGACGTGCCGCTCCCTTATGACGACCGTGACCGCTGGCGGCGGCCGTACCGGCCCGGGCCCTGGCGGGTGGGAGCGGCGGCCCTGGCGCTGCTGCTCGCCTCGTTCGTGCTGTTCGCGGCGGTCATCATCGCGGTGACGGCCGAACTGACCTCGGCCGCGGTGGTGTTCGGCCTCGCGCTGCTCGTCATCGCCGGAGCGCTGCGACTGCTGCGCGTGGGCGTGTGGGTGAGCGCCCTCGGGCTGCGGCACGTGGGCTTCTTCATGACCCGTACGGCGCCCTGGGGGCAGGTCGCCTCCGTCCGCACGGTGCAGCAGCCGGTGCGCTGGCTGGGGCTGCCCCGGACGGTGCAGGGTCAGGCGCTGCTGGTCGTCCGGCGGGGGCAGTCGCCCGACGGCGGGCCGGCGCTGCTGACCACACACAACGCGGACTTCCTGGGCCGGACGGAGGCCTTCGACCGGGCGGCCGACTCGGTGGAGGCCTGGGCCGACGAGTACCGGCCGCACTGACGTCCCCGGGAGCCCCGGAATTACATGCCGCAGGGGCCGGACCGTTCGCGGTCCGGCCCCTGCGGCATGAGCGGGGTGCGGTTCAGGCGGCTTCGGGCTGCTTGCCGTCGTGCAGGGCGATCGCGCGTTGCATCGCCTTGCGGGCGCGCGGGGTGTCGCGGGCGTCGTGGTAGGCGACGGCGAGGCGGAACCAGGTGCGCCAGTCCTCGGGGGCGGCCTCCGTCTCGGCCTTGCGCCGGGCGAAGACCTCGTCGGCCGAGTCCCGGTCGATACGCCCGCTGGGGGTGCGTTTCAGGTCGTCGACGGGCAGGCCGCCCTCGGCGTCGAGTTCGGCGGCGAGGGCGTTGGCCCTGCGGACGAACTGGGTGTTCTTCCACAGGAACCACAGGCCGATGACCGGCAGGATCAGCACCGCGACGCCGAAGGTGACGGTGAGGGGTGTGCCGCTCTCGATGAGCAGCACACCGCGGCTGCCGACCAGGAGGAAGTAGACGAGCAGGGCGGCGGCCGTGAGGGCGTAGGTGAGCTTCGCGCGCATGACGGTCAGCGGCTCAGTTCAGGTCCAGGAAGTGTTCCAGGCCGAAGGTCAGGCCCGGGGTGCTCACCACGCGGCGGACGCCGAGCAGGATGCCCGGCATGAAGCTGCTGTGGTGGAGCGAGTCGTGCCGGACCGTCAGGGTCTCGCCCTCGGCGCCGAGCAGGACCTCCTGGTGGGCGAGCAGGCCGCGCAGCCGGACCGCGTGGACCGGAACGCCATCGACATCGGCGCCGCGGGCACCGTCCAGGGCGGTGGCCGTGGCGTCGGGGGCCGGGGCGGTGCCGGCGGTGCGGCGGGCCTCGGCGATGAGCTGGGCGGTGCGCGTGGCGGTGCCGGAGGGGGCGTCCACCTTGTTCGGGTGGTGCAGCTCGACGACCTCGACGGACTCGAAGTACGGGGCGGCGATCTGCGCGAACTTCATGGTGAGGACGGCCCCGATGGAGAAGTTCGGAGCGATGAGCACGCCCGTCTCCGGGGACTGCTCCAGCCGGCCCGTCAGCTGCGCGAGGCGCTCGTCGGTCCAGCCGGTGGTGCCGACGACCGCGTGGATGCCGTGGCCGACGCAGTAGTCGAGGTTGGCCATGACCGAGTCGGGCGTGGTCAGTTCGACCGCGACCTGGGCGCCGGATTCGGTCAGCGTCTCCAGCTTGTCGCCCCGGCCGAGGGCCGCGACCAGTTCCATGTCCTCGGCGGCTTCGACGGCCCGGACGGCTTCCGAGCCGATTCGGCCCTTGGCGCCGAGGACCGCCACGCGCAGCTTGCTCATCTCTTGTGCTTCTTTCACCAGGGGTTTGTCAGGCGATGGCGTCGTTGAGGCGGGTCGCCTGTTTGTCCTTCAGCGGGCCGATGACCGACAGGGAGGGCTGCCGTCCCAGGATCTCGCGGGCGACCTCGCGGACATCGTCCGGGGTGACCGACGCTATCCGGGACAGCATGTCGTCGACGGACATCTGCTCGCCCCAGCACAGCTCGCTCTTGCCGATACGGTTCATCAGCGCGCCGGTGTCCTCCAGGCCGAGGACCGTGGACCCCTGGAGCTGGCCGATCGCGCGCCCTATCTCGTCGTCGGAGAGGCCGTGCTCGGCGACGTGGTCGAGTTCGTCGCGGCAGATCTTCAGCACGTCGTGCACCTGCGACGGCCTGCAGCCCGCGTACACCCCGAACAGGCCGCAGTCGGCGAAGCCCGAGGTGTACGAGTACACGCTGTAGGCCAGGCCGCGCTTCTCGCGGACCTCCTGGAAGAGGCGGGAGGACATACCGCCGCCGAGGGCCGTGTTCAGCACGCCCAGGGCCCAGCGCCGCTCGTCCGTGCGGGACAGGCCCGGCATACCGAGCACGACGTGCGCCTGCTCGGTCTTGCGGTCGACCAGTTCGAGGCGGCCCGCGGTGCGCAGGGCGCGCTTGCCGCCGCGCGGGGCGACGGGCTCGGCGGCGAGGTCCTTGAAGGCACCGGCCTTGTCGAAGGCGGCGCGGACCTGCCGCACGACCTTGGCGTGGTCGATGTTGCCGGCGCAGGCGACGACCAGGTGGGTCGGGTCGTAGTGCTTCCTGTAGAAGCGGCGGATGCGGTCGGCGGTGAGGGCGTTGACCGTGTCGACCGTGCCGAGGACCGGGCGGCCGAGGGGGTTGTCGCCGAACATCGTGTGCGCGAAGAGGTCGTGCACGCAGTCGCCCGGGTCGTCCTCGGTCATGGCGATCTCTTCGAGGATGGCGCCCCGCTCGACGTTGACGTCCTCTTCGAGGATGAGGGAGCCCGTCAGCATGTCGCAGACGACGTCGATGGCCAGCGGCAGGTCGGTGTCGAGGACGCGTGCGTAGTAGCACGTGTACTCCTTCGCCGTGAACGCGTTCATCTCGCCGCCGACCGCGTCGATGGCGGAGGAGATGTCCAGGGCGGACCTGCGGTTCGTTCCCTTGAAGAGCAGGTGCTCCAGGTAGTGGGTGGCGCCGTTCAGCGCGGGGGTCTCGTCGCGGGAGCCGACGTGCGCCCAGATGCCGAACGTGGCGGAGCGGACCGAGGGCAGGGTCTCGGTGACGATGCGCAGGCCACCGGGGAGGGTGGTCTTGCGGACCGTGCCGATGCCGTTCTGGCCCTTGATGAGGGTTTGGGTACGGGCGACGGCCCGCGCCTCCGAAGAGGTGCGGGCCGTCGCCTTGGAGCCACGGGACGTCACTGCTCGGCGTCGTCCTTCTTGTCGTCGGAGCCGGCGGCGGAGCCGCTGCTGGACTCGGCCTCGCCCTCGATCACGGGGATCAGGGAGAGCTTGCCGCGGGAGTCGATCTCGGCGATCTCGACCTGGACCTTGGCGCCCACGCCGAGGACGTCCTCGACGTTCTCCACGCGCTTGCCGCCGGCCAGCTTGCGGATCTGCGAGATGTGCAGCAGACCGTCCTTGCCGGGCAGCAGGGAGACGAACGCGCCGAACGTGGTCGTCTTCACGACCGTGCCCAGGTAGCGCTCGCCGACCTCGGGCATCGTCGGGTTGGCGATGCCGTTGATCGTGGCGCGGGCGGCCTCGGCGGAGGGGCCGTCGGCGGCACCGATGTAGATCGTGCCGTCGTCCTCGATCGTGATGTCGGCGCCGGTGTCCTCCTGGATCTGGTTGATCATCTTGCCCTTGGGGCCGATGACCTCGCCGATCTTGTCGACCGGGATCTTCACGGTGATGATCCGCGGCGCGTTCGGGGACATCTCGTCCGGGGTGTCGATCGCTTCCATCATCACGTCGAGGATGTGGAGGCGGGCGTCACGGGCCTGCTTCAGGGCGGCGGCCAGGACGGAGGCCGGGATGCCGTCCAGCTTGGTGTCGAGCTGGAGGGCGGTCACGAAGTCCTTGGTGCCGGCGACCTTGAAGTCCATGTCACCGAAGGCGTCCTCCGCACCGAGGATGTCGGTGAGGGTGACGTAGTGCGTCTCGCCCTCGATCTCCTGGGAGATCAGGCCCATGGCGATACCGGCGACGGGTGCCTTCAGCGGCACACCGGCGTTCAGCAGCGACATGGTGGAGGCGCAGACCGAGCCCATGGAGGTCGAGCCGTTCGAGCTGAGCGCCTCGGAGACCTGGCGGATGGCGTAGGGGAACTCCTCGCGCGCCGGCAGGACCGGGACCAGGGCGCGCTCGGCGAGGGCGCCGTGGCCGATCTCGCGGCGCTTCGGGGAGCCGACGCGGCCGGTCTCGCCGGTGGAGTACGGCGGGAAGTTGTAGTTGTGCATGTAGCGCTTGCGGGTCACCGGGGAGAGGGTGTCCAGCTGTTGCTCCATGCGGAGCATGTTCAGGGTGGTGACGCCCAGGATCTGGGTCTCGCCACGCTCGAACACCGCGGAGCCGTGGACCCGCGGGATGGCCTCGACCTCGGCGGCCAGGGTGCGGATGTCGGTGACACCGCGGCCGTCGATGCGCTTCTTCTCCTTGATGACGCGCTCCCGGACCAGGGTCTTGGTCAGCGAGCGGTACGCGGCGGAGATCTCCTTCTCGCGGCCCTCGAACTCCGGCAGGAGCTTCTCGGCGGCGAGCTGCTTGACGCGGTCCAGCTCGGCCTCGCGCTCCTGCTTGGCGGCGATGGTGAGCGCCTGGGCGAGCTCGGGCTTGACGGCGGCGGTGAGCGCCTCCAGGACGTCGTCCTGGTAGTCGAGGAAGATCGGGAACTCGCCGGTCGGCTTGGCGGCCTTGGAGGCGAGGTCCGACTGGGCCTTGCAGAGCACCTTGATGAAGGGCTTCGCGGCGTCCAGACCGGCCGCGACGACCTCCTCGGTCGGCGCCTCGGCGCCGCCCTCGACCAGCTTGATGGTCTTCTCGGTGGCCTCGGCCTCGACCATCATGATCGCGACGTCGCCGTCCTCCAGGACACGGCCCGCGACGACCATGTCGAACACGGCGTCCTCGAGCTCGGTGTGCGTCGGGAAGGCCACCCACTGGCCGCGGATCAGCGCGACGCGGACGCCGCCGATCGGGCCGGAGAAGGGCAGGCCGGCCAGCTGCGTGGACGCCGAGGCCGCGTTGATCGCGACGACGTCGTACAGGTGGTCGGGGTTGAGCGCCATGATCGTGGCCACGACCTGGATCTCGTTGCGCAGGCCCTTCTTGAAGGACGGGCGCAGCGGGCGGTCGATCAGGCGGCAGGTGAGGATCGCGTCCTCGGAGGGACGGCCCTCACGGCGGAAGAAGCTGCCGGGGATCTTGCCGGCGGCGTACATCCGCTCCTCGACGTCCACCGTGAGGGGGAAGAAGTCGAGCTGGTCCTTGGGGTTCTTGGAGGCGGTGGTGGCCGACAGCACCATGGTGTCGTCGTCCAGGTACGCCACGGCGGAGCCGGCGGCCTGCTTGGCCAGCCGGCCCGTCTCGAAGCGGATGGTGCGGGTGCCGAAGGCGCCATTGTCGATGACGGCCTCGGCGTAGTGGGTCTCGTTCTCCACTAGCGTTTTCTCCTCGTCCTCGTCTCCACCGCCCGTGTGGCGGGGAGACGGTTGCGGAGAAGCGCGCCGGGCTGTGCGGGCCGGTCTTCGATCGAAGCACCCGGGGCTCACTTCCCCCGGGGGCCACTACCGAGGACCGGCGGCGGCTAGGTGCGCTTCTCCTCTTCTTGTCGTGCTGTGTCGTCCGTATTGCGTTGTGCTACGTCGTCCGTATTGCGTTGTGCTACCACACTACAAAGCAGGGGTGACACTCCGCACGTACAGCAAAGGGAGCGGTCCCCTTTCGTCCGGGGTCCGCTCCCTGCACGGCGTCCTACTTGGCGCCCGCCGCACCACGGCGGATGCCGAGGCGGTCGACCAGCGCACGGAAGCGCTGGATGTCCTTCTTCGCCAGGTACTGCAGCAGCCGGCGGCGCTGACCGACCAGGATCAGCAGGCCACGGCGGGAGTGGTGGTCGTGCTTGTGGGTCTTGAGGTGCTCGGTCAGGTCGGAGATCCGACGCGAGAGCATGGCGACCTGGACCTCGGGGGAGCCGGTGTCGCCCTCCTTCTGGCCGAACTCGGTGATGATCTGCTTCTTCGTAGCGGCGTCGAGCGGCACGCGTACTCCTCGTAGTCTGCAATGGCCACCGAGTGCCCCCGGTCTGTGTCTCGGGGGAGCTTCCATGACTCGGAAGGCGGGGATCCGCTGGGCGCGGCCTCCAGAGCGGTGGGCTCCGGGGGTGCGTACACAAACGGCCGTCGACCAGGGTACCAGGCGGTCGGGGGCGTCTTTGCCCTGGTCTCCGAAGATCCCGGCGGGACCCGAGGGGGCCACTAGGGTGAGCCAAGTCGGATCGTACGTCGGGAAGGGGTCGCTGCGGCATGGCGGAGACGGCTGAGGAGATCAAGGCACGCAAGGAGCGGGAGCGGGACGAGCTCTACGCCCTCGACATCTCCGGTGTCGAGTGGCACAGCGCACCGGGCACCGAGGAGCACGAGGAGCGGGTCGAGATCGCCTATCTGCCCGAGGGGGCCGTGGCGATGCGGTCCTCGCTCGACCCGGACACGGTGCTGCGCTACACGGAGGCCGAGTGGCGGGCGTTCGTGCTGGGGGCGCGGGACGGGGAGTTCGATCTGGAGCCGGGGGCGCACGACGGGAAGTCCGCCGCAGGGCAGTAGATGTCGCGGTGGGTGTTGAGGGGCGAGCCGGTGATCCGGCTCGCCCCTCGTCACTCTTCTTCCGGCACCGAGGCGGCCGTCTTGATGACCTCAACCGACCCCAAGGCGGCTGTGCGGCAAGGCGGTTCGCGGTTCTTCACGCTTATCGCCCTGTTTGTTCACCAAAGTGTGTGCTGTGTACGTCACTTCCGGGCAGCTTCCGGGCAGGTTGTGACGCGGCGGACAGGCCCTCGGGGGTGGACGGGCCTGCCGGGGCGGGGCTTGTGGTGATTAGGCTGGGACGGGGCGCGCCGTCAGAACCCGTGGTAGGCGTCGGCGTCCCAGGGGGAAGCGGGGGAGCCTGTGGATCGGACTGCCTCGGACGACCTCGATACGCGACAAACGACTTCGCACGATGTCGGACGACAAGCAAGGGTCGCCCCAGCACGGCATGAGGGTGCTCGACCACACCAGGAGGAACACTGTGAGCAGCGATCGGGACGGGATCCGCGGGGGCTGGGCCACACCCGGCGATGACCAGCCCGACGCGGAGTCCGCAGCAGAGGTGACGGGCGAGTTCACCATCGACTACGCGCCGCCCGCCTGGTACACGCAGAACGCCTCGGGGAGTTCGAGCTCGGGGCAGGGTGCGGGGGCGTCCGAGGAGTCCAGTGCGTCCGGGGCGCCTGCGGGTTCTGGAGGGGCCGGGGGGCCCGCGGGCCCCGGGGGTTCCGGGGCGCCGAGGGGTCCGGTGCCGCCGCTGCCGGGGCTCACTCCGCCCCCGCACGCCAATCCTTCCGGTGGGGCGTCGTCCCTTCCTTCGACACTTCCGTCGTCCACTCCGGGGCAGGGCTCAGCGCCGGCTCCGGCGCCCGGGGCGCCTTTCACTCCGCCCGCGCCGCCGCCCGCTCCTGGCGCTCCGTTCACGCCTCCGGCGCCCGCGCCGGGTACGCCCTTCGCGCCGCCCGCACCGCCCGCGCCGTCCGGCGGCGGGCCGTCCGCCGTGCCCAGGCTGCCGATGGGGAGCGGTTTCGAGCCTCAGGGGGCGCAGCCGGGGGCGCCGTCCCAGGGGCAGTCCGAGGTGCCTGCGTCCGAGGCGCCCGCGGCCTCTCCTACGGCCGTGCCGAACATCCCCGTCGGGGGATATCAGGCGCAGTGGACGCCGTCGGCCACACCCGAGGCTGCTCCTGAGGCTCCGGCCGGTCCGGCTGCTTCGGCTGTTCCGGCTGTTCCGGCGGCTGCTTCGGCTGCTTCGGCTGCTGAGGAAGCGGAGCCGGGCAACGGTGATCTGGACAGCGGTGCCACCATGCGCTTTTCCGCCGTCGCCCTGAAGCGGGAGATCGCGGAGCGCGCGGCTGCGGATGAGGCGCGGCTGGAATCGACGGACGAGGGCCAGGTCGAAGGCAGGGGCCAGGACGAAGACGGCTCCGTCGACTCGGTCGCTTCTGGCGCGACCGAAGAACCCGAGCCGGGCGAAGACTCCGGCGGTGACGTCGAGGGTGCGCCCTCCGACACCGACGAGGATGCCCCTGCGGGGGCGGACGCGGGTGACGTGTCCGGTGGGGATGATGCCCCTGCTTCCGAGGGCGGCGAGGCCGAGGTTGTGGATCCTGTGGCGGTTTCCGCGGCGGAGGCCGACGATGCCGTGCCCCAGGAGGACGCACTTCAGGACGCGGTCTCCGCGCCGGAGACGCCCGAGACACCCGAGACGCCGGTGGACGCAGTGCCCGCGGATGCGGTGACCGCGGACGAGGCCCCTGCCGCTCCCGGGCCGGACGACGCGCAGCCGGACGACGCCCAGGCTGCTGCCCAGGCGCAGCCCGGCGACGAGCAGTTGGACAACGCCCAGCCCGCCGACACCCCACTCGCCGACACCCCGCCCGCGGATGCCCCGCCCGTCAGCGCCGGGCCCGCCGATGCAGTGCCCTCGGACGCCGTGCCCGCCGACTCCGCTGCCTCCCCCGAGGACAGCGCTCCGCAGAATGCCCCCACGCCGGGCGTGTCCGACGCCCAGCCGGCCTGGACTCCCCCGACCCCACAGGGCGTGCCGCCGCTGCCGCCGTCGTACCAGCCGGCCGCCCCGGCACCGGCGAGCCAGTGGCCCGCCCAGCCGCAGCAGCAGCCGCAGGCACAGCCCGCCGATCCGAACGCGCAGCCGCAGCCGCAGGCCGCGCAGGGGCAGCCGCCGGTGCCGCCGCAGCCGTCGCTGCCGGCCCAGCAGCCGCCGTTCCAGCCGCAGGCGCCGCAGCCCGCGCCCGCCACCTGGAACCAGCCGGTCGCGCCCACGCCGCCGAACCAGCCGCCCGCCCAGCCCGCACCGCAGCCCGGCGGCTACGGCTTCCCGCAGCAGGGCGCTCCCGCCCCGGCCGCACCGAACGCCCCGGGCGCCTACGGCTTCCCCTACCCCAGCGCACCGGCCCAGCAGCCCGACACCCCACCCACCCCTGCTCCCACACCCCACCCGCAGGACGGCTACGGCTTCCCCCAGCCCGGAACCCAGCAGCCCGGCACTCCCACCCCAGCTCCGGCTCCCGCCCCGGCCGCACCCAACCCCCAGGCCGGATACGGCTTCCCCCACCCCGGCACCCCCAACGCCCAAGGCGGATACGGCTTCCCCCAGCCGCCCGCGCAGCAGGCGCCGGCCCAGCCTCCGGCGCAGGGCCAGCCCGGCGTACCCCCGCAGGCCCAGCCCCCGCACCCCGCCCAGGGCGCACAGCCCGGGCAGCCCGGGCAGCCGCAGCAGCCCGTCGACCCCCGTACCGGTGCCGCCTGGCCGCAGCCCATGCAGCACGACCAGCGGCAGCCGACCAACCCCGGGGCCGCACCGCTCGGTTACACCGCTGCCGTGGAGCTGTCGTCCGACCGGCTGCTCAACAGCAAGAAGCAGAAGGCGAAGAGCAGCCGTCCCGCGGCCGGCGGTGGCCGGTTCAAGATCGGCGGGAAGAAGGAGGAGGCCGAGCGGCAGCGGAAGCTCGATCTGATCCGCACGCCCGTGCTCTCCTGCTACCGGATCGCGGTGATCAGCCTCAAGGGTGGTGTCGGCAAGACGACCACGACCACCGCGCTCGGCTCCACGCTCGCCACCGAGCGGCAGGACAAGATCCTCGCGATCGACGCCAACCCGGACGCGGGCACGCTCGGGCGCCGGGTGCGGCGGGAGACCGGGGCCACCATCCGTGACCTGGTGCAGGCGATCCCGTACCTCAACTCGTACATGGACATCCGCCGGTTCACCTCCCAGGCGCCGTCGGGGCTGGAGATCATCGCCAACGACGTCGACCCGGCCGTGTCCACGACGTTCAACGACGAGGACTACCGGCGCGCGATCGACGTGCTGGGCAAGCAGTACCCGGTGATCCTCACCGACTCCGGTACCGGGCTGCTCTACAGCGCCATGCGCGGTGTGCTGGACCTCGCCGACCAGCTCATCATCATCTCCACCCCGTCCGTGGACGGGGCGAGCAGCGCGAGCACGACCCTGGACTGGCTGTCCGCGCACGGGTACGCCGACCTCGTCTCGCGGTCCCTCACCGTCATCTCCGGGGTGCGCGAGACCGGCAAGATGATCAAGGTCGAGGACATCGTGGCGCACTTCGAGACGCGCTGCCGGGGCGTCATCGTCGTGCCCTTCGACGAGCATCTCGCCGCCGGTGCCGAGGTCGACCTCGACATGATGCGGCCGAAGGTGCGGGAGGCGTACTTCAACCTCGCGGCGATGGTCGCCGAGGACTTCGTCCGTCACCAGCAGTCGCACGGCCTGTGGACCTCCGACGGCAACCCGCCGCCGGTCGCCGCCCCGCCGCTGCCCGGCCAGCACACCCCGGGTCAGCCTCCGCACCCCGGGCAGCAGCAGCCCTTCCCCGGACAGCCACCGGTTCCCGGCCAGCAGGGCCCGGGCCAGCCCGGCCAGTACCCGCAACAGCCACAGCCGCAACCGTATCCGCAGACTGCGGGGCAGCCGCCCTACCCGCAG